>DASXRG010000042.1:0-30486 GCA_036506735.1 Binatia bacterium | reverse complement strand
CGCGCCCTGGCGCAGCTCTGCGAGGACCATCGGAGCCATGGCTGAGGCCTGGATCCCGCTAAAATTCCGTCTCAACGGACAGGAGCGCAGCGCCGAGGTCGCGCCGAGCGATCTCTTGATCGACTTTCTCCGCGATCGCCTGAACCTCACGGGCACGAAAAGGTCCTGCGACATCGAGATCTGCGGCGCCTGCACCGTTCTGCTCGACGGCAAGGCGGTCAGCTCGTGCTCGGTTTTTGCTTTCGAGATCGACGGTAAAAACGTTCTCACGATCGAGGGGCTCGCCGGCGCGGACGGGCTGCACCCGCTGCAGCGCGCGTTCATCGAATGCGGCGGTTTTCAGTGCGGCTTTTGCACGCCCGGCATGATCATGCTGGCCAAATCGCTGCTGGACGAAAATCCCGATCCGGGCGTGGACGAAATCAAGGATTACATGGACGCGAACATCTGCCGCTGCACCGGCTATCAGATGATCGTCGAATCGATTCAACGAGCCGGGAGCATATTGCGGGCGGAGAAAAAGTAACGATGGGTTCAGCAGTCGGAGAAAACGTTTCGCGCATCGACGGGGCCGATAAAGTGACCGGCCGCGGCGTCTACGCGAGCGACGTGAAGCTCGCGGGCATGCTGCACGCCAGGATCCTGCGGAGCCCGGTCGCGCACGCGCGCGTCCGCCGCATCGACGCGGCTCGGGCCGCTGCGCTGCCCGGCGTCGCCGCGGTGCTCACCAAAGACAACCTGCGCGTCGCCGCGCCGCACTACGGCGCCTACATCAAAGACCAGCCGATCGTCGCGCTGGAAAAGGTCCGCTACGTCGGCGACATCGTCGCCGCCGTCGCCGCGACGGACGAAAAAATCGCCGAGAAAGCGCTGCGCGAGATCGACGTCGAGTATGAGGAATTGCCCGCGCTGTTCGAAGTCGACGAAGCCCTGGCGGCCGCGGCTCCGGTGATTCACGACGAGAACCCGGCGCGCAAAGACCCGAAATACGGCTACGGCGCGAGCCTCACCCGGCACGACGGGACGAATATTTTTTATCACTTTCACTACGAGCGCGGCGACGTCGAGCACGGCTTCCGGGAGGCCGATCGGGTTTTCGAAGAAACCTATTATCTCGCCGGGGCGCAGCATTATCCGATGGAATCGCACGCCTGCGTCGCCGATTTTCAGGGCGACCAGATCACGGTTTGGAGCGGCACACAGACGCCGTTTCCGCTGCGCCAGGAGATCGCACGCATGTTCGGCCTGCCGTTCAGCCGCGTGCGGGTGATCGTCCCCTACGTCGGCGGCGGCTACGGCGCGAAAAGCGGCGTCAAGTACGAAGCGCTCGCCGTTACGCTCTCGCAGCTCGCCAAAAGACCGGTGCGCGTAAACCTCAGCGCCGAGGAGACGTTCAAGACGCTGTGCGATCCGAGCGCCAGGGTCACGATCAAGACCGGCGTAAAAAACGACGGCACATTCGTCGCGCGCCGCTGCGAGGTGTATTTCAACGGCGGCGCCTACGCGAATTCCGGCCCCACAGTCACCGAGCGGGCGGGCTACCGCGCGCACGGCCCGTACAAGATTCCCCACGTCAAGACCGACGCCTACTGCGTCTACACCAACACCGTGCCAGGCGGCGCGTTCCGCGGCTTCGGTGGGCCGCAGGTTTCCTTCGCCTACGAGTCGCAGCTCGACACGATCGCCCATGGCCTCGAGATCGACCCCGTGGATCTCAGACTGAAAAATCTACTCGGCAAAGGCGAGTTGTATACCGCCGGGAACATTCCGATCGACTGCGACTTGAAGAGCGAGCTGAAGCAAGTGGCTCGGGCGATCGGCTGGGGCGAAAAATCGGCGGCGTCGGAGAAACCCGGCGTCAAACGGGGCAAGGGCATCGCCTGCGCGGTCAAGGACGGCGGCGGCGTGAACAAAGAAGCCAACGCGCTGGTGCAGATCCTGATGGACGGCAGCGCCATGCTCTTCACCGGCTCGGTCGAGATCGGACAAGGGGTGCGCACGGCGCTCATGCAAATCGCCGCCGAAGAGCTTGCGCTCGCGCCGGAGCGGATTCAAGTCGCGCCGCTCGATTCCCACACGACGCCGTTCGACCGCGGCACGCACGCGAGCAGCGCGATTACCGTGATGGGCCAGGCGGTCCAGGCCGCGGCGCGCGACGCCCGCGCGCAGCTTCTCGCCGCAGCGGCGAGCGTTTTAGGCGTGCCGGCGGCGTCTTTGAAGTTGCACGACGGGCAAATCACGGCCGGAGAAAATCGCGCCGCGATCGCCGAGGTCATGCGGCGCCATTTCGGCGACCTCGAGGGCGAGATCACCGGCCGCGGCCGTTTCAAGGTCGAGCGCCGGGACGACGCGCCGCTGGGCTACCCGGCGACGTTTTGGGAAAACGGCCTGGCGGCGGCCGAAGTCGAGGTCGACGAGAAGACCGGCGCGATTACGATCGTCAACTACGTCTCGATGACCGACGCAGGCAAGATGATCAATCCGCTCCACTGCCGCGGCCAGGAGGAAGGCTCGGTGATGTTCGGCCTCGGCCATGCGCTCTACGAGGAGCTCGCGTATCGCGACGGACAGCTCGCCAATTCGAATTTAATGGACTATCGCCTGCCGCGCTTTCGCGACCTGCCGCGCTCGTCGCATTCGATCATTCTCGAAGAAGCCGGCGGCTCGGGCCCCTTCCGCGCCAAGGGCATCGGCGAGGGTGGAACTCTGGCGGCGGCCGCGGCGCTGTGCAACGCGGTTTATGACGCGACCGGCGTGCGCATTTACCGCGTTCCGCTGACCGGCCAAACGGTCTGGACCGCGTGCGCGGAAAAACCCGCGCCGCAGAAAAAAGGAGCCTGAGCATGGCCACGATGACCCTCGATCTCGCCGAAGACATCATTCGTAGAGTCAAAGAAAAAGCCAAGGAGATGAAGACCGTCATGCACATCGCCGTCGTCGACGAGATGGGTAAGCTCGTGGCCTTCGCGCGCATGGGCGAAGCGACCGGCGGGTTCAACGAAAAAGTCGCCATCGCCAAGGCAAAAACGGCGGTGGCGTACAAGCGCGACACCAAGGACACGATGGAAAGATACGCCAGCTATCCGGGCAATTATTTCATTGTCGGCATGTCCGGCCTCTATCCCGACGAGTTCTGGGCCGGTCCCGGAGGCGTGGCCGTCATGATTGACGGCAAGCTCGCCGGCGGCCTCGGCGTTTCCGGCTCGACGCCGGATAACGATCATAAATGCGCGACCGAGGCGCTCGCCGGCCTGCAAAACAGCAACGGGTAAGGCTCGTGACGAAAGGTTAAACGATGCGTAATACAAAGTCCGGTTGGTTCGGTCTCGTTTTGCTGTTTGCAACAGCCGCGATTGCGACGCAAACGCACGCGCAGTTGCGCTACGTGCCGGTCGGGATACCGACGATCAGCATATCTTCCGGCAGCTTTATCATTGCCAAGGAAGCCGGGTTCTACAAAGAAGAGGGTCTGAACGTAGATTTGGTGGTGATGCGCGGGGCGCCCGCAGTCCAAGCGCTGATCGGCGGCACGGTGCCGTTCTCCAGCTCGGGCGGGGCCGGGCTTTTGCCGATGGTTCGCGGCGCGCCGCTCCGGGTTATCTTCACGACTTTTTCCCGGCCGATGTTCTGGCTCTACTCGAAATCGGAAATCAAAACCATCGAGGAGCTTCGAGGAAAGAAAGTCGGGGTTTCCAGCATCGGCAGCGGCCCGGATTCCCTGCTGCGCATCCTGCTGAAGAAGCAAGGTCTGGAGGGAGGCCGCGATGTGGCGATTCTTGCGACCGGCCCGGGACCGGCGCGCTTTTTTGCCTTGAAAGCCGGCGCGACGGACGCCGCGGTCCTGAACGAGCAGGCCGCTCTGATGGCCCAGGCGGAAGGGTACCGTCAACTCTTTTCGTTCACCAAGGGAGAAGATTTTGTCGAGGTTCAGGGGAGCATCGTGGTGCAAGATTCCCTGTTCGAGTCCGATCCTGTTTTTGTACAAAAATTCACCCGCGCGACCCTCAAGGGACTCCTCTACCTGAAGGAGAACCGATCGGGCTCGATCGCTATTCACTCACGCGTCCTTAAAATCGATCAGCCCACGGCGACGCGCATTTACGATCTGGCCCTTCCGGGGACGACCGTCGACGGCACGGTCAGCGAGGAAGTTCAAAAAAAATCGATCGACCAGATCGTCGAGCGCACCCCGGATATCAAAGAGGCGCCGGCAACCAAGAAAGTCTTCGACTTCAGCCTGACCCGAAAGCTCTTCAAGGAGCTGCAGGCGTCCGGCTGGAAAGCTAACCGCTAAAGGAGTCTCCCTATGGAACCAGACCTGGCCAATAAAATCGTCAGCAGCTTGAAAGGTGCGGGAGTCAATTTCATCACCTACGTGCCCGAAACGCGCCTGAGCGAGATGCTGCCGATCATTCAAAAAGACGAGTTCTTCCGGCTCGTGCCCGTCGCGAGCGAGGCGGAGGCGGTTGGCATCGCCGCCGGCGCCAGTATGGCGGGAAAACAATCGGCCGCCTACATGGAAGGGCCCGGCGTTTGGGTCTCCGCCTATAATCTCGTCACGGTGGGCATCCGCTACGGCGTGCCGCTGTTGTTGCTGGTCGGCTACGTCGGCAGCATGGCGGATAAACGGAATACGTTCTTGTACGCCGAGTACGGCATCAAGATGATCGACGAGCTTAAGTCTATGGGCATCGAATACGAGATCCTGCGCGACGGCGATAAGCTGGAAACCAAAATCGCGGACGCCGTGCGCATGATGAACGCTCTAAAAAAGCCGGTTGCGTTGCTGTTTACCGGGGAGTTCACGATATGATTCGATACGATTGTTTTGAATGGCTCGCGCCGCAGATGAAGGATGAGCTGGTGGTTACGTCGCTCAGCGGCCAAAGGGTGGAATGGGGACATCTCTCGAAACGCGATGCCGACCTGACGTTGGGGTCGATGGGTAACGCGCTGGCGGTGGGCATGGGGCTCGCCTTGGCGCTGCCGCATCGAAAGGTGTTTGTCTTCGAGTCCGACGGCAGTCTGCTTCTGTCTCTGTTCAACCTTCCCACGATGGCGAACTTAAATCCGTCGAACCTGGCGGTGTTCGTGTTCGACAATCAGCGGTACAGCGGGACGCGGATCAGCTGGCCGACGGCGACGGCGGGTAAGACTGATCTCGCGGCGATGGCCAAGGGGGCGGGCATGGAGCACGCGGTCACGATTCGCGAGTTCCCTGAGTTCCAACGGGAAGCCACGCGCGCGCTCAAGGAAAGCGGGCTGCGGTTCGTTGTCTGCAAGATCGAAGAGAGTTTGGTCCATCGCAATATCGTCCGCAGCAATGTGGATTTGTTGGAAACGAAGTACCGGTTTGTGCGTTATTTGGAGCGGACCGAAGCCAAACCTATCTTTCTCGGCCGAGGCTAGGTCTTTTACCGATCAGAAACGTTTCTGTTTCTAGCGATAAACGCCAGGATTTATTGTGCCGTCTGAGGCTCGAGTTTACCTTCGACCGGCGGCGGGCTGCGGGGCGCTGGCGAGCTGAGCCGGGCCGACCTGTATGTCGTGCCGCACGCCGAGGCGCAGGCCGAAGTATCTGACGATGATTGCTCCCGCCACGGTGAGTGCGATGATGAAGATGCTGATGATACTCGCCGCCTCGCGGTTGCTGACGGCGATCGACGAGAGCTCCAGGGCCATGAGCGACAAGGTCATGGTGTCGCGGGAAGCGAGCAGGATAATGCTGCTGGTCGCGCCGGCGGCGCTGACGAAGCTCAGGACCGCCACGAGCATCAAAGTGGGGATCAGCAGCGGCAGCCAAATGCGAAAATAAGTCCTGATCCATCCCGCTCCGGAAACGCGCGCGGCCTCCTCCATGTCCGCGCCGACCTGGACGAGCACCCCTTTCATAATGTTCACTCCGGTTGTTTTTCCCTGGAGGACGACGACGATGATCAGCGCCCAGATGGTGCCGAAGAGGAAGTTGAGCACTGGCGTGCCGACGAACAGCCACAGGAGACCGAGCCCGGCGAGGATGCCGGGAACGGCGCCGGAACACCAGACCATCAGGTCGAGCGCGCCGCGGCCGGGCAAGCGCGTTCGCACCAGAATGTAACCGATTACCGAGAACAGCAGCGGGCTGACAATGGCGGCGGTGGCGGCGAGAATCAGCGTGGTGCGCAGCGCCTTCAGGAAAACGGGATCAGTCAACACGAACTTCCAGTGATCCAACGTGAAGCCGAGCATGAAGTAGCCGATCCTGGTCATAAAACTGCCGAGCACAAGCGTGAGCAGCGGGCCAACCGTCAGCAGCACCAGAAGAAACGCGATCAGGCCGAAGGCGACGTAGCTCCATCTGCCGAGATCGATGAGGCCGGGCCGGAAGCTGCCGGTGATGGTCGTGTAGCGGCGCCGCTCCAGAATCCAGCGCTGCAGAGGAATGATGAGCGCGATCATCAGCAGCGTAATGCTCGCCAGCACGGTCGCCTCGCCATAGTTGGGAATCGGGTCCCGTATCAAGGCAAAAATCTTCGTCGAGTAGACATAGAAGCCGAACGGCACTCCCAGCAGGTACTCGGTCTCGAAAGACTGGAAGACGCGCAGGAGCTGAAGAGCGAAGACGAGAATCATCGGCGAGATCATCAGCGGAAGCGTGACTTTGAACAGCGTCCTCAGGTTGCTTGCCCCGCCGACCCGCGCGGCCTCTTCCAGAGCCGCGTCCATGTTGCGGAAGGCCGGCGTCAGCAGCATGACTTTGAGCGCGATGCCGTGGCCCATCAGGTTCGCCCAGACGATCCCCGGAACGCTGAAGATGTTGAAAGGGCCCTGATCGAGGAGAAAAAACTTTTTTAGCGCGACGTTGATCATGCCGAGGTCCGGGTCCAACAGCGTGATCCATGCGATGGTGGTGGGAAGGGCGGGCACCATGTAGGAGATCCAGAACATGAACTCCAAGGTATGATTGAACGGAATTTTGGTGCGCGCTAGGATCCAGGCGATGGCGACTCCGATGGGAAAGCTGGCGGCCGCGGTCAATGACCATACGAGAAGCGAGTTGCCCAGGGAGCGCAGCAGACCCGGCCGCAGGAACGCGCTCTGCCAGTGGCGCAGCCCCCAGGTCCGAGGCTCGACGAACCAGTCGGTCGCCGCGTTGAAGCTGTTGATGAGCAGAAGCAGGATCGGCCAGATGAGAAAATAGCCGAGCGACAGTAGCAAGACCGCCATGATGAAATGGCCGGGCGTGAAGCGCGGCGCGCTCACGCTTTGCGGCAGGCTCAGTTGATCGATTGTCGGTAAATGTTCCACGCGTGATTATTCGTTCAAGCCGTTCAAAACGTTCAAGCCGTTTGACGATCCGAGTCGGTTCTTTCGATTGACAGTTTGAACTGCTTGAACGATTGGAACGTTTTGAACGGGCCCTATCTTTGCCGCGACTCCCAAAGCTTCAAGATCCATTTTTGCGCCTCCTCCTGGCGCGCGCCGAATTTGGGATCGGCGTCCGGGAAAGCGTATTCCACGCCCGGAGCGCGCCGCTGTTCAGGCACCACCTCGCCGAACGGGACGTCATTGCGCAGCGATGACCGGTCGATATTCGGGATCTGGGTGTGCGTCAACGTCTGCCCCTCCTTCGATAGAAACCAGTTCGCGAAGAGCTTTGCCGCGTTCGGATGCGGCGCGTTGGCAAACGCCGAAATGCAGCAACCGGAGCCGCCGGCCCGGATCAGGCCGGCTTGCTTGGGAAGAAATATCTGCTTGATGGGCAGTCCTTTTTTCGCCAGCGTGATCAGGTCCTCGCTCCCGGTGGCGACGGCTTGGAGCGGAAACCTTCCTCCCGTGAGCCACGTCTCGAGGATCCGCCGATCATCCGTGAACGTAATTCCCGCGTCGAGAAGATAAGTCCGCACCCATTCCTGCCCCCGGTCGGGCTCGAAGTAGCTGTCGATCATCTGGCGCAAGCCGGACGGGTCGCCCATCCCTTGGGCCGCGATCTTGCCTTTCCAGCGCGGGTCGAAGAAATCCGTCTGCTTTTTGATCGTCGTTATTTCCGCTTCCTTGATCTTGTCGGTGTTGTACCAGGATTCATACTGATCCTCTTTGGACACGTGGTAGATAAAGACGTAGCTCGATGATTTGTCGGCGTACCAATGTCGCCCGAGGTACCAGGCGGATTTATCCACCACATCGGGATGGATGAGCAAGGGAGCGAACGGCACCAGCGATTGCGAGGGAACCAGTCTCTGTTGGCTCTCACGGGAACTGATCAAAGCGACGTCCATCGTATATTTCCCGGCCTTCCGCTCCGCCAGCACCCGGTTTACGGTGTCGGTCGCACTGCCCGTAGAGACCTCGACTTTTACCCCGAACTTTTTCTGGAAGACATCGACCACGGGCCGATACTGGCGCGAAGGTGCGCCGCCGGAAGCAACTGCAACGGTTCCCTCTTGCTTCGCAGCGGCGATGAGCTTAGACCATTCCTGGTCGAAGCTCGCTTGCGTCGTCGGTGAAGCGCCGTAGGCTGCGGGCGAGAGAAAAAGGGATATTCCTAAAGTCGCCAGTAAAATTCCTCCGATCATGCCGGATTCCTCCTTGCTAGCCGCCCTCTTCCCTATGCGACCAGTCGGACGCCCAGGCGCTGTGCCCGTCGGGCCTGAGCTTCACCCACACTTTGCTTCCTTCCTCCACAGGACTGTGGCGCTCTCCGTAGATCACGATGACCCCCTGCCCGTCGACCTCGACCTGGTATTCGATCCGCTCGCCGATGAACAGCGCCGCCTGCGCCGTGCCGCCGATCATTCCGGACGGCACCTCGGACCTTAGCGCCGGAAGGATCTCCACATCCTCCGGCCGGACCGCGACATAGACCGACGCGCCGCTCTGGATGCCGCCCGGGTTGTAGGTGCGCCCGAAAACGGCGCAGTCCGGCGCGCCCGCAAGAGCGATCGCCATCTGCCCGGACGGGTTGGTGGTCTGGACCTTACCCTTGAACAGCAGGGTCCTGCCGACGAAGTCGCGCACGAATTCGTTGACCGGCTTTTCGTAGAGCAGGCGCGGGCTTCCCTGTTGCTGCACGACGCCGAAGTTCATCAACGCGATACGATTGGACAGGCTCAGCGCCTCGATCTGGTCGTGCGTGACGAACAGCACCGCGATGTTTAGCCGCTTTTGTAAAAGCTTCACCTCGATCCGCATCTGCTCGCGCAGCTTGGCGTCCAGGTTGCTGAAAGGCTCATCCAGCAGCAAGACGCGGGGCTCGGTCGCCAGCGCCCGCGCGAACGCGACGCGCTGCTGCTGGCCGCCGCTAAGCAGCGGCCCCGGACGATCCTCGTATCCGGCCATGCCGACCAGCTCCAGCGTGCGGCGCACGCGCTCCTTGATTTGCCGCCGCGGAAACCTGTGCGCCTTGAGCGGGAAGGCGACGTTCTCCGCCACCGTCATGTGCGGCCAGATGGCGTAGGACTGGAACACCATGCCGACGTTGCGCTTGTCGGGCGGCAGGCACAGCCGGCGCGAGGTCACGACAACGGCGCGCTCGCCGAAGAAGATGTCGCCCGCGTCCGGGACCTCCAGGCCGGCCACCATGCGCAGAGTGGTGGTTTTGCCGCAGCCGCTCGGCCCGAGCAGGCTCACGATTTCGCCGTCGCGCACATCGAGCGAGAGCTCTTTGACCGCTGGCTGCGCGCTGCCGGGATAGCTCTTCCACAGGCGCTCGAGCCGCATAGCGACCTTGGCCTCGCTGGCGCGCCCGTCAGCAGCGTCTGTGGTCGGCCGCATAGTGGAATCTGCGTTCTGAGTTGAATCCTGCACTGGGCCGTATAGGTCAGGGCTACGCGCCGGGCAGTCTCGCCGCCTCCGGATGGAAAAAGCTCTCGTAGTCGATCCGGGTCGGGGACAATCCCTGCTCGTGGGCAAACTGCGTGAGCGCCTCCAGACTGCGCCGGTTGTTCTCGAGGTTGTAGGCCCAGTAGTTCTCGCCCATCAATTCGCGCTGTTCGCTTACCGCGGCGGCGGCCCATGAGTACACGATGATATGCGGATCGGGTCCCTCGAGGCGGTTGAAGGCTTCGTCGCGGGAGCGGCGGAAAGCCTGGAGCAAGGCCACCGGCGCGCCCGGATGGCGCTCGACGAACTCCTGTTTCAAGGTGACGATATGGCTGGTGGGGAAAATGCCCGTCTTTTTGAAATAGATCTGCTCCTCGGTCTTGTAGTCGCGGAAAAGACGGCGCGTGCGCGGGTCCCGATTCGAAATGGAGGGCAACACGTTAGGACCGATGACCGCGTCGAGCGTCCCGTCCACCAATAACCCGTCCAACATCGCGTCCGCGTCGCCGCGATCCTCCAGTTTTTCGATGTGAATACCTTCGGCTACACCCTCTTTTTTGATCCGCGCCGCGAGCCAGTTGATGCGGGTGAGATCAACGCTGTAATAATGCTGCAGCGCGCCCCGTGCCCAGACGCCGGCGGTGTTGTCCCACTGCATGATGCCAACACGCTTGCCTTCCAAGTCCCTCGGCGACTCAAGGCGCGCCTTGCTGTTGACGAAAATGTAGGACAGGCGAAACTTGCGGTTGGGGAAGGCCGGTATGGAGATGTGCGGAAGAGCTTTTGCGTAGGCGCGCACGCGCGCGGCGAAGCCGCAGTCCCAGGCGTCGGCCTGGTCTTCCGAATCAACGAACTCAAAGTCGAATCCGTCGATCTTGACGGTGCCGTCGGTTATGGCGGTGTTGGTGTCGATGGTGGGCTCGCGGAAATAGAAGCGAAGCTTGGGGTTGGCCATGGTGGGTTTCGGCTAAGGCGCCGCCTCTTCCTTCAGGTAGAAGCCGAGCTTCTTCATGGCCGGCCAATCGTCGATCGAGAAGAGAATCGAGTCGCCGTTGCCGACGTTCTCGTGGTGGTGCCAGTTCCACGCCGGCACCGCGAAGATGTCGCCACGATGCCACTCCAACCGCTCGCCTTCGATGACGAGAGCGCCTGCGCCTTCGAACCCGAAGTAAAAAGTGGTGCTGTTGTGGCGGTGCGGCAGAGTTTTTTGCCGCGCGGGTATAAGCTGCACCTGCCAGACGATCGTCGGCAGAGTAGGCCCGCCATCCAGGGGATTGGCCAGCATGATCTGAATCCCGTCGTAGGGGTCGCTCTCTCCGGCTTCTCTCATCGCTGCGAGCGCCGCCTCCGTCTCGGTCCACGGATAGCGCATCGGCGGGAAGGGAAACGGCGGCTCGCCGGATACGGGGCGGGTGTGACCGCGGGTTCTCGGCCCGTATCCCTCGATCTTTTTGATCTCCTGGTAAGGAGCGTCGTCCGGCAGTCGCTGGTTGATGTTGACGCCCTGGTTGTAGCCGTTGTCGTAGCCGTCGACCCAGAGCGCCGGCGTCGCGCCCCGGTTCCAGTGGTCG
The DNA here is from genome assembly GCA_036506735.1 of Binatia bacterium. Taxonomy (GTDB): domain Bacteria; phylum Desulfobacterota; class Binatia; order UBA9968; family UBA9968; genus JAJPJQ01. Next base: position 19,114 of record DASXRG010000042.1, on the reverse strand, counting down.
TGGAAGGTCCAGGCCGGGTTGGTGACGACGTCGCCGCGCGCCATTGGAAACGATTCATGCTCGCAGACGAAGACCGCCTCCGGCGGCGCCTGGCAGACCAGCCGGGTTTCGTTCCGCATGTTGCGGTGCGCCTGGGTCCGCTCGCCGGGCATGAGGATCTGGGCGTTCATCCAGATGGGAAAGCTGCGCGCTTCGATCCCGACGACCGAGCGCATCCCGGTCATGCCGTTGGGGCCGACGGTCACGATCTCCCCCGACCGCATCAGGCCCTTGTAGATGCCCTCCCATTTCCAGTGGGCGGCCGTGTTGCCCGTGCGCGGCGCCGCGCGCCCCTCGCGTCTGAGCCCGGCGCCGACGAGATGGTGCTCGGCGAGAAACCGCTCGAGGTCTTCGTGGGTTGTTCCTACGTCGCCCACAGCTAGCCGTCCAGATGGAAATATTTTACGACGTTGCCGACCAGCATCGCGCGTTTTTCGTTTTCCGGCACGCCGGCGAAGTCCTGCTCCATGACCTTGATCGAGTTCGGCCACTCGCTCGCCGCATGGGCGAAATCGGTGCCCCATAGCAGTTTATCGTAACCGATGCAGTCGCGCCGGCGCACACCCACCGGATCGTGCAGGAAGCCCCAGTAATTGCGCTCCTTCAAGTACTCGCTCGGCTTGCGCTCCAGATATCTGAGCCCCCAGTTGGTCTGGATCATGGGCATGTATCGCTGGTAGTGATCGTCGAGCTGCCAGAGGCCGTACTCGAGCCAGCCGATCATGGTCTCCGCCCAGTACATCTGAAGGGTGGGGAAGCGGTCCCATACTCCGGCGAACGCCATCTGCGTTGCGCCTGTCATGGCGTCGTTGGTGAAGCGGAAAAAATAGTTCATGGGTTCTCGCTGGTGCACATCCTCGCCCGGTTCCTTTTCATAGAGGAAGCACGGTTCCCCCCGTCCCGAGCCGAATCGGCCGGTATTGTGATTGGTCAGCGGCATGCGCAGCTCTATCGCCGCGGACCAGAATCTGTCGTCCTCGGGCGTCGGATAGCTCTTACCGCTCGGGAACTTGTCGAGCTTTACGCCCTTCAGGCCGAGCTTGGCGCAGTGATCGAGCTCCCGCGCCGCGTCGTTCACCCCGGTTATCGGGATCAGGCCCATGGGAAACAGCCGGTCCGGCGCCGCGGCCATGTACTCCTCGGCGAGGAACTCGTTGTACGCGCGAATCAATTCCAGATAGAGATCGTCGTCCTTCGCCTGCCGCAGCACGAACGAGATCTGGGAAAAAAGGATCTCCGCGTCTATGCCGTCCTGGTCCTGTTCGCGCACCCGCTGTTCGGGGGAGCCGGTGCCGGCGCTGTTTTCAAAGGTCGGGACTTGCACGGCGAGGTCTTTGTGCGCAACGCGGACGCTGCGCGTGATGCCGATCGTGTTGGGCTCGCCTCCGTCGATGACGACGGCGTCCGAGCCGTTCGCCATTTTCACTCGCTTCGGCGCGCGGTCTCTCCATTTTACCGCGACGCGGTCCCGCCAAACATCGGGGTTGAGATCGATGTGTCCGTCCCCGGAGATTACTTTATATTGGCGCGCCACAATCGAAACCTTTTCGTCTACGTCACCAGTTCAAATCTCTACCCTTTCCCTCTCCCTGCTGGGGAGAGGGAAAGGGTGAGGGTCATTTACACCGCCGCTTTCCTTTTCTGGCCGGCGGCGGCCGGTGTCAGCGCGCTCAACTCGTCGAGCACACGCTTCATATTCTCTTCGTATAGTTTTTGATGTTCCGCGCTGAGCGGCTTGGTCGGCCACCTGGGGTACTCTTTCACCGCGAGTCCTCTTATGCGCAGGCCTTCCAGCGTAACGCGTCTCCCATACCCCCGGATCGGCGCCATCCGTTCGCCGTGCTCCAACAGAAGCACTTCCAGTTTCTGCGCCCGCTCAAAGTCCTGCGCCCAGATCGCCTCGATCAGCTGCACGCCGATCTCCGGCACCGTCACCGGCGTTCCCGCGGCGATGCTGCCGCTCACGCCGACGAGCATGCCCGGAATCATCTGGGTGATCGGAATAAAGATGATGAACTCCCGTGACAACACGCGCAGGTAGTTCACCGCCTGGTCTATGCTCCCCATGGCCAATTTTGCCGCGAAGACATTCGGCACCGCCTCTCGCAGTTTCGCCATCATTGCCGGCGGGATCGGATAGCCCGAGTATTCCGGATTATTGTAGAGCAACATCGGAAGCCCGACCGCCTTGTCCACCATTTTGTAATGCTCGATCAGCTCCCACTCGTTGCGGTCGCTGTAATAATAGGGGCCGACGACGCCGATCGCGTCCGCGCCGATTTGCTTTGCGTGGAGCCCGAGCTCGATGCTCGTGTACGGTTCCACCGCCCCGACCTGGACGATGCACGGCACCCGACCGTTAACGCGGCGCACCACCGTCTCCGCCACCGCTTTTCGCTGATCGATGCGGCAGGCCGGCCCCTGCCCCTGGGAGCCAAGGATAAAGAAAGCATGGACGCCGGCGTCGAGATACCAGTCCGCCAGCTTCTCGATCATCGGGAGGTCCGGTTCTCCCTTCCCGTCGAAGACCGCGGGAATCGGGATCACCAGACCTTTCACTGTCTTGCGCAATTCATTGAGTCCAGCCATTGCATTCCTCCTTTGATTGGTTGTTATCCGCCGTTATTTTAAGAGCCACTACGCCAAAACTCTATCACTCCGGTTCTTTCCTACTCTTGTTCTTCGCGAAACAGCCCGAGGCTTTCCAGCACCGGACGATCAGTCACGGAAAAGATTATCGCCGGCTCTTTCTTGGAGGTGTTTCTAAACCGATGCCATTGCCACGAGGGAACAAAGAAGCAGTCCTTGGGTCCCCATGCCAAATCATCTCCAACGCCCTTTTTTCCGCCGACCGTTGTGACGCCCTGGCCCTCGACCACATGATAAATCGTGCTGCTGGTGTGGCGGTGGGGCTGGGTGATTTCACCCGGCGCCAGCCATTGTACCCAACAGCCGATGGTCGGCATCGTCGGCCCGCCCGTCAGCGGATTCGCGTATTCGAGCAAGATCCCATCGTGAGGATCCTTCCGGCCCGCGGCCGCCACTTCCTTTAACGCCGCGACCGCGTCCGTCCACTTGTAGGTGTACGGTAAGGCTTGACCGCCCATATTCACCGTCCGGGGCCGCACGATTCCCAGGCGCTGCCGGCAGTACCCGTCGGGCTTGACGACAGGTTGGGCCGGACCTTCGCCGTAGATCTCGTGGAAGGTGGCGTCCAGGTGAGACGTTAAATGGACGTCCAGAACGTCCAGCCAGACGATGGGATTTTTTCCCGGATTGTAATGGTCGTGCCACGTCCAGTTCGGCGTCAGCACCAGATCGCCCGGCTCCATCAACATCTGTTCGCCTTCGACGGTCGTGTATCCCGTCCCGTCTCCCTCGACCACGAAGCGCAGCGCGGCCGCGGTGTGTCGATGGCACTCCGCTCTTTCGCCGGGCTTGACCAATTGTATCGACATCTGCAAGGTGCGGCTCGTTGACTTCTGGGCGGTAAGCGCCGGGTTCACGAGCTGGACCGTGCGCCGGTTGGCGGCGTCGCCGATACCCCCCAACTGGACGACTTCTCCCGACTCCATCAGGCAGGAGTAGATCACCGACCAGGGCCACAAGAAGGGCTCCAATTTCGGCGCCCTCGGACGTGACTGCCAATGTCCGCCCAGCGAGTTCTCCGCCATCCGGCGGTGCAAAGCCTCCAGCCGCGGGTCCTCTTTCGTGACGTTAGCTTGGCTCATCGTTTTCTCCCTCGTCTTCTACCTATATACGGCAAACCCGTTCCGCCGATCAAGCGGCTATATCGCAGTGCCCTTACAGCAGCGAGACGTGACTCTTTACAACGCGTAGAGGCTCGCCGCGTTTTTCCACAGCACCATCTCCCGCTTCTCCGCCGAGACCCCCTGGAAGCAGCGCTCGATCGTTTGTCGCGTCTGCGGCCAGGTCGACGTCGCCAAGGGAAAATTCGTCGACCAGAGGATGCGCTCGGCCCCAAGGTAAGGTTCGAACGGCGCGATCTTATCGAACCAGGCGTTCAAGTAACACTGCCGGCGAAACATCTCAGACGGTGTGAGATCATAACCTTCGCGGGCAAGGCCGTCATGGTCGAACTGGTGGTCGGCCCATTCCAGATAAAGCATGCCCCAGCTCAGCGCGCTTTCCGCCAGCACCACGCGCAACATCGGGTGCCGCAGCAAGACGCGAGAGAAAAGATAGAGGCCGAGGACAAACACGCTCGAGACCGGTTGGGTCACGGCGTTGAGCGCTTCCGCAAGGGCCGGCGTCAGCCCGGAGTACGGCGCATACTGCAATTTGGGCGAAGCGCCGGCATGGAGGCAGAGCGGCACGTTCAAGCTCGCGCAGGCTTCCCAGACCGGGTCGTATTCCGGGCCGGCGACGTGAGGCACATCGCGCAGGTCCATCGGCACGGCGGGAAAAATAACTCCGCGATGGCCTTTGGCGACGGCGCGCTCGATCTCCGCCACGGTCGTCTCGGGCGGCCAGATGGGCACGATGCACTGCGGGATGAATCGCTCGCTGGCGCCGGCCCATTCTTCGACCAGCCAGTCGTTGTACGCCTGCACGCAGGCGAGCTCCAGCTCGGGATCTTTCAGCCGGGCGAAATTTTGTCCCGCCGAGCCGGCCACCGTCGGGTAAAGCACCGAATAGTCGACCCCCGCCGCGTCCATCACTTGGAGCCGTGCGCTCGGGCGATAGGCGGCCGGCGGGACCTCCTCCCAACGGCTGGGCTCATGGTTGCGGTCCGCTATCAGCGCTGCCACACGGGCAGGGCCGCCGTCGAGCAGCACCTGGCCATCGACGACCCAACGCTCCGAGCCGTCGGCGCCCTCGATATGCGGGATGCGCTCGCCCCAGCGGCTCTTCGATAGCCGGTCGGTCCAAAGATCCGGCGGCTCTTGGACGTGGTCGTCGACGCTGATCAAGCCATAGTGCAAATTCATAAGAGAAAGCCGTTCAAGCCGTTCAATATGTTCAAGTCGTTCAAAACGTTCAAGCCGCATCGACGGGAAATTTGGCTATGTGTGTGCGATGGTGGCTTCGATGTCGTAAACGCGCAGCGCGTTCTCATAGAGGAGCTTACGGCGGTCGTCGGCAGAGACGCCTTCCAGGACTCGCTCGATGGCGTCCCAGGAGCGCGGGTAGTAGGAGGCCACGTGCGGGAAGTCCGCTTCCCACATCAAGTTGTCGATGCCGATGTCTTCGCGGAGCTTGATGCCTTCGGCTTCGAACCAGAAGTTGACATACATCTGGCGCCGCACGGCTTCGCTCGGACGCGTGGAAAGTCCCTCGGTCCACAGATGGCGGCATTCCCATTCGTGATCGCAGGCCGCGAGCACGTAGTTGAGCCCGCCGATGCCTGCCTCGGCGAAGACCAGCTTGAGGCGCGGAAATCGTTCAGTGATGCCGGAGAAAATAAAATGCGGAATGATTTGCGCCGGCGTGACCGACGAGGTGCTGGTGGACGCCGAATGAGCCTGCCGCTCTGAATAACCGCTCCACTTTTTTGCCGACGCGGCGGTGTCGAGTCCCGCCGAGCCGTGAAAATGGATCGGCACGTTCAATTGCTGGCAAACGTCCCAAACCGGATACCAGTGCGGCGCGGCGAGGTGGGGAAGCCCCTTGGGCATCTTGCCGGCGACGTTCACGCCGCGATGGCCGTTGGTCACGGCGCGTTCGATCTCGCGCGCGATAATTTTGGGGTCGCTCAGATATGGCAGGATCACGAGCGGCAGGTAGCGGTCGCTCACGCGCCGCCAATCCGCGAGCGCGTCGTTGTAGGCTTGCACGACGGCGAATTCAAATTCGATGTCGCCGAATTCGTAATACGAACCGCCGGGCGGATTGGGAAAGAGCACCTCGGCATCGACTCGGTCGATATCCAGCGCCTTGAGCCGCTCGTTGGGATCGTAGGCCATCCGCGGCACTTCTTCCCAAAGTGTCGGCCATGTCGGAAAAGGATCGCCCATCACCGCCGGGCAATTGCATACGCTGCCGCGCGGCGGCCGGCCATAGATGCTCCAACCGTCGACGCGCTTGCCGTTTTCCTGTTTGCTCGCCACATGAGGAATGCGCTCGCCCCACTGGGTGGCCGACATGCGCGACGTAAAGTCGTCGCGATGGAATGCCGCATGCGAGTCCGCGCTGATCAGGCCGTATTTGATTTCCATGGGGCGAACATACCCAGGATTCAGCGACTCGGCAAGCGCGGCGCTCTCACACCTCGTGACAGGCCACTTGGTGCAGCGCTTTTTTTTCCTCCAAGCGAGGCTCGATCATTTTGCACTTAGCGACGCGAATCGGACAACGGGGCTCCAGGCGGCAGCCCGGGGGCGGATTAAGCGGAAGTATGACCTCTCCCTTCAGCGGTGATTGGACGGCCTCCATGGAAGGCCCGACCGTCGGGTTCGAAGCCAGAAGCGCCTTGGTGTAAGGATTGAGAGGGGCGTTGAAGATCTCCGCGACCGGAGCGATCTCCATAATTTTGCCCGCGTACATGACCGCCACGATATCTGCGAGATAACCCACGACGTTCAAGTCGTGAGAAATGAAGATCAAGCTTAGCTTGAGTTCTCGCTGCAGCTTTTTCAGGAGATTGAGCACCTGGGCCTGAACGGAGACATCGAGCGAAGATACCGGTTCGTCGGCAATGATGAGCTTGGGACCGGCAGCCAAGGCGCGAGCAATCCCAATGCGTTGGCGCTGGCCGCCGCTGAATTCGTGGGGATAACGGTGCAGGTGCTCCGGCCGAAGTCCCACGAGTTCCAGCAACTCCGCCGCGCGATCGATCTTCTTTTGCCCTTTGAGACCGTGAAAACGAGTCAAGGGGCGTCCTACGACGTCAATAACTTTCATGCGCGGATTGAGAGAGGAGTAAGGATCCTGGAAAATCATTTGGATGTGCCTGCGTAGCTCCCGCACCTCTGGCTTGGGAAGGCGCAGGATATCTCGGCCATGGAAAAAAACCTCTCCCTCGGTTGCGGGGATCAAACGGGCGATGAGCCGCGCCGTCGTCGATTTTCCGCAACCGCTCTCACCCACCAGTCCAAAAGTCTTTCCCTCCGGTACGGAAAAACAGATGTGGTCGACCGCCTTGAGAAGCTGGAGCCCCGATGAGAGACGGCTCACAAGGCCCCCACCGATGTCAAAATATTTGGTGAGGTTATTGACTTCGAGCATCAGGCACCGGGGAAATAACAGGCGGCCAGATTTTCGCCGTTCTTCGGTTCTAAGCTCGGCATCTCTGTTTTGCAGATTTCTTTTGCCTTGGAGCAACGGGGATGAAACTTGCAGCCGGGGGGCGGTTCAAACAGATTGCAAACGGCGCCGGGAATGGCGTTCAGGGTCTCGTGGCGCAGTTCCGGCCTCGGAATCGCGTTCAAGAGGGCCCGAGTGTAGGGGTGCAGAGGATTCGTGAATAAGGATTTCTTGTCTGACAGTTCGACCAAGGATCCTGCGTACATGACTCCGATCTGGTCACAGAGACGAGCCACGACGCCGAGATTGTGAGAAATAAATATCAGAGCCATTTTCATTTTCATCTGAAGTTCTTTTAAGAGTTCCAGGATTTGAGCCTGAATGGTGACGTCGAGAGCCGTCGTGGGCTCGTCCGCAATCAGCAGCTCGGGTTGACAGGCCAGCGCCATCGCAATCATCACCCGTTGTCGCATGCCCCCGGAGAGCTCATGCGGATACCGGCCTGCCAGCGTCTTTGGCGAAGGCAAATGCACCAAATGCAGGGTGTGTTCGCTGAACTCGCGCGCGACTTTGCTGGAGTGGCCCATGTGGACCCGATAGCACTCGCTGATTTGCTCGCCCACGGTAAGCGATGGGTTCAGCGAGGTCATGGGTTCCTGGAAGACCATGGAGATTTTGCGCCCGCGAATCTTCTCCATCTCGCGTGGGCTTTTCTTGAGCAGATTTTCTCCTTGGAATAGGATTTCGCCGCCAACGATCTCGCCCGGAGGACAAGGAATCAGGCGCAGGATCGAAAGCGAAGTCACAGTCTTGCCACAGCCGGTCTCGCCGACGATGCCGAACGTTTCGCCTTCTCGTAAGGAAAAGGAAACATCCCGAACCGCGTTGAGAATGCCCCGTCGGAGGTGAAAATGGATGGTGAGGTTCTTCACCTCAAGCAAAGGCGCGTCCATTTTCATCTTTCGTACTGGCGCGGGTCGAAAATATCCCTCAAGCCATCCCCAAGGACATTGAACCCGAGAATGATGAAGGAAATCGTTAACCCGGGAAAGAAAGCCGCCATGGGTTGAAGCTGCAAAAAGGGCGTGACTTCTTTGAGCATCAATCCCCAGCTCGGGGTCGGCGGCGGCAATCCGAGGCCGAGAAAACTCAGAGACGACTCGGCGAGGATCGCGTGGGCGAACTCGAGACTGAGGCGCACGAGGAGCGGAGAGAAGCAGTTCGGCAGAACCTGAAAGAAAAGGATAGAGAACTCGGATTCTCCGGACATGCGGGCGGCCTCGACGTATTCTCTTTCTTTTTGGGACAGCACGGCGCTGCGCACGATGCGGGCGTTCGAGGGGATAGCGCTGAGGCCGAGGGCAATGTAGAGAGAGGCAAAGCCCCCGCCGGCCGAAGCCACGAGTGCAATCGCCAAGAGCCGTCCGGGAAACGCCATGATGGCGTCCATAAAGCGCATGATCGTAGAATCGACCCACCGACCGCTGAATCCCGCGATCGCCCCGAGAGGAATGCCAAAGAAAGCTCCCAAAAAAACCGCGCCCGTGGCAATCTCGAATGCCGTGCGCGCGCCAAAGACGATACGGCTGTAGGTATCACGTCCCAGGAAGTCGGTGCCCAGCCAATGCTCCAGACTGGGCGCCTGGAGGCGCTGTGCGATGTTGATTTCGTAGGGGTCATGGGTGGCCAGATAGGGCGCGAAGATCGCGGTCAGGATTCCCACAGAGACGATGAAGAGGCCCAGCAAAGCGAGGCGGTTGCGAGCGATGACCCGGCAGGCGTCGACTGACCGCGACAGAGCCGAGCCGGCTTTCTCGGTTGCCGTCCATGCGCCTTGAGGTAGAGTCTCTTCCTTCATCGCTGCTTACCTATTCGAGCTTGATGCGCGGGTCCAGCCATTTGTAAATAACATCTACGATCAGGTTGATGAAAACGTACGTCACCGCGATCAGTAAGACCGCGCCCTGCACGATGGGATAGTCGCGCGCATAGATTCCGTCGATCAAGAGCCGGCCCACTCCCGGCCACGAGAACACAGTTTCTATGATCGTCGCCCCGCCCAAGAGCCGGGCCGTCTGCAATCCCACAACCGTGACTGCAGCGATCAAAGAATTCCTGAGCGCGTGCTTGACGATCACCATGCGCGAGGGCAAGCCTTTGGCCCATGCGGTGCGCACGTAATCTTGCCTGAGTTGATCCAACATTTCCGCTCGCACGTAACGCATCAGCGGAGCGGCGAGCTCGGTTCCCATCACGATCGCCGGCAGCAAGGCGTGTTGAAAAAAAAGCACAGGATTTTCAAAGGGGCTCGCGTAGCCGATTGAAGGAAGCCATCCCAATTTCAGGCTGAAAAGAACCATCAACATGAGCGCGAGCCAGAAATTGGGCATGGCGATACCCCAAAGAGCAAATCCCATCGCGGCGTAATCCACGCCGGTGTTCTGCCTGACCGCGGCGATCACACCGGCGGGGATGGCGATTGCGAGCCCGACGAATAGGGCGATCACAGCAAGGTAAAGGGTCGCCGGGTAACGCTCGAATATGATTTCGACGATCGGCCGGCGGGACGCCAAAGACAAACCAAAATCGCCGTGGATGATCTTGTCCGCCCAATTGAGATATTGCACATAGATCGGTCGATCGAGACCAATTTGGTGTTGTAGGACCCGGTACTGTTCCGCGCTGATGCGCGCTCGCTCGTCGGGATCGATTCCGAGCATCACCAGCACCGGATCTCCCGGAATGACGCGGACGAGAAGGAATACCGCGAAGCTCACCAAAATGAGGACGGGGATGAGCTGGAGCAGGCGGCGAACGACATAGCGCGCAAGCATGACGGCGCTCGGCTATTTATCGATCCAGGCCCGGCTCAAGCCCCCACTGAAGGGTTGAAAGTCTCCAGAAGGATTGGTCGTGAATCCCTTAACACGGTCGCGGAAGGTGAAGAAGCGTGGCGTGAAGCCGATCGGGAGGATGGGTGAATCGTCGACCAACTTGGCCACAACTTGCTTGAACAACGCTTTTCGTTTCTCCAAATCAACTTCAACTTCCGCTTTCTTGATCAACGCGTCATACTCTTTGTCGCAGTAGCCCGACTCGTTAAGCCGCCGGTTTCTGGGATCCGGCTCGCAGGCGTATTCCTCGTATGCTGGGAGCGGGTCCGGATAGTCGCTGCCGCCGGCGAGCTTGAACATGAATTTTCCCTGGCGTCGCGCTTCAAGCGCCGAGGCGCGCTCCAAGATTTTGAGCTCAATTTTGACGCCGATTTTTTTGAGCTGAGCCTGAATCGTGGCGCCTTCGACCTCGGCGACTTCCCCCCGGTTGCCCATGAGCTCGAGGGTTTCCCCATTGTATCCCGATTCTTTCAACAGAGCTTTTGCCTTGTTCAAGTCGTACTTCGGCGCGGCGACATCGAAGTACCAAACGCTGCCCTTGGGAAATCTCTGATCCGTAGTTTCCGCTAACCCGAAGTAGGCGGCTTGCATAATCTCTTGTTTGTCGAGAGCGTAGGCTATCGCGAGGCGGAGTTTCTTGTTGTTGAACGGCGCGTCATAGGCGTTGAATTCAAGGTTGCGGGCGCCCGCGATATTGGCTTTGGCGTACCCGATGCCCTTGATTTTCCCCTGAACGATCTGCTGCACCCATTCATAGGGCGTGCGCTCGATGATGTCGACGTCACCCGCTTGCAAAGCGGCGAACCGCACGGTTGCGTCTCCGATCTCGCGCATGACGACCCGATCCACGTAGGCTTTTTCTCCCCAGTAGTCGCCAAAGCGCTCAAAGACGACCCGTTGGCCGGGCTTCCACTCGACAAACTTGAAGGGGCCGGTTCCCGGAGGAAAGGTGGAGGGTTTTCTCATTCCCTCCGGCAAGGATTCTTTTGGGATGGCGCAAAAAGCGCGAATGTCGGTCAAGACCGTCAGGAACAACGGATTGATCTTCTTGAGCGAGATTTTAAGAGCGTATTTGTCGACCGCTTCGGTTTTTTCGACGGCGTCCAGGTCGGCCAATCCATAGGCGCCGTTTTTGGGGTTCAACGTATAATCGATGGCAAACTTGATGTCGTCGGCGGTCATCTCCTTGCCGTTGTGAAACTTCACTCCTTTGCGCAGGTGAAAGGTATATAGTTTGCCGTCTTTGGAGATTTCCCAGGATTCCGCAAGGCGCGGCTGAATCGCTCCCTTGGCGTCCCTGCCCAGCAGCGGCTCAAACATCAGCTCACGGATCCTCGCTTCCGTCGAACTGGTGTTGACCAGGGGATTCATCAACGCCAGCTCTTTGCTGACGGCCAGTGTAATGGTTCCACCGCGCTTAGGCTGAGTTGACGCGGCGTGCAGGGGCTGGTGGATAAGGAGTGGGCTTAAGATCAGTGCGAGAGTCAAAAGACACTTCATGGCGAAGCCTCCAATCGGACTGGGGAGCCTGCAAGCTACCATGATGGTTCAATGTTTCATGCTCTACGCCCCGCGTGTGAAAATTAACCAGGTTGCGCCTCTAGTTTCTGTATAGCTTATCGATGAATCCGGAGTTGTCGAGTTCCCGCAGGTAATGCAGGTCCCACAACGCGAGCGGGCTCACCCGCTTGGCTTCGGGTGCCTTGATGCAACCGAGGTCGTAGGCGTTGATCACACCTTGAGGGTCCGGATAGGGCTTCTCAGGCATGCGCTCAAGACTTCTATATTGGAAGGACTGGCCCTTCTTTTTGTTCAGGTTCTGCAGGATTTTTTCAGTCTTCTCCCGTTTCGTTTTGGCGCAATGAATCCCCAACACCAGGGCCTTGACTAAACGTTCGCCCAGCTCTTTTTTCTTGTGCAAAACAGTATACGAGGTGGTTAGCGTCGGGCCGTTAATCATGGGTAGGGGCCCGAGGGGCACGACGTGAAACCCCAGCTCCTTATATCTCTCTCCGGCGCCGGAGATGAAGCGCGCGTCTGCTTTGCCCGACTTTAGAGCTTCAAACTGCGCATCGGAGCTTTCATCCTCGATCCAGTGGACTTCGTTGATGCCGATTCCAGCACGGATGAGATACATCATGTGGTTTCCCCGGCCATGATGAAAGCCGCCGTCCCTTCCTTCCATCGGTGTGTCGGCGATGCGTTTACCGCGCAGCTCTTGAATTGACTTTATCGGTTCCCGTGAGGCCACGCTCGCATTCTGACCGTTCACGGGTGAGGCGATGCTTACGATCGGCTTTCCCTGCGCCACCAGACCATAAGGCGTAAGGTGATCACCGGAGATAAAATCAATATCGCCTTTAAACAGCGCTGCCTCGGCGTCGGGAGGCATTGCGCAGTAGTCGAAACTGACCAGGTCTAAACCGACCTTTTCCCAGACACCGGCCTCTTGCAGGACCTCCCAGATGGGCAAGTGACTGCCTGATCGATAAACGCCGCGAATTTTTATTTTGCGTTGCGCCATCCAGTCGTTCTCCTTTCGTTTGATTGCTACGGTGAAAGATCTCTACGCCGCTGGGGTTTCTAGAGCTAAAGCCCGAAGCGCGACCGCCGTATATCGGGCGTGACCGAAAATCCCCTAGATGGCGTTTATCTCAACCCCATGATCGGGTCAACCGTTGGGAAACCGTCGCCATCCCTCTTTGCTTCATGTCCATCTTTCTTGGAAAAGCCTTCCACATATATTATATATTCCACGCACCTCGGCGAGCGCGCCCATCCCGCTGTAGGGAGGTGAAAGATGGAAACCAAGTACGGCTTATTCAGTTGTGACTCGCATGCCCAATTAGACCGCGACGCCTGGACCCGTAGAATGTCAAAAATTCAATGGGGCGATCGAATTCCACAGATCGTTGAAGTGAGCGAAAACGGTCAGACCGTTGACCGCTGGATGGTCAACGGCAAGGTCCGTAGCGATTGGGTATGCAATTGCCCGGCGGCGATGGAGGGTGGTGTCGAACGCGGTTACTATCCGCGGCGTTGGGAAGAAGTGCCGAAGATCGTCTACGATCCGGCCGAGCGATTGAAGGCCTTGGATGACGATCGCGTCGACGGCGAAGTGCTCTATCCGAACGGCCCGGTTTCCAATTTCGCGTTTCTTCAGGCCGACGCCGCTTTCGAGCTTGCCTGCGTGCAAGCCTACAACGACGCGCTGGCGGAATGGCGCGCTGTCAGCGATCGCTATGTGCCGGTGGCAATCATTCCTTACATGAGCGAGATCGACGTCGTCGTCGCCGAAGTCGAGCGTAGCGTGAAGCGCGGTCATCGCGGCGTCGTCATGCTGGCCGAGCCGGCGTTTACCAAAAAAGGTTTGAAGCGGATGAACGATCCGTATTGGGAACCGCTCTGGGCTTGCTGCCAGGAGTTGGAAATTCCCATGCACTGGCATGGCTCGTCGGGTTTGGTCCAACAGTTATCTCTGCCCAAGTGGGACGGATTCACCAAGAAAGAATTTCACACGGTTTCAACCTCGCGCCTGTGCGCGACACCGGCACAACTCATTCCCAATTTAATTTTCTCAGGCATTCTCGACCGCTATCCACGGCTCAACTGGGCCTGCGCGGAAACGGGATTCGGCTGGGTCAGTTACGTCCTGGAGGCGTCCAATCATGAGTGGGAACAGCGCCGGCTGTGGAAGGAAGGAATCAAAACCAAACCGAGCGAGGTTTTTCGCCGGCAAATCTATGTCGATTTCTGGTACGAAAAGGCGGGCATCGAGCTGCGCGAGCTGGTCGGCGTCGACAACATCATGTGGGAGTCCGATTATCCGCATATCGCGTCGACCTATCCGAGGTCGTGGAGCTATGTCGAGGATTCGCTCGTCGGCGTGCCGCAGGATGAACGGCAGAAGATGTGTTGTGGCAACGCGCTCAGGCTATATGGGGTTGCGTGAGGAGTGAGAGTTTAATTTCAAAGCAGCATCGTATGAACATGGCAGCAAACAATTCCTTCATTAGCGTCGACGATCATGTCCAGGAACACCCGGAGGTCTGGACCAAGCGGCTCTCGCGGTCGAAGTGGGGCAATCGCATTCCTCACATTGAAAAGAATTCAGACGGCGGCGATCGTTGGGCCGTCGACGGCCATAGACTGGGGCTCAATGGCGCCGCCGATTGCGGCGCGATCATGTCTGACCGAACGAAAAACCCCGAGCGCTGGTCGGAAGTGGCGCCGTCGGTCTACGACCCGAGGGAACGGCTCAAGGCGATGGATGCCGCCGGGGTCGCCTACTCCGTGCTCTATCCCACCGTAGCGGGATCGGGGGACCAGAGCTTCGGCCGCATCAGGGACGCCGAGTTAGAGCTCGCCTGCGTGCAGGCGTACAACGACTGGCTGCTCGAAGAGTGGGCGACGGTGAGCGATCGTTTCATTCCGCAGTGCATTACGCCGCTGTTTCCGATCGACGCGGCGGTGAATGAAATTCGTCGCGCCGTGAAGAACGGCCACAGAGGCGTGATCTATCCTTCGGTGCCGATGGAATTGCGCGACGTACCGCATATCAACGATTCCATTTACGACCCGCTGTGGTCCACCTGCCAAGAATTGGCAGTCCCGATCTGTTTTCATGCCGGCTCGTCTTTGGCGATCCAGATTCCCGCCTACGAAGGATATTCGCCGACGATCGCGGCCGCGTTTCAGGCGATCACGCGCCCGGCGAGCACGGTCTCTGTCTTGGTGAATTTGCTGATCTCAAAAATTCTCATGCGCTTCCCCAATCTCAAAGTCGTGCTCGCCGAGAGCAGCCTGGGTTGGGGAGCGTATCTCTTGGAGTATACGGATTTTCAGGCGACCGGCGATCAGTTGCCGAAAAACGGCTACGATATCATGCCGTCGCAAATGTTCAAACGACAGTGTTACTTGGTCGGCTGGTACGATCGAGCGAGTTTGCGCGTGCGGAAATATATCGGCACCGAAAACATTCTTTGGTCGACGCAATTCCCGTTGGCCACTTCAACTTGGCCGAACACCCAAGAGGCTCTGGCCAAGAGCTTCGACGGAGTCGACGCGAACGACCGGCAAAAAATACTCTGGACGAACGCGGCAAAGCTCTACAAGATCCCGTCCCCGTGATGCGCACGCGATAAGGGGTCGTAACTGAAAAGAAATGCCGCCGCCCAAGAAGCGAGGAACGTATCATGTCCCAGTGGTTGCAGGTCCGTCCCATCATCGATGAAATGGTCAACCGACAATTCGACACGGTGGAATTCAAGAAGCTCTTCGCCGTGCCGTTGACTCCTGGGCGCGTCAAAGTCTACCAGAACCATATGACCTTTTACGCCGCCAACCGGCGCGACTGCTGGTCATTTGTCGCGGGCAAAGCGCCGCTTGACGTGAAGCGGGCGATCTGGGAGCACGAAAAGGACGAGTTGATTCATGACGCGCGCATGGGGCGCGCGCATGTGACCGAGGAAGACTTGCAGGCCGGCGACGAGTCGCTGCTCGCGCCCGGCGCCAAGGCCGCTTTCTACGCGTGGCTCTATTGCGCGCGGGAAAAACCGTGGCTCGAAGGGCTGGTTTATTCCCATATTCTCGAGCGGCGCAACAAGAACGCCATCGTCAAAGGCGGCGGGCTGGTGGAGCGCTGGAAGCGCAAGCAAAGAGCGGAGCTGGGAACCCAAGAAGCGGAGAAAGATTTCCAGACCGAGGTGCACGCGGTTGCCGACGAGGATCATTCGGATATCTTCGAGCCGGTCTTTGCCCGCTACGTTGACAGCGGAGCGGCGGCCGAGGCGGTGCTGGCGGCGACGCGGGATGGATTGGTGATCGATCGCGCTCTGCGGGGCGCGATGGCGGACGCGATGTCGGCGGTCGAGTGAACGGCGACAGCCGCGGGTCGTGAATTACGGATTTTACAAGCTCTTCAAAGACAAAATGGAGGGAAATAATCATGGCTGATAGACCGAGAACCGCTGAAGACGAAGTCAAAGAGCGTGTCGGCTACAAGTCGCCATACGAGCAGTGGAAAGAATCCGAGGGCCTGCCAACCCTGCGGGGACTCTTCGTGAAGAACCTTTATGACCTCGAACTCGAGCCGTGGCGATCGAGCGGGGACGGCCTGGCTACGTTCATCAATCTAGATGGGACAGGCGGCTTCAATGATGCTTATGTGGCGGAGATCCCGCGGGGGAAGTCGCTCAAAGCGCATCGGCATTTGTTCGAAGAGACCATTTATATACTCAAGGGCCAGGGCGCGACCTCGGTATGGATCGATCCCGGCCGTAAGGAGACTTTCGAATGGCAGGAAGGGAGTTACTTCTCGATCCCGATGAATGCGTGGCACGAACACTACAACGTGTCCGGTCTGGATGCGGCGCGCTATATCGCGATGACCAGCGCGCCGCGGGTGATCGATACGTTCAACAATTATGAGTTCGTTTTCGAAAATCCGTTCGTGTTTCGTGACCGGTATAACGCCGAGGAGGGCTACTTCAAACAAAAAGCGCCGGCGCAGCAGTGGTCAACCAACTTCGTCGCCGACGTGCGCGTGTGCCAAACCTATTCCGGCGGCTTCGACCGCGGCGGCGGCGCCAAGAGTACGGTCTTTCGCATGGTCAACAACACGGTCAAATCGCACGTCTCCCTCTGGGGCGTCGGCGCGTACAAGAAAGCGCATCGCCACGGACCGGGCATTCATGTCTTGATCGTCAGAGGACATGGTTACTCTCTGATGTGGCAGGACGGCAAATCCGAAGAGCGCATCGACTGGGGACCGGGAAGCGTGTTCGTGCCGCCGGAAATGTGGTTCCATCAGCATTTCAACGGCAGCGCCGAGCCGGTCTTCTTTCTCGCGATCGGTTGGGGCAGCGATAAACCGAAAGCGGGCGGCAAGGCGTATATCTACAAAAGTGTGAAAGAGGGCGGCGATCAGATCGAGTACGAAGACGAAGATCCCAAGATCCATGCCGGCTTTGAAACGGCGATGAGAAACGCCGGCGCGCGCTGCAAGATGGACTATCATCCGTATTGCACGATGAAGTGATTCTCAGTCGAGAATCGAAGGTCGAAGATCGAATGGCCCTGGACAAGTTCCTGGCGAGTGTGCTTGCGGCGTTGGTGTTTCTCTGCATCCTAGCCTCAGTGGCGGAAACCGCTTCGGTCGAGGCGCTCTTAGCTGACATCAATAAACTGCCGCCGGCGGAACGGCAGAAGCGGCTTGAGGACGGGGCTCGGCGCGAGGGCTCTTTTGTCCACTATTCCGTCTCTAACGCTGAGCTAATTAACGCCCATGTGAAAGCGTTCATGAGCAAATATCCCTTCATCAAGGGGGACTTTTGGCGCGGCAGCGGCAACCAGCTCGTCTTTCGAACTTTGATGGAGCACCGAGCAGGTAAGTTGGCGGCAGACGTCATTTCAGTGGGAACCGAAAACGTGATCGCGCTCAAGAAGGCGGGTCTTTATGCGCGCTACCGCTCCCCAGAAAGCCAATTCTATCCTCCGGAGCAGTATGACAAGGATGGCTATTTTCACGCCGACAGTCTAGGGCTGGCGACCATCGCCTATAACCATCAGCTGGTGAAGAAAGGGGACGCGCCGAAGGGCTATAATGACCTGCTCGATCCCAAGTGGAAGGGGAGCCTAACGATTGATTTGGAACCGGAGCGCGCGCTTACGGCGTGGCTTCTCGCTTGGGGAGAGCCGAAGACTCGGGAGTTTGTGCAGAAACTTCTGGCGAACGGTACAACGGTGCGTCGCGGGCATACCTTGCAAGCGCAGCTACTATGTGCGGGAGAGTTTAAAATTGCCGTCGAAATTTATCCGGACGCGATCCTGCGAATGAAACAGAAGGGTTGTCCTGCAACGATCGTTTTCCCCAACCCGACGCCTGCCGTTGTAGGAGGCAACTACGGAATCTATACCCATACGTCGCATCCCAATGCGGCGGCGTTATTCGTCGATTTTGCCCTTTCGGCCGAAGGCTCAAAGATTCTGGCCGCCACGGGTCGGGTGCACCGCCGAAAAGGGATGAAGTCATTCTACGAAGAGCTCTCCGACTTGGATGAAAAGGGCGTTCCGCTTCTCGTCGTCACCTCGGAGCAGACGGAGGAAGTGACAAAACCCATGGAAAAAATCATGAAGGAGCTGTTGGTTAGATGAAGGCGCGACGGTCTCGGGCCTCTTTCGCCGCCGCTTGCTTGGACGGAAGCGAAGCTAAGGAAGTTCAGGATTCATGACCTCCGGCATACGTTCGCGACGTACCTGATCCAGTCGAGAAAAATTTGGAGCCACCCGCCGGACTCGAACCGGCGACCTGCTGATTACGAATCAGCTGCTCTACCAACTGAGCTAGGGTGGCTTACATCGGTTTGACGAGGTGCAGGATCGCCGCGATGACGAACGAGCCGCAGTAAGCGATCAAGACGTCGAAGAAAAGCGCCATGCCCGCGACCTGATCGAGAATTTCTCTAAAGCCTAGGTAACGCACGAAAAATTGTCCGACAAAAGAGCCCAAGACGCCGACGACAAGGTAGAGGACGATATTAGTCTTGCCCCAATGCGTCACCGTCTTGTTGGCGAGAAAACCAACGACGAAAGCGATGACGAGCGCCAGCGCGAGATTATCCTGAAGGTAGTGCGCCGTCTCTATGGCAATTTCTTTCATCCCGCCGCCTTTAACAGCCCGAGCAGCTCCCGGGACGCCGTTGTCGGTTTCTCAGCTCCCATCACCGCCGAAATCAGGGCCACCCCGCATGCGCCGGTTTTTTTCACTGCAACAATGTTCTCCGCTTTGACGCCTCCGATAGCATAAACGGGAAGTGAAATTTTTTCCACTACTTCTCGCAGTCGCTCCAGGCCCTGAGGCTCTCCATAGACCGCCTTGGATGGGGTGAAATAGACCGGGCCGAAGAGGATGAAGTCGGCGCCCGCCCGCTCCGCCGCCAGCGCCTCTTTCATCGAATGCGTCGAAGCGCCGATCA
>DASXRG010000041.1:0-1800 GCA_036506735.1 Binatia bacterium | reverse complement strand
TCATCACCGAAAAGGGCCAGCCGCTGGCAATCCCGGTCAAGTAAACCAATCGCGTGTGCCCTAACCTCTCGCTCAACCGGACCGCTCGCCGGCGGCGCTGGCGCGCCGTCCGCTCGCGGCCGGTTAGCTTGGTTCGTTAGGTTTCGGCACAGTGATCGCCCTATTTGAGCAGGCTCTTACGGTAATGGAGAACGCCTTCCGTCGATTGGAAGCGCAAGTTCCGCGGCCGGTCCCAAAACCAGCGAAAGACAGCTTTGTATTTCGCTACGCGGAGGAGACAATCGAGCAAGCTTTGGTACAAAAGCTCGCCCGAGTAATTAGCGGGCTGCGAGCTGCCGATGTACTTCTCGGTCACGGATTCGTTCAAGAACAAGCCGTGCTACATCGGACGTTCGACGAACTAAACGAAGACATCCTTTTTCTCGCGGCCGCGATAACCAACGATGGCAGGACCGAGCTTCATGAACGATACTTGAAAGCATTTTACGCCGAGGACTTCTCCGACTTCGGTGACCCCGTGGGCTCTCTTCAAGATAGGGACATGGTGCCGCGAAAGAAAATTCAGGCCTATCTTGCTCGCGTGCTAGGAACGGGCGTAAACCCATCAAAGGATATTGCGGTCGCCCGAACGATCAGCAAGGCGTATTCGGGCTTTGTTCACGCGGCCTCACCACACATAATGGACATGTGCGGAGGGGAACCGCCCAAGTTTTATCTGAGTGGAATGCTCGGAACGCAGCGGGTGAGCGAGCATGGCGACGACGCGTGGAACTATGTATATCGCGGTCTGTTGAGTACTAACGCAGTAGCGAAGGCATTCGGCGACGAATCGCTTGTCGAGGCTCTTTATAGATACATCGAAAAATTCGAAACGGCTTCAGGCAAGAACTACCATGGTGCAATCAGAGCCGAAACCTAACCGCTCGCTCAACCCGGACGCCTCGCCGGCGGCGCTGGCGCGCCGTCCGCTCGGCACCGGTTAGCTTGGTTCGTTAGGCATCGCGAAGACTAGGAGGAATCGCATGCGGACATTCGACGAGGAGATCGCACGGCATCTCAAAGAAGCTGCGGAATCGGGAGAACTCAGCCGTGCTGAGGGCTACGGCAAGCCACTGCCCGATGATCCCGGTTGGAACGCGACACCGGAGGCGCTCCGCATGCCGATGAAGATACTAAAGGATGCTGGGGCAGTCCCGCCCGAGGTCGAGTGGTTTCGCGAGCGCGCACGGCTCAAGTCATTGATCATATCGACCAGCGAACCGTTGGAGCGGGAGAGACTTCAGCGCCAATTGGTCGAATTGGAACAAAAAATTGCGCTCCGCCTTGAGGCCTTGCGCATCGATCCGAGCTTATAGAGCGTTGCGATTCTGGCTAACGGCGATGCCTAACCTCTCGCTCAACCGGACCGCTCGCCGGCGGCGCTAGCGCGCCGTCCGCTCGCGGCTGGTTAGCTTGGTTCGTAGGCGGCAAGGGGCGTATCAGTAACTATCGAGCGTATCTTTTGGGCACGGCATCCAGGCGGGGCGCTTCTTGAATCCCCGCAGATTCGCGTTCTAGCTGGCGCTGGGATCGAAGGTGATCGTTACTTCAACGCGAAAGGCGGGCCCGGCCAGAACATCACACTCGTAGAAGCCGAAGTCATTGAGGAATTCAACGCCCCCTTTGGTACTCGACATGAACTCTCCTGTACACGTAGGAATCTTGTCACTCGGGGCGTTCGCTTAGGTCTATTGGTGGGCAAGGAGTTCATCGTGGGACATGTCCGCTTACGAGGGGTCGAGCTCTGCGAACCGTGCACGG
>DASXRG010000040.1:0-2706 GCA_036506735.1 Binatia bacterium | reverse complement strand
ACTTTTTCGCCGGCGCGCACCCGAAAAGAAACATTTTTGAGCACCGGCTCGCCCGCCCGGTAGGAAAGCCAAACGTCTTTGAATTCAATCTCGCCGGCGAAGCGATCCACTTTCTTCGCCTGCGCCGGGTTTTTAATCGTCTCCGAAGTATCGAGCAAGGCAAAGATTCTTTCCGACGACGCCATCGCCGCCTGCATGATGTTATACTTCTCGGCCAGATCGCGAATCGGCTGGTACATGCGCTGGACATACTGAATAAAGGCCACGATCACACCGGCCTGCATCGCGCTGGAAAGAATCTGCTGGCCGCCGTACCAGAGCAAAAGGCCGATGCTCAGGGCGCTGAAAATTTCGATCACCGGGAAAAACAGCGCGTTGTAGCGGATGCTGCGCAGGAGCACGTCGCGGTAACTGAGGTTCACTTCACGAAAGCGCCGGTACATTTTTTCTTCTTGACCGAAGGCTTGGACGGTGGCCACGCCGGCGATGTTTTCTTGTAAGCCGGCGTTTAGACGGCCGAGGATCAGCCGGCTTTCCCGATAAACCTCGCGCGCCCGGCGCCGATAAAAGCGGCTGATGTAGAGAATCACTGGGAAAGCGGCGAGGCATACGAGCGCGAGTTTCCAATCGAGCCAGAGCATCATGCCGGCGATGCCGAAAACAATCGAGACGTCGCCGAGAAGGCCAACCACACCGGTGCTAAAAAGCTCGTTGAGCGTCTCCACGTCGTTTACCGTTCGCGTCAATAGTCGCCCGACGGCGTTGCGGTCGAAATACGCCATGTCCTGGTGTTGCAGGTGAGAAAAGACTTCCATGCGCAAGTCGTGCATCGCGTGCTGGCCGATGTATTCGGTGGTGTAAGTTTGAATAAAAAACACGACGAAGCCGACGCAGACAACGCCCAAATAGGCGAGCGCCATGAGATCGAGCCCGTGCACATCGCGCTGAGCGATATAGCGATCGATGGCGACCTTGGTGATGTACGGCCCGAGCAGTTGGCTGCCCGTCTGCAGCATCAGAAAAATGAAAGAGATCGCGAGCAGCTTCCAGTAAGGCCGCAGATAACGCAGGATGCGCGTCATCAGGCGGGCGTCGTAAGCCTTACCGAGGATCTCGTCTTCTTGATGAACTTCTTCGCTCACGGCCGTCCTTCCGCGCGCGCCATGGACTCGACCTCACGGGCCAAATTCTGGCGCCGGTAAAGCCCGTAGTAGGCGCCACGCCGCGCGATGAGTTCCGTGTGAGTACCTTGCTCGATCAGCTCGCCGCCTCTCATATAGACGATCCTGTCCGCGTCGCGCACGGTCGAGAGCCGATGCGAGATCAGCAACGTTGTGCGACCGTGGGTGAACTGCTTTAACTCGCGCAGGATTTCCTCCTCGGTCTCGGCGTCGACGCTGGAAAAAGCATCGTCCAGAATCACGATCGGCGGCTTCTTGATGATCGCTCGGGCCAACGCCGTGCGTTGCTTTTGGCCGCCGGACAAGCGCATGCCGCGCTCGCCGATCACGGTGTCGAAGCCCGCTCCGAACAACTCGATTGCGGGTAGCAGTTGCGCAATGCGCGCCGCTTCGTCCAGTCGATCCGTTTCGCCGTTCTCCGCGCCGAGGAGAATATTGTCCCTGACCGAGCCGAAAAAAAGAAAAATATCTTGCGACACATAGCCGATGGCGTCTTCCAAACGACCGCGCGGCAATTGCTTGATATCTACGCCGTCGACGAAGATCGCCCGATCCTCGGGCTCGTAAAGCCGCAAGAGCAAATTCACCAGCGTGCTCTTGCCGGATCCGGTCTCGCCCACGATCGCGCAAACTGTTCCAACGGGTATCTGCAAATTGATATTTTTTAGCGCGGGCGCTTCTGCGCCGGCATAGACGAATGTGAGGTTACGAAACTCAATGGCGCCGCGGATCGGCGGAGAACCGTTGGACACCGGCAATGCTCGATAGCGCGGCGAAATCGGCGTGTCCAACACTTCCGCGATGCGGCTGAGCGCTGCGGTGCCGCGCTGGTATTGGTTGGCCGTATAGCCGATCGCCATCAGCGGCCAAGTGAGCATCCCCAAATATCCGGTGAAGGCGACGTACTCGCCCAACGTCATCGTGCCCTGGAGAACTTGGCGTCCGCCGAGCCACAGCACCACGGTCGCCGCCAACCCCGCCATTACCTGCATGAGCGGCCAAAAAATTCCCCACAGCGTGGCGAGCCACATGGATTTGCGCCGATATTCGGAGCTGATCGCGTCGAAGCCGCGGATCTGGTTTTGCTCTTGGGCATAGGCCTGCACGACGCGAATGCCGGATAAATTTTCCAGCACGTAAGCACTCATGTCGCTGAGCTGCGCCTGGGTATCGCGCGACCGGCGAAAGATTTGCCGCCCGAAAAATCGCACGACAATCGGAATGAGCGGCATGGCGAGCATCGACCAGAACGCGAGCCAGGGGTTGATGGTGATCATCAGTGTCAGGCTGAAAACAATCACGACCACGGCGTCGACGATGGCCAGCGAGCCGAACCCCATCAGCTCGCGCACCGCGTGAATGTCATTGGTCAGGCGCGACATCAGATCGCCGGTTTTGGCGTACTGAAAGTAACTGAGCGGCAGCTTCTGCAAATGGGAAAAAACGCGATCGCGCAGATCGGCTTCGCAGCGCCGCGAGAAACCGTGAATGTTGATGCGCCAACAGTAGCGGAAAAATCCCTGCA
>DASXRG010000039.1:0-2374 GCA_036506735.1 Binatia bacterium | reverse complement strand
CACGTCAACACCTCCGCCAGCGAAGACGCGGTGCTCTTCTCGATCCAGGACAGGCCCGTGCTCGAAAAGCTCGGACTGTATTACGAGGAGCCGCTCGCGGAAAACGGCGGCCGACAGAACGTGACTTCGACTTTCAAACCCACCTGATGTGGCAACTAACACAAGGCCGCCGTTCGCGCTTCGACCAGGCTCAGCACGAACGGTTAAGACTAATAACTTCTCACAGTTTGACCGGTCACCCTGAGCTCGTCGAAGGGTGACCAAATACCGCAGAGGAAGCATGGGCGCGCGCAACGGAGCCGAGTACCTCGCAGGTCTGAAGGACCAGCGCGAGATCTGGTTCGAGGGCGAGCAGGTTAAAGATGTCGTCGGCCATCTGGTTCTCGGCCGCATGGCGCGCACCTTGGCCGAGCTGTACGAGCTGCAGCGCGACGCCGCGCTCGAATCCAAGCTCACCTATCCCTCGCCGAAGACCGGCAAACCGGTCGGCCTCTCGTTTCTCCAACCGCGCAGCGTCGCCGATCTCGTCCGCCGCCGCGTGATGTTCAAAACCTGGGCCGACTTTAGCGGCGGCATGCTCGGCCGCACGCCCGATTACTTGAACGCCATTCTCGCGGGCTGCGCTTCTTCCGCTCCCTATTTCGGCCGCAACGGTCCGGAATATGCCGAGCGCATCGTCGCTTACTATGAGTCGTGCCGCGAGGGCGATCTCTGCGCGACCCACACCTTCGTCGACCCGCAGATCAATCGCGCGCGCACCCAATCGGAGCAGAAGGACCCGACCGTGCCCTTGCATATCGAAGGCGAAAGCGCCGCCGGCCTCGTCGTCAGTGGCGCGCGCATGCTCGCGACCCTTGCGCCTTACTCGGACGAGCTGCACGTCTTCCCCTCCCCTTCGCGCACGCAGCAGAGCGACGCGCCGCGCTTCGCTTTCGCGTTCGCGGTGCCGATCGCGACTCCCGGACTCAAATTCATGTGCCGCGAGAGCTACGCCGGCGGCTCGACCGGCGATTATCCGCTCACCGCGCGTTATGAAGAGATGGACGCGGTCGCGGTCTTTCACGACGTCGTCGTGCCCTGGGAGCGCGTCTTTTTGAAAGGCGATATCACGCTCTGCAATAAACTATTCCGCGAGACGCCGGCGTTTCTCCACGGCATCCATCAATTCACGGCGAAAAATCTGGCCAAGGCGGAATTCATTCTGGGCGTCGCGAGCCTGCTCGCCGAATCGATCGGCCGGACCGAGCTGCCGGCTTACCAGCAGATGCTCGGCGAGATCGTCGACGCGGTCGAGACCGAGCGCGCCTATTTGCGAGCGGCCGAGGCCGACGCGATCACCGACGAGCGCGGCTTCGTCCATCCGAACCCGGACATCATGTCCACGGCGCGCAACTATTTTCCCAAAGTTTACCCGCGGCTGATCGAGATCCTCCAGCTCATCGGCTCGAGCGGATTGATGGCGACGCCGACGGAGCGGGATTTGAATTCTGCCGAGCTTTCAGAAGAGATCGACCGCTACTATCAGTCGGCGACCTTGATGGGCAAAGAGCGCGTCCAGCTTTTTCGCCTGGCGTGGGATCTGGCGTGCAGCTCGTTCGCCGGGCGCCAGGTGCTTTACGAGCGCTTCTTCGCCGGCGATCCGTTTCTATTGATGGCGACGCGCTTCACCGGCTACGACCGCAGCGCCGCCGTCGCGCGAGTAAAGGCGCTGCTGGCGCGCACAAAAGAGAAATAGTAGTTCCAATAGTTCAAAACGTTCAAGCCGTTCAAGCCGTGTGAACGATTTCGAACTATTTGAACGACTTGAACTAATTGAACGCCTTGAACGATTCCAGGAGGCCCCATGAACATCGATTTTCATTGCCATCTATACCCGGAAGAATATTTGAAGAAGCTCGAAGCCTGCACGGGCGACGTGAGAATCGAGAAAAACGCCAAGGGCGAGAAAATAATTCTCAGCATGGGCGCCAAAGCCGGCCCGGTGACCGAGGAGTTTTTCGACGTCGAGCTGAGGCTGGACAAAATCAAAGAGAACCGCGTCGACATGCAGGTCCTGTCGGCGCCGCACCCGGGAGTGGACCGCTTCTCTCCCGCGGAAAGCGCTGAGATGAGCCGGGTCATCAACGACGGCCTGGCGAAAGTCGTAAAAAAATATCCCAAAAACTTTCAGGGCCTCGCCATGCTGCCGCTGACCGATACTCAGGCGGCTTTGAAAGAGCTCGACCGCGCCGTTTTGGATCTCGGCCTCGGCGGCATGTGCATGCTCACCAACGTTGCCGGCAAGACGTTGGATTCGGACTTTCTCCATCCGGTCTACGAGCGCGCGCAGGCGCTCGGCATTCCGATCTTCATCCATCCGACCACGCCGCTCGGC
>DASXRG010000038.1:0-72611 GCA_036506735.1 Binatia bacterium | reverse complement strand
CTTTTTTCATTGCTTCCGCCGCGCCTTCGTGATTGATCACCGTAGCCGGCGGCGAAAACACATAGTGGTTCCACGTGTGATCGTTGTGCACCTCCGTGTCGATCAGGAACCGGATCGGCTTGTCGGTGACTTTTTTTACCGCCGCCAACATCTTGCTCGAGTCCAACGGGCTGTTGCAGCTGTCGATCATCACGACACCGTCCTGGGTGACGACCATGCTGCAGGTCGTGGTGGTCTGGTCGGGAGCGTAAACGTAGATCCCGTCTTTGACTTTGTGGAAGCCGGGGCCGAGATCCTGCGCCGGAAGCGCATCGACGAACCAGAATGAAGCGAGCGCCATGAGCAGCGGAAACCGTCCGAATTTCATAGATCCTCCTTCTTGGACCGACGTGGCGAAGCTACTAGGAAATTGTAGCGGCTGTCAATAAACCCATAAGGGGAAGGCGTTCCGGCTCCCTCTAGAGCGTGGCCCGGCAGCGGACTAGCGCGATGTCAGGAGCTTGCGCACGCGCTCGCTCGATTCCTGTCTTCCGGTCATGATCCATTGCCACTCGGCGTCGTCTAAATACTGCGCGCCGGGCCGGGGAATACTGGCAGGATTCAAGAACGACTCGGTCACGTCGCGCCGCAACGTAGGCGCGCCGAACCCTTTGGAATAAATTTCCAGGCCTTCCTTGGAAACGATCCAGTTCAAAAAAATCGCCGCGGCGTTGGGATGCGGCGGGCGATTCGCGGCCGTCAAGAGCCACGGCGAGGCGTTGATCGTCGCCGGCATCGGCGGCAGCTCGAAGACTTCCTGGATCTTGAACCCCTCTTGCTGCAGCGGCCGGATATTGTCCTCGTCGCAGTTCAAGCAAATCGGCTGAGTGCCGCGCGCGAGCCAATCGGCCATCTGCCGGCGCTCGCGGCTGACGACCGGTTTCTGGTCGCGATAGAGTTTGATGACGAACTCCTCGCCCATCTGCAGCAGAAAGCGCGCCGCCTTGTTCGCCCCGGCGCCGACCGCGGCGGGCTCTTCGGTGGCGATCTTGCCGCGCCAGCGGGGATGGAGAAGATCCGTCGCCGCGCGCATTTCCTCCGGCTTCACGTAGCTCGTGTTGACGTGCAAAATTCCTCTGACGCCGCTGAACGGTCGAAAGACATAAGTTTCTTCCGGATCGATGAACCAGAGCTTGGCGTTTTTCCACTTCGACGGGTCGACGACCTCCGGCAGCAGAAACAGCGGCTTCAGCGGCTCCAGCATGCGTTCCTTGTAGAGCACCTGGGCCGTCGTGTCCGGGCCGGCCATGAAAACGTCCATCGTATACAGCCCGGCGTTGCGCTCGGTCCTCACCCGCGCCGCGATCTCGCTCGAGCGGCCGGCGATGAATTCGACCGGAATGCCGAAGCGCGCGGTAAATCGCGGGATGATTTCTTTGCGCATCACGGGGTCGGGAAAACCGGCGACGACCACCGTCGCCTCTTTCTTCGCGGCCGCGAGAGTTTGGTTCCACTTTTTTTCCCCATCCGCGGTTTGGCCGAAGACCGGCGCCGCGGCGAGCAAGATGATCCAGAAGAGAGTCGGGCGCATGCTAGGCGTCCTTTTTATAAGGAACAACCCGTCCGGCGCTGAGAGCGCTGAGCACCGTCGGGTTGAACGGCCGGCGGCCGTTGTGGTCGTCGCGTTGGAATCGATAGCGTCCGGTGGCGCCCGCAAGCTCCGCGCCGGATTCGAGATATTCGATCGCGGCGGATAAATTCGCGCCCGAGCGGGCGAGCGCGCCGGCGCAGAGGATCATCGCGTCCCAGCCGAAGCCGTGATTTGCAGTCGGAATCGAAACGCCGGCGTCGGCGAGCGCCTTTGCAAACGCCGCCTCCTCCCCCGTCCGCGGCGCGCCGCGCTGAAACATGTCGACGAAAAGCAACGCTTCAGTATCTTTTCCCACCGCATCGATGAAGCTCCGGCGCAGCAGCGAGCGCCCGAGAAGCAGCGGCAGCCGAGGAAAAACGCCGCGCAGTTTCCGGACCAATGTCAATGCGCGCGCTTCGTCCGAAAGCACGAGGTAGATCAGCTCGGGCGTCCACGAGCGGACGTCGTCGAGCCAATCGACGCGCGTCGCGGCGCCGGCGCGGACTTCCGCGCCCAGGTCCGTCAGAAAGGCACCCGTGTTGTCGGATACGCGCCTTTGGAATTCGGTCTCGTCGTGGAACAGATAGATGCGTTTCGTTCCCACTTGGTTGAGCAGCTGGTCGGCGACGGCGGCGGAGGTCAGGCGCGTCGGCACGCCGATGTGAAAAATCGTCCGGCGATGTTGCCAGACCGCCGGATTGTTGTTGGAGACGAAGCAAAGAAATTTAAGCTCTTCGGAAACCTCTCCCAGTCTCGTCGATTCGGGAACGTTGGTCGTCGCGACGACGCCGTCGATCCTTCCCTTCCAGCGCCTGACCGCCGCGGCCAAATCGTTCAGGTCTTTGGGGCGAAATGTTTCGACTTCCAGGCTGACATCAAGCCGCCCGTACGTGGCCGCCAGAGACGCGCCCAAGGACTGGTCCGTCGGCGAAGGGCTTTTCCCGCCCGGTTTAAGGAGCAGAATGCGAACTTCAGACATGGCGGAATCTTGCGATTACCTGGCGGCTCCGTACAGCCGGTCGAAGAAACCTTCCTGCTCCAGCTCTTTCAGTAAACTGACGTCGATCAGCTCTTCCGCTCTTTTCCCTTTGACTCCGGGCTTGGCGCCGAATTCCTCCAGGCCCAGCGCGATGACTTCCGACTTCGGATACGGCCGCTCGGGAATCGCGCCTTGCACGTAAGTACGGTACATGAAATCCAGCATCGCCGGATCTTTGACTTGGAGATACTTGGTGTACACGCGATCCGCCGCCGCGCGCGACTTTTTGCCCAGCGCGATCGATTCGCACAGCGCCCGGAGAAAATTCTTGACCTTTTCCCGCGCGCGCCCGAGCAGCGCGCGCGAGACCGCGAAGTCCACCCCCGCGCCGATGTAGAGCTTGAGGCTGTCGTTGTCGGCCAAAACGCGGACCTTGCCGAGACCGCCCCTGCGTTCGAGATCGTAAATATTGTCCTCGTTGCTGGTCGTCGCGTCGATCTTGCCCTCGAGCAGCGCGTTCAAGCGGGTGACGCTCCGGCTGCCGAAAGAAACCAGGGTCACGTCTTTGTCGGGATTCAGCCCCAGACGCAAGAGCGTCTGGCGCGTGATCCGGTCCTGGTTGCTGCCGGCCTCGCCGGTGCCGACCTTCTTGCCCTTGAGCTCTTCCGGACGGCTGATCTCGGGACGCGCCAGGAGCTTGAGCACGCTGTAGCCGGTGTTGGCGATAAAAACCAAATCGGCGCCGTCGCCGATGCCGGAGATGACGTGGGTCGCGGTCGCGGCGTAGATATCCCCTTCTCGTTTCCCGAGCGCGCGCAGCAGCTCATCGCTCGAGTCCAATTCTTTCACGGCGACGTTCAGGCCGTATTTGGCGAAAAGCTTTTCTTCCAGCGCGAGCCAGAGAGAAAGTTTCGGCGGCCGGGCGGGATAGGAGACGACCGTCAATGTTTTGGGTTCTTGTGCCCAAATGGAGGAGACAAAAAACGTCGCGGCAAACATGACAAGGATGAAGGATGAGGGATGAGGGATGAAAAAGAAACTCTCTTTTGTATTTTTTTCAGCCTTCATCCCTCCGCCTTTCTTATTCCCCCGGCCGATCCGGAATCGGCCGTGGAATCGGATTCTTGTAGTCCGGGTGGAACGAGAGGTCGACCGGCCTGCCGTCCATGAAAAATTTCTCCACCCGCTGGGTCGCCGCGATGTCTTTCAGCGGATCGCCGTCGACGATCACGAGGTCGGCGACCTTGCCGTTCTCGACGCTGCCGTAGTCTTTCTGTTTGCCCCATGCCTCGGCGACGTTCAGGCTCGCGCCCCGAATCGCCTGGAGCGGGGTGAGGCCGGCTTCGACCGCGAGCTGAAGCTCAACGTGGAGCGCGTAGCCCGCCAGGATGTAGCCCGGATCGGAGCCGAGATGAATTTTGCCGCCCGCGGCGACGAAGCGCCGGGCGAAATCCTGGACCATCTTATAGCCGGCGAGAAGCTGCGCCCGTTTTTCCAGCGACGCGTCCTCGTAAAGCGAGTAGAGTCGCTGGCTATCCTTGGGAAGATAAGCAGGGAGATAACGGAGATCCGGATTTTTTAGCAGCGCCAGCTCACGCTCGCGCATTTGTGCCGTGCGCGGCGAGAGCGGGCGAAACGTCGTGCCCCACGTCGGGCTCCAGTGGACGTTTTTCGCCACCATCGCCTGGATGATCTTGTCGAACTGCGCCGGCTCCATGTGAACGTGGGCTTCCGCGGTGCTGATTTTTCCCATGATGCGCGCGATGTCGAGATCGGATTTTTTCTTGGGATCCTGAATCGAGGTGAAGAGCACGGACCACGAGTGCTCGACGGATTGGTAACCGGCGTCGGCCGCGGCAAAAATATCGAGCGTATGCGCGAGGACCGGCTTGCCCAGGCGGTGCGCTTCCTCCGTCGCGGCTTTGGCGATTTTCGGCTGCAGCCGCTCGAACAGCTTGAAGCCGTCCACGCCTTTTTCCACCCCCCCGCGAACCGCTTTGCGCGCCTCGTCCTCGGTCTCGACGAAGACGCTCATGCGCTGGCGCCGGAGCCCGCTCAATCCCTCGGGCGGCGGTCCGTCGATGACGTTGCCCGAGGCCCAGACGCGCGGCCCGCGGATTGTGCCGTTGCGCACGCCCTCTCTCTGGGCGATCACCCATTCGGTCGGATTGTTGGAGATCGTCGGGCACGTCGTGATGCCGAAGTGGAGATAAAGCTCGCCCATCCAGTCGCGCAGGTGGCAATGGCCGTCGATCAGCCCCGGCAAAATCGTCTTGCCCTTGGCGTCGATGACCTCTGCGCCTTGCGGCACTGAGACCTTCCCTCTCTCGCCGACGTCGCGGATGCGGCCCTCTTGGAAGACGATCGCCGCGTCGTAGAGCGGCTGCCGTCCGCTGCCGTCGATGAGAGTCCCGCCCTGGATCACCACCGGGCGCGTCTGTGCCCAGGCCGGCGCGGCGAACAACACAATAAGAAATCCCAGCCGGCGAAGCTCTGCGAATGGCATACACCCTCCTCAGAAGATTGTTCGGGTACGCTACCCTAGAACAACCGATTTCTTCAAGTTCGAGAGGGCGACAGCGGCTGAGAGAGGAGCGCCGTCTCACGGGAGACGGCGCTGGGTGGCAGGTTGCGAGCGGAAAAAGAAATTTGGCTTATTGTCGGATGTCGTGGCCGTTGGCCGCGGAGATGACAAACTCGTTTGACGCCACGGCCGGTTTTTCACCCAGCCCGGGCGCAGAGATGAGAAATTCATTTGAGGCCAACGTGGGCGTTTCGAGAGACGCGTCCGGGTCACGGATTTCTATGAATTCGCTTTCGTTGAAGTACAGCTTATCCCCGTCGATTCCGCCGCCGGGATACCTTTCGTCGAATTTGACCAGCCAATTTTTTTGCGCGCGCGGCCGGTAACCGATCACCATTCCCTGCTCAAGCCCGCGCAGCCAATGTTGATGCGAAATCTTGACCGTCGCTCCGAGGGATGTCCTTGCCTTACCTGCTTCCATCTTCCACCTCCTTTTGCCGATGCCGGATGTCCTACTCTGACCTAACCGACCTCATATATATGTATGACGACGTGCTCCTCGACTTGTTCACTTCGATGTTATGCGACCTGGATATCCTGACCGTCGCTATCGACTATCGAGAAGGCGAGAAGCTGGTTGGGAGTGCAGCCCGTTCGATCGCAATCGACGCTGAACAAAAGCACCGCATAAAAATCCTTTCCCTCATTTTTGTACAACGCCAGAACGTGGTGATCGTCGACCAGAACGGCGCTCCCCGGAACCAGCACAAAATCATTCAGGAATTTGTGCCCGTCCTCGCTTTCGGAAGGGATAGCCTGGGCGGCGGCCAAAGCTGTCAACATGGCTTTGTCGCGGGCAGCCTGAGCGCTATCACCGGCCTGGGAGGAGGCCAAGGCGACCAGAAAGATAAAAAGGCAGGTCAAGGCGATCAGCATGATGATGGCCATTTTCCAAGCGGGGTTGCTCCGTAGCGTTTCCATATTGCCTCCAGCCAAGGAGAAGCCAGAGCAACGGCCATGCCAACAAATAGTCAGGTAAATTAAAGAACTTATCGGCGATCAGCGGGGATCGCGCCCGTAAAAAAGTAGGCGGGGAGGGAAATTTTTACGTGTTTTGAGGCTTGACGGAATCAGCCGGAGCGTAATCCACTTCCGGTGATTACCGGCGTGACAGCTCTTCGATGATCTTCCATTGTTCGTCGCTCACCGGCATCACCGATAGGCGCGGCAGACGCGCCAGGTCGAAGCTTTGCAACTTCGGGTTGGATTTTATTTCCGCCAGCGCGACCGGTCGCGGCAGCGCTTTTTCCGCCTCGATTTCGACGACGCGCAGCTTGGGGTCTTTCTGCGCCGGGTCCGGATACGCCTCGCTCAGCGCTTTGGCGACCCCGACCACGGCCTTCTCGTCGCCGGTGTGGTAGATGAAAATCGAATCCCCATGCTTGATCTTGCTCAGATGCTTGAGCGCGAGGTTGTTCTTCACGCCGTCCCACACCGTACGCTTGTCTTTGTCTAATTGTTGAAACGAATACGCAGTCGGTTCCGTTTTGAAAAGCCAGCGGTTCGCCATAGCCCTTTCCTCCTGATTGTTTATAAAATAGCCGCTCCTTGGAATACAACCTCGACTTGCAAACGCGGCACCGTTGTATTAAGCCTCACGCGTTCGATGATCGCGCACGGCCCGCGCGACCGGGCCGGCGAGGAGGCGCGTCATGGCGGGTCTTTGCGAGCAATTGGAAAACTGGAATAGCTTCACGGCAGATAAGCGCTTTCATGACACCGAGCAGAACCTCAGGGATTTGGCGCGGCGCCTCGGGATAAACGACAATTTTCAGATCAAGCGCGAGGCGCCGCCGCATAATCCCGGCCACCGCGCCGAGTGGGACGGCAACACCGACACGCTCTACCTCGACCCCGACCTCTTCGAGAACCATCCCGGGAGCACCACCGACGGCTTCGACTACGCGTACAGTTCGGCGTCGCACGAGTTGATGCACGGGCTGCACGATCAGCTCGACGAGGAGTTCGACCCGGACACCGACGCGGAATGGGAGACAAGCAAAGAAGAGCGCGAGCAGATGGCCCAGGCCTTCGCCGCGGCCTTCCTCAAGGCGGTCAAGGACCAATGCAAGGGCAAGGGCAAGATCGGCGAGTCGCCGATTCAAGACGTTCTCAATCAATTCGGCGCCGACGCGCTCGAGCGCGAAGTCGAAAGTTCGGATCCGCCGCTGCCGAGCGATTGGAGCCTGCCCGAGGAGGAGTGAAATGGCCGACTTCACCGCGCTCACCGACAAAGAGTTCGCCGCGCTCAAGCGCCATGAAATGTACGAGCGGCACGCGCGGCGTTTCGAGTTATTGCAGCTCGGCGAGCGCTCGGCGCTCAGGCTCGTCGAAGCCATGTCGGGGGCGATCGATCGCAAGGACGCGCGGCAGATGGGACTTCTCGCCGCGCTTACCGGGCGCGCCGCGGCGGCCTATGACCGGCTGCAGCATCACGACGACGCCCTCCGCTTCGCGCGCACCGTGGCGCGGCTCGCGCTCAAGCACGCTGGGCTCGGAGATAGTTTGTGACGGCGCCGATTCCGACCGGGGTGCTCCGGCCGCGCGTGCGCCTGGTCTCCGACGGCGCGTATCACTCGGAGGTGCGCGCGCTCGTGGCGGCGGCCGAGCGCTCGTTGCTGTGCAGCCTGTTCATCGTCGATCCGTTGCCGCTCAGCGATTCCGAGTTGATCGTGGACGAATTGCTCGAGGACCTGGCCGCAGCGCGCTGGCGCGGCGTGGACGTCCGGCTCCTGCTCGGCGGCTCGCGCGACAACTTCGGCATCGCCCAGACGGCGGATTTGGCCCGCGCCCGGGCCTTACAGCTTGATATTCCCTGCCGCTGGCTGACGAGCCATAAAGTGCGCGGCAGCCACGCGAAGTTCGTCGTCGCCGACGACTACGTGCTCACCGGGTCGCACAACTGGTCCGCCGGCGCCTTCGGCGATCAAACGCAGGACAGCGTGCTCGTGCTCTCGCCCGATTTCGCCGCCCACGTCGCGGCGCTCTTCCAGCAGCAATGGAGCCGGGCGTTCGTGAAATGACCATGTACAAATTCGAGTGGGAAGCGCTCGCGACCGACGATCTGCTGCGGCAACTCGGCGACGCGGCCGGAGTGGAGGCAAGCGTGGATTTGACCGGACTCCGGCCGGTGGTCGCTCGCGTCCTCAAACATGTCGGCGGGCTGCCGCTGTGCGAGGAGCCGAGGTCGGCCGCCGAATGTACCGCGATCGCGCGGCAGTGGCTGCACGAAGCGACGCGCCACCTTATGGCGCAGGCGGCCGCTTCTCCGGTGCCGCCGGGGCAAATGGAGCACCGCTCGGCGATCCCCAAGCTCGGCTCGGTGATCGAGCGCGTCGAGCGCGTGCGGCTCAACCGCGCGCCGGTCGAGCAATTGGCCGCGCTCGGGTTGGATGCAACCGTCTGCCGGCGGGTCGTCGACGAGCGCACCGCGCACGGCCGGTTCGCTTCGCTGGACGACTTCGATGACCGGGTGAAAGGAATCGGCGCGCAGCGGCGCGACCAGATTGCACGGGCGGTTTGGTTCGACGGTCCGGGCGAGACGCTGCCGGAATACCCGCGCGCCTCCGGCGATTTCGCGCGTGACGTGGCCACCCTGGTCGGTCGACAGCCGGGCGACGGCGCGCGGCAACGGCTGGCCGCGGCGCTCGATATGCTGGCGGCGGAGACGGCTCAAGACCCGCACCCGGCGGCACGGGCGCAGCGCATCCGCCAAGTGCCGACGCCGCTGACGCCGCCCGAGACCGAGGCCGA
Organism: Binatia bacterium; assembly: GCA_036506735.1. Taxonomy (GTDB): domain Bacteria; phylum Desulfobacterota; class Binatia; order UBA9968; family UBA9968; genus JAJPJQ01. The sequence goes on along the minus strand of DASXRG010000038.1, from coordinate 63,686 downwards.
ATGGATGGGCGTCCTTTCCGGGATCGAATACTACCGCGCTCTGCCCGCGCTTTTCGACGACGCGCGGGCCACGATCGAGGTTTGCATGTTTCACATCGCGTGCGCGTCGCCGCAACACCCGACCCGCGCGCTGATCGACTCGCTGATCGCCGCGCACGGTCGCGGCGTCGAAGTGCGGGTGCTGATGGACCAGGACCGTGAGGAAGATCCTTATCGTTCGGCGATCATCAATGCGCCCGCCAAGCAGCTTTTTGACCAGGCCGGCGTCGCCTGCCGCTTCGATCCCGCGGACAAGCTGCTGCACTCGAAGTTCGTGATCGTCGACGGAGAGCGCGTGATCGTCGGCAGCCACAACTGGTCGGCGGGCTCTTACTTCCTGTACGACGATCTCAGCGTGGTCATCGAATCGCGCGAGATTGCGCGCCAGTTCGGCGAGCGCTTTACGAGACTGTGGTCCTAGCGCTGCGGTGGACCGATCGGCTGCGGCAGCGCCAAGTTTGGAGGGCTTCAATTGAGGCGTCGTAACAGGTTGTTTGGACTCGCCGTCTTATTGGCGATCTCTCTTCCCGCCCGCGGGTTCGCCGCCGACCGATTCCGCGTCGCCTACTCGGCGCTGAACGCGAGCCAATCGTACTTGTGGGTCGCCCAGGACGCCGGCTTGTATCGGAAGCACGGTCTCGACGTGGACCTGCTCTACATCAACAGCGGCTCGATGAATATCGCGGCGCTGGTCGGCGGCAGCATCCAGGTCGCGGGCGGCGGGCCGGTTTCGATCGAAGCGCGCTTGAGAGGAATCAAGCTGTTGATCCTCGCCAACCCGCTGCCTTTCCTGGCGGCAAACCTGGTGACCCTGCCCGAGATCAAGGCGATCCCCGAGTTGAAGGGTAAGGTAGGAGGAATTTCCCGCTTCGGCTCTTCGACCGATCAGGGTTTTCGTTATCTTTTTCGCAAGGCCGGCCTCAGCGTGGAAAAAGACCTGAAGCTCTTGCAGCTCGGCGGCGACGCGAGCCGCCTCGCCGCGTTCAAAGTCGGCAAAATTCAGTACACGTTCCTGGGCGCCGCAGCGACCGAGCAGGCCCGGGCGCTCGGTTTTCGCGTACTCGCTACCGCGCAGCAGATGGGCATTCCTTTCCCCTGGACCTCCGTCGTCGTCGACGAAGCCTGGCTCGGCCCCAATCGCGACGTCGCCTACCGCTATCTCAAGTCGCTCACCGAAGCGATCTGGACCATGAAGCGCCACCGGCCGGAAAGCGAGCGGATCATCGCCAAATACATGAGGATGAACGATCCCCAGCTCATCAGGATGGAATACGACTTCGTCGTCTCGCTGCTGCCCGACTACGCCGCGCCGACGGTCGAGGGGACGCGTCTGATCCTGGAAAACTTCGGCAACGAGTTTCCGGACGCCGCGCGCCGCGATCCGAAAGAATTTATCGACGGAACGCTGGTCGACCGGCTCAAACGCGAGCAGTTTGTGGAAGGACTGAAATCATAAGAGGAGACACCCATGGCTGGATTCAAAGAGTTCAGAAAAGTTTTGCCGGCGGCGAACCTGCCGATGTTCCCGGACACGAGCATCGACGAAGAGGCCTACCGCAGCCACCTCCGCTGGCTCATCACACACGACATCGGCGGCCTGGTCATCAGCGGCCACGCCGGCGAGCTCGAATCGTTGACGCCGAAGGAGAGAATCCGCGTCGCCGAGCTCGCGCGCGCCGAAATTCCGGGCCATATGCCGATGGTCGTCGGCTGCACCGGCCTCAGCACGCGCGAGCTGGTCGAATGCGCGCGCGACGCCAAGGCCGCCGGCGCCGATGGGCTGCTGGTCATGCCGATCCCGCATTTCGCGTTCGGGGCGGTCGATCGTCCCGAGCTGATCGTGCCGTGCTTCGAGGAGCTGGCCTCGAAGGTGGACCTGCCGATGATCGTCTTCCGCTATGGCGCCAAGACCGGCTTGATGTACTCGGTCGAAGTTCTGCAGAAGATCGCCGAGAAAGTGCCGCAGGTGGTCGCGATCAAAGATTCGTCCTTCGATTACGAGGAAGCCTGGGTCGCGTTTCAGGACTTTCCGCGCAAGATCAATTTCCTCGTCGCGCACGGCAGCCTTTTCCTGATCCGGTTTGCGACTTGCGACGGCGCGGTCAGCTCGTTTTCCAACGTCGCGCCCGAATTCATCACCAAGCTCTTCGAGCTGGCCCATTCCGGCCAGATGCAACAAGCGACCGCGCTCTTTAATCAGATCCGGCCGCTGTCGAACGCGATTTATTACAAGCAGCCGCTCATGCAGCACTGGGTGGTCGAGAAAGAGGCGCTGACGGCGCGCGGGCGCTTCCCGCGCTCGACCGTGCGGCCGCCGTTTCAGCCGCTCCGCCCGGAACACGTCGAGGGAATCCGCAAAGCGGTCGCGGCGTCGGGCCTGGCGCCGCTGGCGTAGACGAGCGGTGCAACGAGGAGAGCGAAGTGAAGAGGATTCTGCGCGGCTGCTTTTTCGCTTGGCTCATCGTCCTCCTTGCCGCGCCCGAAGCACTCGAGGCCAAACCGGTCACCTTCGCCTACCAGACGCCGACGTTGAGCAGCACGTTGCCGCTGGTGATCGGCATGGAGCTGGGCTTCTTTGCCGCCGAGGGGCTGGAGATCAAACCGGTCTTCATCATCGGCGGACCCACGGCGATCGCCGCGCTGATCGGCGGCGACGTGGATTATACTCTGGCCGGCTCGGTCCCTTCCGTGCGGGCGATCGCGCAAGGCGCCCCCCTCACCATCGTGGGAGGAATGCAGCCCTACATCGACTACAGTCTGATCGGCGCTAAAGGGATATCGACGGCCAATGATCTCAAGGGCAAGGTCGTCGGCGTCACCGGCGCCGGCGGAATCGCGGAGTTCGCTTCCGTGGAAGGGCTCGCGAAAAAAGGACTCGTGCGCGACCGGGATTACAAGGTTCTTTACGGCGTCGGCAACAGTCCGGCACGCGCGCAGGCATTGGAAGCGGGAAGGATTCAGGCCTCGCCGTTTTCTTTCATGGAAAAGCTGGAGCTCGAGCGCAAAGGCTTTCCGGTGCTGTTCGACATCGGCAAGGTCGTGACGGGATTCCCCTTTGTGGTCATTCTTTCCAGCCGGCGCAAAGCGGAGACCGATCCTGAAGGCGCCGTGTCTTTACTCAAGGCGATGAAGCGCGGCATGGATCTCGTCAAGACCGACCCGGAGAGAGTCATCGCCACGGTCTTGAAGAAAAAATCTTACGGCGATCCCGCGACCGTCAGAAAGGTCGTCGAGCACTTCGCCGACCTCTATTCGATCTCCATCACGAAAGAAGAGATCGACAGTATCGTCGCCGCGGCCAGACTGGAGGCGGACGCCAGGAAGATCGGCGGCGCGGAGAAATTTTTTATCGGAACTTTCGCGGCCAAGGCGCTCGGCCAGGGACGTTAGGAGGATGGATGCCTCACGATCTGAATCTGACCTTGATGCTGGCGGATTATCACCGGACCAGCCCGATACTCTCCGGCGCAGTGACAGCGGATGGAATCAGATTGAAGCCCTGTCCGGCGGTGCCGGGAGAAGCGTGTCTCCGTCCCGTCTACGAGGAATTCGATATCGCGGAAATGTCGCTCTCCTGGTACGCGATGGCGAGGTGCCGCGGCGAGCCGGTCATCGCGCTGCCGGTTTTTCCCATGCGCATGTTCATCCACCCATACGTCTTTTGCTCGCCGTCTTCGGGCATTCGCGCGCCGGAAGATTTGCGGGGCAAGAAAGTCGGCATGGATCAGTACCGGCTCACCGTCGGGCTGTGGGCCAGGGGAATTATCAAGGAATTTTACGGCGTGCGTCCGGAAGAGATGCTCTGGTTCACCTCCGAGCCGGAAGGCGCGGGATTTCAGCCGCCCGACGGAGTGCGCATCGCGGTTCGGGAACGGAACGTGGAGTCGCTTCTGCTGGACGGCGCGATCGACGCTCTGATCGCGCCGAACGTCCCGGCCTCTTTCAGGGCCGGCGATCCGCGCATCCGCCGCGTGTTCAAAAATCCCCGCAGCGAGATCACGGAATATTTCGGCCGGACGAAAATCTTCCCGATCACGCACACGGTCGTGCTGCGGGAATCTCTCGTCGCTGAACAACCGTGGATCGTTAACAGCCTGGTCAACGCGTTCGTCGAAGCGGAAAAAATCTGCCGCAAGTCTTATGAATATCCCAAGCGTCTCGCGCTGCCCAGCGCCGTTCTGGTTATCGAAGAGGAAGAAGAAGCTTTCGGCAAGGAGCCCTTCCAGCACGGCCTGACGCCGCAAAATCAAATTGTCCTCGAGAAGTTTCTTCAGTACGCCGAAGAGCAGGGATATATCTCCCGGCGGCCGAAATTGAAGGATCTGTTCGCACCTGTAGGAAACTAGAGCGTAAATCAGCGGCGCCGGCGGAGCTCTGCAAGAAACTCGCGCGCTCTTGTGAACTTCGGATTTAACCGGACCGCCGTCTCGAGCATCTCGATCGCCTCAGCGCGCTTTCCGATGGCTGCATAGTCCTCGGCCAGGCGGGCATAGGCAAAAACGTTTTCCGGGTCCCGCGCGAGCACCTCGCGGGTAGCACCGACCGCCTCCTCCCGTCGGCCGAGGGCGCGCAGCGCGTCGCCTTTCATAAAGTAGCCGAGGACCGCGCTGGGGCAATTCCGTATTGCCCGCTCGGCCTCGCCGAAGAGTTGCGTCGCGTTGCTGCCGTCGATCTCCTGCGGGACGAGCGGATACGGGCGCAGAATCCGGAACCCTTCCCGCTGAATCAGCCCATCGTTCTCCGGTTTCTGCCGAACCAGCACAGACCAGGCGTCGTCGTAGTACACCGGCGCCCATTCGCCGCGCGATTCGAGCGCCGCGAAAATCTTCGGCACTCGCGGGTAATACGACAACAGGAAGAAATCCACTGGATAGCGCCGCAAATACGCCTGCATGGCCTCCGGGCTCGCAAGGGCGGCCAGATACTCGCGATAGAGCGCCTCCCCGTACACGTCGTTGCGCGAGTCCATATTGACCTTCACCGCGGGATACATCCGGTGGATGAGCTGCGCCGCCTCGGAGTATGAGACGAACGCGTTGCCCGAGATGCGGGCGCGCTCGATGAAGTCGACGGCGCAGGTCGGCATTTCGGGGCCGATGCCGAAGCCCTGCTCGCGCGGCTTGCCCCGAAAGGCGAAGTAGTAACCAACGAGCGAGACGTGCGCCGCGACCGCGAGCAGAATCGCGGCGCCGATGAAGACGGCAAGCGGATTGGATCGGTCCACGCGTGTATCGCGGAGCGCGCCCTCGCCCAGCGCCGAGGCCGAGACGGCCAAGGTGACAAACGTGGCCATGACCGCATCCGTCACCGCCCGGTTGTGCCGCAGGCTGAGGAGGTAGAAAAAAGCTACGAGCCCGCCGTGGGTGAAGTCCACCGAGCGATGATTCAAGACGATGAAGAAAAAAAATAGCCCGAGGAGCGCGTACAGCAGCCGGGCGAGAGCCGCCGGATTCCAGTGCACCGCCGGGTTCTCGAACCAGAAGACGGCGAAGAGCGCGTAGACGAGAGCGAGCGCGCCGAGGAGGAGCGCGTTGCCGGCGCGGAGCCATGCCAGCGGGCGCCGGTCACGGTAGCGGATGAAAAAGCTCGTCCAGAGTGCCCCAACCCAGACGAGGTAAAGGACAAACATGGTCGAGCTGTTGTAGGCGGAGTCGTAAGGCGGCTTCCACTCGTAGACGCTCTGCATGAACAGCTCGAGCCCAGTTAGTTCGAAGGGAAACGTCAGCATTCTGAAGCCGTAGGGGTTGAGCAGCGAGGCCGCGACGCAAACCGGCACGAGCGCGGCGAGGACAATTAGATCGCGTGCGGGAAGTGTCTGCTCGCGGTTCGCGCTCAGCATCCGGGCACGAGCGTAGGCGAGACCTTCGCCGAGAGCGAAGACCGCCAGCATCGCGAGGCCCTGGACAAAGCTGCCGTGCAGGTTTGTCCACGCGACGTCCGCCGGAACGATCAGGTAAAGCCAGCGGCGATTCCGGTCCCCGTCGCGGTAGCGGAAGAAGAGCCAGAGATAGATCGCCGCCATCAGGTAAGCGAAGATGTGCGGCCGCTCGATATAGCGCGCGCCGGCGATGTAAAGAAGCAGGCCGAAAGCGGGCAGCATCACCGAGAGGCGCGCGCCGGCGGTGCGGGCGGCGCCGTAGAGCAAGACACACGCGGCGGCTACGACGAGCGCCTTGAAAACGGTCAGACCGACTACGCCGAAAGGCGCGTAGACGAGGTAGAAGAGCACGGCCGCGAGCCACTCGTGGGCCACGTAGGCGTGGTCTGCCGCGGTGAAGGAATAAGGGTCGGTGACAGGCACCCAGCCGGTTTGCAGCACATACTCGCCGGTCTTGAGATGGATCCAGATGTCGTTGTTTCCCAGCTTGAAGATCGTGAGAGCGGCGACGCAGCCGGCCAGTGCGATCCAGCCGATGAGCTGCGGACCCCATGAAAGTGTCGCCGCGCCAGTTTTGAAGGCGCTCGGAGCGGGCGATTGCCGCTGCTTAGAGGATGCGGGCCGGGCCATCGACCAATATTCCGTCGCTGCCCAAGGAATTACAAGACGGAAAATTGCGCCGGCGGAGTTATCGTGCTAAGTCACATGAATGGCTTCCTTCGCCGAGTTCTGCGCGGAGTTTTTTAAGCGCTACTTCGAGCTGCATCCCACCGAGGCGATTCATTACGGGATCGAGGGATACGACCACCGGCTGAAAGACTATACGGACGAGGCGTACCGGGAGGAAAAAAGCTTTGCGGCAGATTCGCTGCAGCGCTTGAAACAAGTCTCCATCAAGGGCTTGAACCCGGATGATACCCTCGACTACGCGCTGCTCGAAGGCCGGCTCACGATCGACAACTACGAATTCAACAAAGAAGACTATCGCCTCAAGCTGCCCGATCTCTATCTCTCGACTTCGCACTTTTATATCCTGACCGTCCGGCCGACCAACGACGTGATCGGAAATCTTCTCGCGCGGCTCGGAAGCTCGCCGAAAATAATCGAGCAGGGCATCGCCAATCTGAGTCGCCCGGAGGCGAACCCGCCGCGGCTCTGGACCGAGATGGCGATCGAGTCGGCGCAGGGCGGCCTGTCTTTCCTCGACAATCTGGGAAATATCCCGAGAGTAAAGAATGCGCTCAAGGAGCCGCAACGCTTCCAGGCGGCCGTCGACAAAGCGAAAGGCGCGACGCGTGTCTTTCAGGATTTTCTCGCCCGTGATCTTCTCCCGCGCAGCCGCGGCGTCTATGCCGTCGGTCCGGAGCATTATCACCTGCTGCTCAAGAAGCGCCACTTTCTCAGCCAGGACGCCGAGAGCCTGCTCGCTCTCGGTGAAAAGCTCTTTGCCGAGACCAAGAAAGAGCTGGCGGCGGCGGCCGAGACGATCGCGCCGGGGAAAAGCATCGAGGAAGTGGCGCGGAAAATTCAGGAAGATCACCCGGCGGCGAGCGAGCTGCTGGCGGTTTATCAGAAAGCGATGGAGGCGGCGCGGGATTTCGTGCGCGAAAAACGACTCGTCTCCTTTCCGCCCCGCGAGCAACTCCGCGTCGTCCACACGCCGGAGTTCCAGCGCCACGAAGTCCCTTTTGCGGCTTATCTCTCGCCGTCACCGAAAGATCCCGAGCAGATCGGCTACTACTACGTCACGCCGGTCGACGACGACGACTTGCTGAGGGAGCACAACTGGACCGGACTTGAAAATACCTCGGTGCATGAAAGCTATCCCGGCCACCATCTGCAGTTTACCGTCGCCAACTCGATTCCCGCCGCCTGCACCTTGCCGCGCTTGATGAACGAGTCGTCGGTCTTCTACGAGGGCTGGGCGCTTTACTGCGAGCAGCTCATGCAAGAGCAGGGCTTTTTGAAAACCGAGGAGCACCGCTTTGTGATGCTGAAAGACCGTCTGTGGCGCGCCCTCCGGATCATCATCGACGTAAAGACGCAGACCGGGAGGATGACGTACGATGAGGCGGCGGATATCATGGTCCGGGAGCTCCACTTCCCCCGCCCGCAGGCCGAGGGCGATCTCAACTGGTACAGCCAGTCGCCTTCGATTCCAATGGGCTACGCGCTCGGCTGGTCGATCATCAACCGCCTGCGCGCGGCGCAGCAGGAGAAGCTCGGCGCGCGCTTCGATTTGGGTAAATTCCACGACCGGCTGCTGAGCGCCGGCAGCATCTCGCTGCCGCTCGTGGAAAAGAGGCACTTCTCAGGAGAAACGTGAGGGGTAAGGGGTGAGGCGATAGGCGATCGGAAAAATTCTCATTTCACGCCTCACCCCTCACGCCTAACGACGAGTCGATGACCAACGATGCGGGGCAATCAAAGAAGATGAAACCTGTACCTAAAAATGGAAAGAGAGGTCCGCTATTGGGCGCCCATATGTCCATCGCCGGCGGCGTGGGCAACGCGTTCCTCCACGGGAAGAAAGCCGGCTGCGACGCCATGCAGATCTTTACCAAGTCGTCGCGCCAATGGGCCGCCCAGCCGTACAGTAAAGAAGAAATACAGGGCTTCGAACAGAATCGAAAAGAGACCGGCATCGCCACGGTCGTGGCGCACGATTCGTATCTGCTCAACCTCGGCACTCCCGATGAGACCCTGAGAAAAAAATCGATCCGGGCCTTCATCGACGAGATGGAGCGCTGCGAGACTTTGTCCATCTCGTACTTGATCGCTCATCCCGGCGCTCACGTCGGCGCGGGCGAGGAGGAGGGGATCAAAATCATCGCCCGCTCGCTCGACGAGATCCACACGGCCTGTCCCGGATTCAAAGTTCGAATCGCTCTGGAGATCACCGCCGGACAAGGAAGCTGTCTCGGCTACCGCTTCGAGCAAATCCGCGACATCATCCACGCCACGAAAGAAAATGATCGCCTGCGCGTCTGCTTCGACACCGAGCACGCCTTCGCCGCCGGCTACGATATCCGGACGCGCGACGGCTACGAGAGAACGTTCGGAGAATTCGACGAAACAATCGGCCTCGAACTGCTGGCGGCTTTTCACTTGAACGATTCGAAAAAAGAATTTCATTCGCGCGTGGACCGCCACGAGCACATCGGCAAGGGCCACATCGGCGTCGAGGGGTTTCGGCTGCTGCTGAACGATCAGCGTTTCTGGGGTTTCCCGATGTGCTTGGAGACGCCGAAGGGTCCGGATTTGAAGGAAGATATCGAGAACCTGACCTTGTTGCGCAGCCTGGTCGACGGATACACGCCGGCGCTCAGCCTACCGGAACCGCCACGCCCGGAAAGAAATATTGCACCACAAGACCGATAAGGTAGCCGAGCAGAGCCGCGCCGACGGCGATGAAAAAGAACTCCACGCCGGAAGAAAAAAGCGGCCGGGCGGCAAGATATCCCTTAAAGACGCCGACGGAGAAAAGCGTCATTGCCGCGAGCGCGATGGACCAATAGAGCGCGTTCATCCCCGTCAGCAGGAGATACGGCAGCAAGGGAATGATCGATCCCACGACAAAAGAGAGTCCCATCACCAGCGCGGCCTGAAATGGGCGGTTGATCTCGGCCGTTCCCAGACCGAAAACTTTTTCTTGAAACGTTCTGAGGAAAACTCTCTCTTCCTGGGCGAGGAGCTTGACGAGGCGATAGCTCTGTTCTTTTTTCAGGCCCTCCTGACTCAGCGCGTTGAGCAAACCTTCAGCGGCAAGATAGGGCTCTCGCTCCGCCAGCGCTTCCGCTTCGCGCAGCTCCTTGTCGAAAATCTGCTTCTGCGCGGTGGATGAGAGATACGAACCCGTCGCCATCGAGACGGCGCCGGCGAACATCGAAGTGAGACCGGTGATAACCACGACGAGGTTGTTTTCCGTCGCGCCTTGAACACCTGCTAACAGGCCCACCGTGCTGATGAGCCCGTCCTGAATGCCGAAGACAAACTCGCGGATGCGCGACCGGCTCTCGACCAGCGCTCGCTTCTGCCGGATTTCGTCGAGGCCCATATTTTCGTGAATCGTTAGGCGTAAGGGGTTAGGAGCAAATCGCCTCACGCTTTACGCCTTACCCCTAACGAGTCTGCATTTAGTATTTAAGCCGCAGCTCGCCGGTGGTTTCTCCCGGCTGCCATTCGGCCGGGCACAGTTTCCCGGTGCAGAGCGCTTTGAGAACGCGCAGCGTTTCCTCGACGCTGCGCCCGACGTTCATGTGGCTCGCCACAAAGTAGCTGATTTCTCTCGCCGGATTGACGATGAAGGTGGCCCGAATGCTCACTCCCTCTTTTTCTTCCAAAACCCCGTAAGCGCGGCTCATTTTTTTTTGCTCATCGCTGAGCAGCGGATAATCCACGCCGCCGAGCTCCTCCGCCCAAGCGCGATGCGTTTCGAGCGAATCGACGCTGATGCCCAAAATTTCCGCCTCCTCCGCGCGGAACTCATGCGCCATTTTGCTGAACCCGGTGACTTCGGTGGGACAGATAAAGGTAAAATCCGCCGGGTAAAAGAAGAGGACCAGCCACTTTCCCGGGTAAGATTTGAGCGAATAGTCGGCGATGCGTCCCTGATAGATGCCTTTGAGCGCGAAATCGGGCGCCTTCGATCCAACCGAGATCATCATGGTTCCTACGAAATTGTGCGGCAGTTCATCGGCGCAGGTTAGGGCACGTTCTGCCAGAGGGAAAACGCCCCTTTTCCGGTCTTGGCGGACGAAGCGAACCACGGCTCTTCGACCTTCCCGGCCTTGAGAGCGCCGAAAAAATAGATGCGCATCATCTGCTCGATCAACTCCGGGAGCGGCAGATCGCGCTTGGGATGATACCAGGTATAAATCCAGTTCATCATGCCGAAGAGCGCGAACGTGGCGGTTCTCAGATCCACCTCCTTGCCGCGCTCCGGCCCCTGCAGCTCGGCGACGAGATCCATCAAGATTTTCACGTAGCGGCGCTTGAGGATCAGGATTTTTTCCTCGAATTCGCCCGTCAGCGATTCATCCTCGTGCGCCATGACCTTCATCTCGAACGTGTTGTGGAAAAAAAAGCTGAGGTGATTTTCGGCGAACGCGCGGATCCTTCCCCGGACATCCGTTTTCGGGTCGCCTGTTGTCTCCCACCTCTGCAGCAAAGTCAAGAAGCAACGCTCTTGAATGAGATACAGCAATTCTTCTTTGGTGCGGAAGTAATAATAGAGGCCGGCGAGACTCATGCCGCTCGCCCGGGCGATGTCGCGGATCGAAGTGCGATGAAAACCCTTCTCGGCGAAGATTTTCGCGGCGCACTTGAGGAGCTCTTGCAATTTCTCGTCGTAGTGGCGCGTGGAAGGCTCGGTCCGGTTGGCCATGATCGGAACATATTCGCAAACCGAGCCGAGGCTGTCAAACTCCGTAAAGCCTTTATACCTCTAGGTTTTTAGTGTATAGCTCTCCTAATTATGAGCTACGAAAATATCGCGGTCGGAAAGGAAGGCGCGATCGCGATCGTCACTTTGAATCGGCCGCAGCAGTTGAACGCCCTCTCTTACGGCCTGGTCAAGGAAATGGCGTTGGCGCTGGAGGCGTTCGATCAAGACGAGGAAGTGAGAGTGATCATCTTGACCGGCGGGGAAAAAGTCTTTGCCGCCGGCGCCGATATCAAAGAGATGGCCGACGCGGGGCCGTTCGACGACCGCCTGCAGGGCCGCCTCGCCTTCCGGGACCGGATCAACAAAATCTCCAAGCCGGTGATCGCGGCGGTCAGCGGCTATGCGTTGGGCGGCGGCTGCGAGCTGGCGCTCTCCTGCGACATCATCGTCGCGTCGGAAACCGCGCGCTTCGGCCAGCCCGAGATCAACCTCGGGACGATACCCGGCAGCGGCGGCACCCAGCGCGTAACCTGCGTGATCGGAAAATATCGCGCCATGGAAATGGTTCTGGTCGGCGAACCCATCGAAGCCGCCGAGGCGCAGCGCCTCGGCCTGGTCAACAAAGTGGTCCCGGTCGAGTCCCTGCTCGAAGAAGCGAAGCAGATCGCCGAGAAGATCGCCGCCAAGCCTCCGCTGGCGGTCAAGTTCGCCAAAGAGGCGATTCTCAAAGCGCTGAATACGCCGTTGGACGAAGGGTTGGAGTTCGAAAGGAAGTCTTTTTATCTTTTGTTTTCTTCCGAAGATCGAAAAGAAGGCATGAAAGCGTTCCTGGAAAAACGCAAGCCCGAGTTCAGGGGCAAATGAATCAGGAGAAGACGTGAGCTTCGAGAACATCATCTACGGCAAGCAAAACGGCGTCGCGACGATCACGTTGAACCGGCCCGAGGCGATGAACGCTTTTACGATTCAAATGAACGGCGAGATTCATCAAGCCTTGAAGGACGCGGACGAGGATAAGAGCATTCGATCGATCGTGCTGACCGGCGCGGGACGCGCCTTTTGCGCGGGGCAGGACCTGAAAGGCCGCACGCCGGAAAAGAAAGGCTCGCTCGGCGCTTCGCTCAGGGAAAGATACAATCCGATCATTTTGCGCTTGAGAAGAACGGAAAAAATTTCGCTCGCCGCGGTCAACGGCGTCGCCGCGGGCGCCGGCTGCAATCTCGCTCTCGCCTGCGATCTCCGCGTCGCGTCCGAAGCGGCGCAATTTATCCAGGCCTTTGCCCGGGTGGGATTGGCGCCCGACTGCGGCGGCAGCATCATTCTGCCGCGTCTCGTCGGCCTCAGCAAAGCGATGGAGCTTCTCCTGCTCGCCGAGCCGGTGGACGCCGAGGAGGCGCTCCGCATCGGCCTGGTGGCCAAAGTGGTGCCGGCCGACAAGCTCGCCGGCACCGCCCGCGAGATCGCGGAAAAAGTGGCGCACGGGCCGCGCAGCATCGGGCTGATCAAGCGGGCGGTCAATCGCGCCATCATGCACGACCTGGCGACCCAGCTCGAATACGAAGCCTATCTCCAGGAGATCGCGGGCAAGAGCGCCGATTACGACGAAGGCGTGCGCGCGTTCCTGGAGAAACGGACGCCCGTTTTCACCGGCAAATAAATTTCTTCTAAATCATGGCCAGCTCGAACTCGAAGATCGGCGTGCTTGGCGCCGGAACTATGGGCGGCGGCATCGCTCAAGTCGCCGCGCAGGCTGGATTCGAAACTCTCGTCTACGACGTCTCGCAAGAGTTTATCGATAAAGGGCTCGGCAGGATCCGCAATTTTCTTCAGCGGAGCAAAGAGCGCGGCAAGCTCACCGCGGAGCAAGAGGGCAAAATCATCGGCCGGCTTTCCTCAACGCTGAAGCTGGAGGACTTCGCAGGTTTTGGCCTGATCATCGAGGCCGCCCCGGAAAAGCTCGAGCTCAAGCGGGAGATCTTCAAAAAGCTGGACGAAGTCTGCGGGCCGGAGACCTTGCTCGCGACCAATACCTCCTCTTTCTCCGTCACCGCGATCGCCGGCGCGACGCAAAAGCCCGAGCGCGTGCTCGGCACCCATTTTTTCAATCCGCCGCCGCTCATGGCGCTCGTCGAGGTCGTTCAGGGCGAGCGCACCAGCGGCGCCAGCATGGAACGGGCGACGGAGCTTGTTCGCGCGATGAAAAAGACGCCGGTCCGGGCCAAGGACACGCCGGGATTTATCGTCAACCGAGTCGCGCGCGCGTTCTACAACGAAGCGCTGCGCATCCTGGAGGACGGCGGCGCAACCGTCGAGACGATCGACCGCGTTATGAAAGGCGCCGGCGGATTCCCCATGGGGCCTTTCGAATTGATGGATCTGATCGGCAACGACATCAATTTCGCGGCGACGACCTCGCTCTATGAGTCTTTCTTCCACGATCCGAGATTTCGTCCGAGCCCGATTCAACGGCGCCTGGTCGAATCGGGAAATCTCGGGCGCAAAACCGGCCGGGGCTTTTACACCTATGGCGAAAAATAGCGTCGCCGTCATCGGCAAGAATCGTCTGGCCCGGGAGACCGTCGAGCTGTGCGCAGCCGGCGGCGTGGAGGCAAAGATTTATTCCGACGCCTACACCGCGGCCGTCTCGGCCCCGCTGGTCATCGAGACCTGCGCCGCAGACGACGCGGCGAAGAAACAAATCATCGAGCGGCTCGACGCGCAATCTCCGTCCTCGGTCATCCTGACCTCGTGCCTGGGCTCCTCCACGACGCGCATCGCCTCGTGGACGACGCGGCCCGAGCGCGTCGTCGGCTTCGCCACGTTCTATCCCCTTAAAGAAAAAAAAGTGATAGAATTAGCTTCCGGGCTAAAAACTGGGGAACACGCCCTGATCGAGGCGGAAAACTTCTTCCGCGCGCTCGGTAAAGAGGCGGTCCGAGTGAAAGACGCGCCCGGGTTGATCTTCCCGCGCGTCGTGAGCCTTATCATCAACGAGGCGGCGCGCAGCTTGGACGAAGGCGTGGCTCAGGCGGAAGAGATCGACACGGCGATGCGGCTCGGCGTCAACTATCCGTCGGGGCCGCTTCGTTGGGCGGATCGAATTGGGCTCGATGAAGTCCTCGCGGTCCTGGAAGGGCTTCAACGCGAGACCGGCGACGACCGTTACCGCCCGGCGCCGCTGCTGAATAAAATGGTCCGCGCGGGTTGGCTGGGCGAGAGCGCCGGAAAAGGGTTCTACGAATACAAGTGACGGACTTCGGATACTATGAAAGAAGCTTTTATCCTTGAAGCCGTGCGCACTCCGATGGGGCGCCACGGCGGCATTCTCAAAGACGTCCGCACCGACGACTTGGCCGCCCATATCATCAACAAGCTGGTGCAGCGCACCGGCGTCAAAGGCGACGAGGTCGAAGACGTTTATTTCGGCTGCACCAACCAGGCGGGCGAAGACTCGCGCAACGTCGCGCGCAACGCCGCGCTGCTGGCCGGCTTGCCGATGACGGTTCCCGGCGCGACGGTCAACCGCCTGTGCGGCTCCGGCCTCGAAGCGGTCAACCAGGCGGGGCGGGCGATCGAGATGGACCACGGCGACCTGTTCATCGCCGGCGGCGTGGAGAGCATGACGCGCTCGCCGTGGGTGATGGGCAAGAGCGCGGTGCCGTTCCAGCAGGGAAACGTCACGGTCTACGACAGCACGTTGGGCTGGCGTTTTCCCAATCTCCGTCTGGGCGAGCTCTACCCGCTGATCAGCAACGGCGAATCCGCGGAAAACGTCGCGGAGAAATATCAGGTGAGCCGCAAGGACCAGGACGCCTGCGCGCTCGAAAGCCACCGGCGCGCGCTCCGCACGGCCGAAAGCGGCCGGTTCAAGGACGAGATCGTCCCGATCGCGGTGCCGCAAAGACGCGGCGATCCCGTCGTCCACGACAAAGACGAAGGCCCGCGGGCCGACACCTCGATGGAAAAGCTCGCGGCCCTGCCGGCGCTGTTCAGGAAAAACGGCAGCGTCACGGCGGGAAATTCATCGCAGATCTCCGACGGCGCCGCGGCGCTCCTCGTCGCGAGCGCGGAGAAGGCTCGGGCGCTGGGGCTGAGGCCGCTGGCGCGCATCGTCGCCTCCGCGGTCGCCGGCGTCGATCCGGCCTATTTCGGCATGGGCCCCGTGCCGGCGACGCTGAAAGTCTTAAAGCGGGCCGGGCTCACGATCGACCAGATCGATCTGGTCGAAATCAACGAAGCGTTCGCCTCGCAGGTCCTCGCCGACGTGCGCGAGCTCGGCCTGGATATGAATAAAGTCAACGTCAACGGCGGGGCGATCGCTCTCGGTCACCCGCTGGGCTGCAGCGGCGCGCGCATCATGACGACCCTGGTTCATGAAATGAAGCGGCGCGGCAGCCGTTACGGACTGGCGACCATGTGCATCGGCGTCGGCCAGGGCATCGCGACGATCGTCGAGAGCATTGTTTAAGCCGGCCGCGTTCGTCCCGCCCCGGTCCCAAAATGAGTCGCAAAGTCGTCCCGATCGTTTTCCTCGTCCTCGCTTCTCTCCTGCTCATTTTAGGCGTTTCGCTGAACGCGGTCGTCGGCAGAAATCGCGCGCGCATCCAGGAAGACCTGCAGAAATCGCTCGGCCGGGCGGTGACCTTTGGCGAGCTGAAGGTGAGCTTCTGGGGCGGCCCGGGAGTATCGGCCAAGGACCTTCGCATCGCCGAAGATCCGCGCTTTGCCGCGACGCCGTTCATACAAACCAAAGAGTTGAAGATGCAGCTGCGCTGGCTGCCGCTTCTGGCCGGCAAGCTTCAGATCGACCGATTCGTCCTCGACGAGCCGGAAATCCAGATCATCAAGAACGAGACCGGCGCGCTGAACATCGAGACGCTGGCGAGCCGGGAGAAAAAATCACCGCCGCCGGCCGAGCCCCGGAAGAAAAAAGGGCCGGGCGCGCCGGCATTCCTGATCACCGGCGTCAACGTAAAAAACGGCAGCGTCGACTATATCGACCGCTCTTCCAGAGAGCCGGCCGAAGTTCGCCTGCGCAAAGTGGATCTCGACGTAAGAGGCGTCGGCCGGACCGGGACGGCCAAAGTGAACCTCACTTCCAGCGTCCTCGAAGGCCAGGGGCGCAATCTGAGCGTCGACGGGCAGGTGGGACCGTGGGCGCCGGATCGAACCTGGAGCCAGATACCGCTCGACCTGCAACTGCGCTGCGATTCCCTGCTGCTGCCGCGATTGACGCGCGCGATCCCCGCGCTCAGAACGCCCTTCGTGCGCCACCTGGACGCGACCGGACCGCTCGCGATCGAAACCAAATTGCTGGGCACGGTGGCGCGGCCGCGCTTCACCGAGCTGAACCTGACCGGACCGCTCTTCGGCGCGACGGAAAACAACACGACGGTCAAAGGCGAGCTGGATTTTTCTCAGACCGGCGCGTGGGAAAACGGCGTGATCAAGGCGCAGATCGTCATCGACCCGCTCGCCCTCGAGCAGCTCAAAACCATTCCTTTCTTCCGCCAGACCTTGCCCGCGTCGCTGCTGTTCGAAGGGCCGGTGAGCGTCGCGGCCGGCGCGCAAGGCCGCCTGGACGATTTGAAAATGCATGCCAGGATCAAGGCCGAACGCAGCGAAATCCTCTACGGCAATTGGTTCAAGAAGGCCAAAGGCGTTCCGGTCGACGTCGAGTTGAAAATCGAGCGCCAAAGGGATCGGTTCGTCTTTCAAGAATCGGCGCTCGCGATCCATAACTCGAAACTGAAATTCTCGGGCGCGCTGGAGGACGTGGCCGAGCCGCGCCTCACGGTCGAGGTCAGCGCCGATGGGGTGAATCTCGCCGGGTGGGAAAAATTGCTTCTGCCGCTCTCGGGCTACAACGTGGGCGGAAATTTGCGCTGGGACCTCGCGGTGAAAAAGAATCTCGCTTCCGAGGACGGCCTCGAAGTGCGCGGCAGCGTCGATCTGCAGGACGTTCAGGTGAAGGACAAAAAAAGCGGCCGCGGAGTAGAGCGGACGACCGGACGGATCGTCTTTCGCGGCAGAGACGCGCGCGTGGAGCAGCTCGCGCTGCGCGCTGGCTCTTCCGACGTAGCGCTCGAGGGCGCGGTCCCGGACCTTTTCCGGCCGTCCCTGCACTATACGCTCCGCGCCGCCAAGTTGGCCCCCGGCGACCTGATGGCGGCGGTAGTCTCCAAGACCGACGAGATGAAATCGGTGACGAGCACCGGCGAGCTGCGGATCCAAGACGGCAAGCCCGTCGTCCGCGGCACCCTCTCCTCTCCCGAAGGCGTCCTGCAGGAAGTCCCTTACCGCAATTTGCGCGGCGACGTCGCGTGGAGCCCGGCGGCCGTCGGCTTTAAGAATTTGTCATTCCAGGCGCTGGGCGGCAGCCTCCGCCTTAGCGGATCATGGCAGACCGGCGCGGAAAATTCGCTGCGGCTGGCTCTCGATCCCAATATCGAGTCGATGGACGTGAACGCCCTGTTGTCCCAGAAATTTCCGCGCTTCAAGGACCATATCGACGGCAAGCTCAACGTCAAAGCGAAGCTCAGAGCGGAGAGCAAAAACATTTCGGCCCTGCCCGAGAGTCTCGACGGCGAAGGAGAGACGCAACTCAGGAACGGGTCCCTCAAGGATTTTAATTTGATGCAGCTCGTGTTCGCGAAGGTCCCCGAGCTGCCGGGAATGTCCAAAGTGCGCATCCCTGCCGGCTTTATCGCGCTGGCCCAAAGAAAGGACACGCCCTTCGATTCTCTCACCGCAACCTTCACGATCAAACAGGGAAAGATTTACAGCAACGACCTCCTGCTCTCGGCTCCCCATTACAGCGTCCGCGCCGAAGGCTCGGTCGGCCTGGACAAAAAAATGACCTGGGACGCTACGCTTGTCATGTCGCCGCAATTCACCCGGGAGCTGATGCAGGAATACAAAAACGTCCGCACGATGGTCGACGACCAAGGCAGGCTCGCGGTGCCCTTCCATCTCGAAGGCACCTTGCCCCACGTCCAGGCAAAACCGGACCTGCAAAAATTGGCTGAGCCCGTCGAGAAAGGCGCGCAGCAGAAGATCGACACGCCATCCGGCGAGGGAGAAAAACAGCCCAGAAAGAAGAATCGGCGCGAGCGCGCCCAGAAAGGCCTCTAGCGCGGAACGTGAAAGGTAAGGCGTGAGGCGTCAGGCGATCCCCTTACCCTTAACCCTTTACGCAAAAAATATGCACGAAATCTATTTCGAGCTCCGCACCGAAGACATCGCCTACGTCAAATTCATCATCGAATCTTACGAAGGCATCGGCATCATTCGCACCATCGACCGCAAGAAAGCCGTCATCGTCGTGCTGATCGTCGAGGATTTCCTCGCCGTCGGCCGCTCTCTCATGGCCTCGCTCCGGCATGAAATTCAGCTGACCGAGATCCCGCGGCCGGCCGATGTCGGCGACGACTGGCTGATGCGTGAGCTCGCGGACGAAGAATGAGCGCGCCGATCCCTTCATCCCCCGTGTTTTATCCGTCATACTGAAATCGATGGCAGCCGATCCAAACATCGAACGGAAAGTTCTTTCCCTTTTCTCTTCCCGGCCGCGGCGGCGCCTGACGCCGGCGGAGATCCTCAAGGGAATCGGCGCCGCCCGCGACGACTTGAACGAAATCGTCGGCAGTCTCCGAGCGCTCGCCAAAGAGGGAAAAATCGTCCGGCTGAAAAAAAACCATTACGCGCTGCCGGACGGGCAAAACTGCGCGACCGGCAGAGTCCACGCCCATCCGGACGGCTACGGCTTTCTGATCCTCGACGAGCGCGGCAAGGACGATCTCTATTTGAGCCGGCGCGAGATGCGCCGGCTCATGCACGGCGACCGCGTCATGGTCCGCGTCGACCGCAAAAGAGGCGGCGACGAGACCCACGTCGTGCAGATTTTAGAGCGCGGCCAGAAGCGGCTCATTGGCACGTACGAGGAGCACGACGGCAAAGGCTATCTCATTCCGATGGACTTGCGCGTCGCCCCGGCCATCCCGCTTGCGGCCGGCGGTCCCCGGCCGGAAAAAGGCGCCGTGATCGCCGCCGAGATCTCCCGCTACGGCACCGGCTATTCTTCCACCGAGGCCGATCTTGTCGAAACACTGGGCAATTCCGAAGACCCCGACATTCAGGCCCGGGCGCTTGTTTTTAGATACAATCTGCCGGCCGTTTTTTCACCGGAGGCGCGGCGCGAAGCCACCGAAATTCCCCAGGCGATCGATCCCAAGGAGATCGCCTCGCGCGTCGATCTGCGCTCCCGTCCGATCGTCACGATCGACGGCGAAACGGCGCGCGACTTCGACGACGCCGTCATCGTCGAAAAGAAAGACGGCGTCTACCACCTTTACGTTTCGATCGCCGACGTCGCTTACTACGTGAAGCCGGGCGCGGCGCTCGATCAAGACGCTTACGAGCGGGCGACCAGCGTCTATTTTCCCGACCGCGCGCTGCCCATGCTGCCCGAAGAGCTTTCGAACGGAATCTGTAGTCTCAATCCGAAACAGGACCGGCTGACGAAAACCGCGCTGATCGAGATCAACCACCGCGGCGAAGTGATCAAGAGCCGTTTTTTCAATTCCGTCATTTGCAGCCACGCGCGCATGACTTACACGTACGTGCGCCGCATCCTCGTCGACCGAGACCCCGAGTGTCTGGAGCGCTACCGCGATCGGGTGGACGGTTTCAAGCTGATGGAGGAGCTGGCCTTGCTCCTCTGGGAGCAGCGCAAGGCGCGCGGCAGTTTGGATTTCGATCTGCCCGAAGCGGAAATCATTCTGGACCTCCAGGGAAAGCCCGAGAACATCGTGCGCGCCGAGCGCAACATCGCGCACCGGATCATCGAAGAGTTTATGATCGCCGCCAACGAGGCGGTCGCGCGCCACTTGAAAGAAAAAGATTTTCCGCTGCTGTACCGGGTGCACGAGGGGCCGGAGCACGAAGCGCTCGAGGAAATCGCGCCGTTTCTTTTAAGTCTGGGATATCGGCTGCCGCTCAAGCGAGAACGGATGACTCCGAAGGAGCTGCAAAAACTGCTCGCGGCCTGTCGCGGCAAACCGGAGGAAAGAGTCGTCAATCGGGTCGTGCTCCGCGCGATGAAGCAGGCGCACTACGCGCCGGAGAACATTGGCCACTTCGGCCTCGCCTCGACCTGCTATACCCATTTCACCTCCCCGATAAGGCGCTATCCCGATCTGACCGTTCATCGCGCGTTGGAGGAAGTGTTGCGCGGGAAAAAACTGAAAGCCAAGGAAAAGGAAGAGCTCGACCGCTATCTCGAGGAGGCCGGCAAGCACACCTCCGAGCGCGAGAGAATCGCCATGGACGCGGAGCGTGAGATGGTCGATCTCAAGAAGGCGCAGTTCATGATGGACAAGATCGGCCAGGAATTTAACGGCTTCATCGTGAGCCTTACGAACTTTGGATTTTTTGTCGAGCTGGAGAATTACTTCATCGAAGGGCTCGTGAAGCTATCGTCTCTCACAGACGACGTGTACCAGTATTACGAGAAAGAATATCTCATCAAAGGCCTGCGCCACGGGCGAAAATTCCGCTTGGGCGACGCCGTGCGCGTCCGCGTGGCGCGCATCAACGCGTTCCGGAGCGAGATAGATTTTGAACTGGGGTAGACGGAATTAGAGAAAGGTTCGCACTCGGACTAGGCTAACTCGCCTGCGCCGCTTCTAAACGCTTCAGCCTTTGTTCAAAACGGTTCATTTGCTCTTTCATGACTCTCATCTCGATGTCCATGGTCTCGTGCAGTTTCATGAAGCCATCAACGTGGCTTGCCAGCCGATCGATCCGGTCGTCGACCGTGGCGAACCGCCCATTCATTTCTCTGCGGAGATTCCGAAGATCAAAATGGACAGCTCTAAACTTTGTATCCGTATGTTTCTGAAAGCTTCGAAATCCGGCATTTGTCTGGCGAAACCCGGTCCGAACAAGCCTTTCCAGAGAAGTGAACCGCTGACCAATGTTCGGAGACTGCCGTCTGGAATTTCTTTTCGCCATACCGCCTCACTTTCCTGCCTCAACACCATCCGAAAGTCAAGATGAATATCCACCAACATTTGGCCGAGCAATGAGATTTTACGATCATCTTTCTGCACTAACGCTGCGAACGTTGACGCCGCCGCAGTTCGATTCCCTTAGAATAGTGATGAAGTCTTCGGTACCAGTCAGGCTTTACTCCCCGGGAATTGCCTAGGCGATCCACCTGTTGTAACGCCGTGGCAATGTCTTCAGCAAGTTGCGCGGGCCACACTATTTGGCAAGTGGTGCTGGCTGGGCCGAAGGCCACTAATTGAAACTCGCAATCTTGTGGCCATCGCCGTGCCTTTAATTCATTCCCCGCATTCGTCTCAACAATCGTATTTCCTCGGGAGTCGGTATCCATAGGGATGGCTAAAGCAAGCATAGGTTATCCTCCTAGGTTTTTTCACTGTGGGGCCAAGTTCAGGCGCAACAAAATGGCAGAGAGCCGTGGTCCGTCAATCAGACTGATCGATGGCTTGTTCGCATGGCTTGCCTCAGTCACGGCGGCTCTTGTGAAAGCGTTAGTAGTCACGAACACTCCCTTAGCGGTCGTGCTCAATGCCCCCCTAAAGCTGTTTATGTCTGGACTGCCCACTGCATGACGCCACCGCTTTACTTGAGCTTGGACGTGGGTACCCGCAAAGAAGTCATTTCCATTTTCCACATAAGCGTTCACGTCTATTCCGCCATCACCACTGGCCCTGGTAACTGCAACCTCTACAAAACCACTCCTCTCCATGACCAGCTTGACAAAGTGCTCGAATTCAAGCGGCGCAATTTGGAAAAGTCTCATCCGAACACTCTCAATCTCTCCTGCCGATCTGATGCCCGAAGGCAAATCGACCACAGGGGTACTAGCAACTTCTCGGTCCAAAGTTACAAGCGGATTGTTCTGACGAGATTGTGCGAGCAGCGCAGCAGTCAGGGTCTTCGCTTCACTGATGGGAACCACACGTGGAGAGCCATAAATACGAAAATCAAACGACCAGACTCTGCGGATGTTCCCCCTCTTGTCTGCTTGCCTCTCTTGGTAATGGCGAAGTAGTTCCAGTAGGCCGAGGAATCGATACGTCTGTCTCCCAAGATTGACGAAACCAAACAATGGCGTCGGAACTGTGTATTGCTCGATGAGCCGCTTGTTCCGTCCCGTAAGTTCTTGATCGCCTTCACGACCTTGCGCGGTATAGGTCAGAACATCGCCCTCGATGCGATCATAATACGGGTTCTCCGATCTTAGTCTTCCAGAATCTTCGGCAGCCGTCAGTACAGCGACGTGTCTTACGTTCCGATCAGGGCCGAGCGCTGGTCGAATGCCTCCAAGATTCTCGACGTCAAGCGAGAAACGAATCTGGTCATTCGTGTAGATCTCGCCCACCGTGAAGCTTGAGACTTTAGTCATCAACTCTTCCTATCGGTTGGACTCGACTCAAGGTTGAGTGTTCATGTTCTGATCTCGTTCACCGCAATAGATTTAGTAAGATTTATGCCTCGTGAACTTAAGTCACATGACTCCCATGAACTTTTTTTCTTTCAAAAGACATCGGGTACAATGTGATAGCTGTGTAGAAGTGAAATTTTACCGAAGAAATACCCGAAATGCACGTCAAAAATTATTGAGCTAAGGCCTGCGCCACGGGCGAAAATTCCGCTTGGGCGACGCCGTGCGCGTCAAAGTCGCGCGCATCAACGCGTTTCGGAGCGAAATCGATTTCGAGCTGGTTTAACGAAGAGTTTCACAATTGACAAGCCGCCGCCATCTGCTAAGCTCCGGTTCGATTCAAACGCGCGCTCTTCAGGAGGGGTCATGAACCGGATCAGAATTCTGATGTTGTCGGCGGCGCTCGGGTTCGTGTCGTTGCATCCGGCCGAAGCTCAGGACCTCCAGAAGCTCAACGTCGGCTACAGCGGGACCGGCATCAGCCAGTACACGCTGGAAATCGCCAAGCGGCAGGGCATCTTTCGGAAAAATGGTCTGGACCCGGTCATCGTCTACGTCGGCAGCGGCTCGCTTTTGGGGCAAGGGCTGATCGGAGGCAGCTTCGACATCGCTTTTTCCCAGGGCTCGGAATCGGTGCAGGCGAAGCTCCGCGGCGCCGATATGCGCATCGTCGCGGCGGTCGCCAACCACTTCAACCACGTTTTTTTGAGCCACCCATCGATCACTGCGTTGAAGCAGCTCAAGGGAAAGAAGGTCGCCGTGAGCCGCTTCGGCTCGGGGTCCCACTTCATGACCGATCTCTTGGTCAAGGAGGCCGGGCTGGATCCGAAAAAAGACGTGACCGTGCTGCAGATCGGAAATTCTTCGTCGCGCATGGCCGCGATCATGGCGGGGAGCGTCGATGGAACGATCATGGCGGCCGACTTCGTTCCGCTCGCCAAGAAACAAGGGTTCAACATTCTGGCCGATCTCGCCGATACGAACCTCGAGTATCCCTTCCTCACCTTTCACATGATGGGGCCGGTCATCGAGCGCAATTTCAAGCTGGTCAAGGCATTCGTCAAGAGCGTCTCCGAAGGCATTCGATTGCTGAAGACCGACCGCAACGCCGCCAAAGCCGCAATTCAGGCGGCGCTCAAAACCAACGACCCTGAGACTCTGGAATACGCGGCGACGCGGAGCGCCAAGGTCCTCGACGTGCGGCCGTTCCCCACGGTCGCGGGCATTCAAACCGTGTTGGAAGAACTGTCCGAGAAAGAGCCCAAAGCCAAGACCGCGAAGTTCGAAGACTTCGTCGATCTCCGCGCGCTCCGCGAATTGGAAAAAGAAGGCGTGTTCAAGTAGCCGGCGCGCTATTCATATCTGAGCGCCTCGATCGGATCGAGATGCGCCGCTTTTTGTGCAGGATAGAAGCCGAAAAAGATTCCGACGCCGCCTGAAACGAGCAGGGCGATGCCGATGATGTCGGGACGGACGAGGATCGGCCATTCCATGAAGCGGTGGATCAGGTTGGAGCTGCCGATGCCGAGGAGAATCCCGAGCGCGCCGCCGAACGCCGCCATCACCATCGCCTCGACGATGAATTGAAACATGATGTCGCGGCTGCGCGCGCCGACGGCCATGCGGATGCCGATCTCGCGCGTCCGCTCGGTCACCGAGACGAGCATGATGTTCATGATGCCGATGCCGCCCACCAAAAGCGAAATCGACGCGATGCTGCCGAGGAGAATCGCCATCACCTGGGTCGTGCTCGACGACGCCTGGGCGATGTCGCTCAAGTTGCGAATGATAAAATCGTCCTCCTGGTCGGTCTGAATCCGGTGGCGCTGGCGCAACAGCGCCGTCATCTGCTGCTGGGCTTCCTCCATGCGCTCGGCGCTGGCGACCGAGACGTGGATGCTCTGCACCCAGGTAATCCGCATGACTCGCTTTTGCATCGTGGTGTAAGGAATCATGATCGTGTCGTCCTGATCCGTCCCCTGTCCGGTTTGACCTTTGGCCTGCAATATTCCGACGACCCGGAAAGGAATATTTCGGATGCGGATCACGGCATCGATCGGGTCCTCGTTGCCGAAGAGATTGTCCGCCACGGTCTGCCCGATCACCGCGACTTTGGCGGCGCTGTCCAAATCGCCGTCGGTGACGAAACGGCCGTCCTCGACCTGCCAATCGCGGATCTGTTGAAACTCCGGCGACACGCCCTGAACCAACGTCGCCCAATTCTGATTTCCTACGATCACCTGCTGCATGCTCCTGAGCGACGGCGACGCGAAGGCGACCGAAGGAATTTCATCCATCACCGCGCGCGCATCGGTGTCGAGCAGAGTCCGCACCCCGCCGAAGCCGGTGCGCACGCCGCCGGGGACGCTGGAGCCGGGAAGAATCACGATGACGTTGGTCCCAAGGCTGGCGATCTGCGCCTTGACCAACGCCTTGGCGCCTTCGCCGATGGCGACCATGGCGATGACCGCGCCGACGCCGATGATAATCCCCAGCATCGTGAGAAAAGAGCGGAGCTTGTTCCGCCCCAGAGCGCGCAGCGCAATTCTGATCGTCATCAATCCCATTTTTTTAGTGAGCCGTGAGCAGTGAGTAGTGAGCAGTCCACCCATTCCCCTTCTTTATCTGCTCACGGCTCACTTCTCACTCCTCACTTCCTCTCATCCGAAGTGATCAGGCCGTCGCGAAAATGAATCTGTCTCTCGGCGTACGCCGCAACGTCGGCTTCGTGCGTGACCAGGACGATCGTCAGACCCTCCCGGCGGTTCAGCGCTTGGAACAGCTCCATGATCTCGGCGCTGGTTTTCGAATCGAGATTTCCGGTCGGCTCGTCGGCTAAAATCAGCGACGGATGGTTCACCAACGCGCGCGCGACCGCGACCCTTTGCTGCTGCCCGCCGGAGAGCTGGTTCGGCATATGGTGCAGCCGGTCTCCCAAGCTGACCAGCGCGAGTGACTCGAGCGCATGCTGGCGCCTGTCCTTGCCGTGCAGCCCGTTGTACATCATCGGCAGCTCGACGTTTTCCAGCGCCGAGGTCCGGGAAAGCAGATTGAATCCCTGAAATACGAAGCCGATCTTGCGATTGCGGATGCTCGCCCACTCGTCCGAGGAAAGCGAGCCGACTTCCTGGCCTTCGAGAAAATAATTCCCGCGGGTCGGCCGGTCGAGACAGCCCAAGATATTCATGAAAGTGGACTTGCCCGAGCCGGAAGCGCCCATGATCGCGACGAACTCACCGGCGTGGATATCCAAGTTGACGCCGCGCAGCGCGGGCACCTCGATGTCCCCCATGTGATAGACCTTCTCGATGTTGCGAATGGAAATGAGACTGTCTACCTGAACCAACCGAAACCTCGCGACTGCGGCTGGAAGGGATTGGCGCTGCCGGGCGTGCTGCCGGATTTCGCGCTCTCCGACATGCTGAGAACGACGGGATCCTTTTCGGCGACCTCGCCGTCGATCACCTCGGTGAAAGAGCCGTCGGTGATTCCGACGCGGACTTCGACCGGGACCACTTCCTGATCTTTCAAAACATAAACCTTGACAGTCCGGCCGCCATCTTTTTTGTCGGGCGTAGTCGAGGCCGCGCGCGTGCGGCGGCGCCCGGCGCCGCCGGCCGCGCCGCCGCGGCTCGCCTGGCGGATGAGATCCTGCCCCTCTTGTTTTTCCCACGGCGGCCGAAAACGGATCGCCATGTTGGGAATCTTGAGGACGTCGGTCTTTTGGCTCACGAGAAACTCGACGTTCGTAGTCATCCCGGGCTTGAGCAGCAGCTCGCTATTGTCGATGCCGACGACCGCGTCATAAGTGACGACGTTCTGCACGGTCGTAGGCGCGTTGCGCACCTGAGACACTTTGCCTTTGAAGCGGCGCGCCGGATAGGCGTCCACGGTAAACGTTACCGACTGTCCCGCCCAGATCCCGCCCACGTCGGCCTCATCCACGCTGGTATGCACCTCCATCTTGGATAAATCATTGGCGATGGTGAACAGGATAGGCGCTTGCAGCGACGCGGCGACGGTCTGACCGACATCGACCGTGCGCGAGATGACGATGCCGTCGACCGGGGAACGGATCGTCGTGTTGTTGAGATCGACGGCGGACTGGTTGAGCGACGCTTGGGCTTGCGCGACCTGGGCCTGATTGACGTCCAACTGCGCCACCGCGGCGTCATGGGCGGCTTGAGCCGTATCCAGCTCGCTTTGCGAGATCAAATTGCGCTGGCGCAGCTCTTTACTGCGCTCCAACGTTCGTCGCGTGTCATCGACCGTGACTCTGGCTTTGACGAGATTGGCCTGACCGGCGAGCACATTCGCCTTCGCCTGGTCGACCGAGGCCTTGAACTTGTCCTGATTGAGCTGGGCCACCACCTGGTCTTTTTTTACGTTGCTGTTGAAATCGGCGTAGAGCTTTTCGATGGTTCCCGAAACCTGGCTGCCCACCTGCACCGTCACCACCGCCTGCAAGGTGCCGGTCGCCGAGACCACTTGCGTGATGGAACCCTTTTGAATCGGCGCGGTCACAAAAGGCGATTCCTTGGCGCCGTCGCGCAGCCCCCAGTAGGCCAGCCCCAGAACCGTGATCACGGCAAGCGGCACGACCAAAAGTTTTTTACGCTTGAGCTTCACGGCTCTCGGCGCACTCCCTGAAATATTTTTTCCACGATCTCGCCGACTTCTTTTTTCTGCGGCCGCTCGAAGGTCACGCCGCTGGTGATGATCGAGTCCGGCTCCAGGTCTTCCAGGAGATGCGCCACGGCCACCCGAAACAGCGACATAAAAGGCACGCCGTCCATTGTCTCTTTGATCTCGCGCCCGTTTCCCTTGACATAGTAGTTGAGGTCGCTGTCGGTGATCAAGAGGGTGATTTTTCCCGTGCGGCGGAGATTTTTCGCCGTCGTGCTGCTTTTCCCGATCGCGAGATCGATCGTGGAGCGGTCTTTGGCGACCACTTCATAATAGGAAAGCATGGCCGGATGCGCCCAGCCCGTCTCATCGACGGTGACGACGACGATCGCCTTGTCGGTCTTGGACGCCATCGCGTCGCCTTTGAGACGGTGAAACAGTTCCTCCGTGAGTTCCGTGCCTAAAACTTGTGACATTTTGCCTCCTAGCCTCGCGCGCCGCCAATTTTCGATTTTATTTTTCGGGTTCGATTCATCGCTCCGCCTTCATCCCTCATCCCTGAGTATAAGTTCCTGCCTTTTTCCAAAACCCTGCTCGTTGTCGATATAAAAAACCCGCTCGGGCGCCACGCAATAGAACCTGACCTTGAGAAACGCCTGGTACAAAGCGCCGCTTCCCGCATGGGTGAAGATTTTCATGACCTCGGGATACTTGCGCGCATACACCGCCATCGCCTTGCCCTTTTCGATCAGAGAATCCACCTGCGCCACGCGGCCTTCGAGCTGGATGCCCTTGATCTTCTGCCAGTCGCGGTAGTCCTCCTGGACCGTGACGGCGACTTTCGGATTGACCGCGAGATTTTGGCAGTGCCGTGAATCAGGCACGGAAAAAAAATAGAGCCGCAGACCGTCGCTGGCATAAAAAACCGTCGCCGCCCACGGCGCGTCGCCTTGGCACGTCGCCAAGGTCATCGTATTGTGGCTTTCCATGTAAGCCAGGATCTGTTGTTTGAGTTCGACTGACATACCAGAACACTTGTAGGGGCGGTTCGCGAACCGCCCCTACTCAGCCCTCAGCACTATCTCCTGACGAGCGCCGCCGTCCTCAGCGCCGCGAGATCGCCCGCGCCGACGCACAACATCGCTACTTTGATCTCGTGAATCACTTTGCCGAGTGATTTTATCACCTTGTCGGCCGATTCCAAAGCCGGCGCAAGCAGCGGCTGGCCGATGGCGGCGACGTTGGCGCCGAGCGCGATGCTCTTGGCCACGTCCAGGCCGTTGCGGATGCCGCCGGAGGCGATGAGCTCGATATCCGGCAGCGCGCTCCGCACCGCGATCAAAGCCTCCTCGGTCGGTATGCCCCAGTCCACGAAGGCGCCCTCGACGGCCGCTCCCTTCCGTGCCGCGCGCTTCGCCTCCACCGCGTACCATGAGGTCCCGCCGCGACCGGCCACGTCGATGGCGGCGACGCCGGCCTGCTTTAAGCGCAAGGCGGCGTCCGCCGAGATGCCGAAGCCGACCTCCTTGGCGACCACCGGCACGTCGAGCGCGCGGCAGACCTCGGCGATGCGCCGCGCGAGCCCCTTGAAATTCCGGTTACCCTCGGGCTGAACCGCCTCCTGCAACACGTTCAGATGGAGAATCAATCCGTCCGCGCCGATCATTGCGACCGCCTTGCGGCATTGCTCGACGCCATAGCCGTAGTTGAGCTGAACCGCGCCCAGATTTCCCAGCAGAAGGACATCCGGCGCCAGATCTCTCACCTTGAAGGAATCGGCGGCGCCCGGCTCTTCGAGCGCCACGCGCTGCGACCCGACGCCCATCGCGAGTCCGAGCTGCTGTGCCGCGGCCGCCAAGTTGCGATTGACCTTGCGCGCCAGGTCAAAGCCGCCGGTCATCGACGAGATCACGAGCGGCGCCCTGAGCCGCCTGCCGAGGAAGGTCGTCGTGAGATCGATCTCGTCGATGTCGATTTCGGGCAGCGCGTTATGGACGAACGCGTAGCGGTCCAAACCCGTGCCCGCCGTGCCGGCGACCGCCGGGGTGTCGAGACAGAGCTCGAGATGCTCCTTCTTTCTCAGCTGCGTGGGAGAGAGAGATTTCTTACCCCTGGTGGAAGGCATGGCGGGGCGAAAGGAAGATCACTTGGATTTCTTTGCCGGCCTGACTTCTTTGGGCGCGACGACGGAGACGACGCGCTTGGCCTCGGGATGGCGGCGCATCTGCTCGTCGCTCCAGCGCTCGAAAAGCGTCACGTCGATATCGAACTGATCGAGAATACGCGTCACGGTCTGGTTGATGATATCGTCCAGCGTCTTGGGGCGGTGGTAAAAAGCCGGCACCGGAGGAAAAATCACCGCGCCCATCCGCGTGAGCGCCACCATGCTTTCCAGATGGCCGAGATGAAGCGGCGTCTCGCGCGCGACCAACACCAGCTTTTTTCTTTCTTTGAGAATGACGTCGGCGGCGCGCACCAAAAGATCGCCGCCGACCGAGTGGGCGATGCCGCCCATCGACTTCATCGAGCAAGGCGCGATCACCATTCCCTCGGTGCGAAACGAGCCGCTCGAGATGCTCGCGCCGACGTTGCCGACGTCGTGCACGACGTCCGCCATCGCCTCGACGTCCTTGACCGAGTGAGACGTCTCGACCTGGATGGTCATCTTGGCCGCGCGCGTCATCACCAGATGGGTCTCGATGTCTTTGATCTTCGATAGAATTTCCAGCATCCGCACGCCGTAGATCGCCCCGGTTGCGCCCGAGATGCCGACAATCAGTCTACGCATAGAATCTCAATCCACGAACTCCAGGGTAATCCGCTGCCCATCCGCGAGCTTAAGCTCGTCTTTGAGCCGGACGGGAGCGACGACTTCGAGCTTGTCCTCCGGATAGGCTTCGACTTCCGGAAGAAGCACCGCGCCTTGATGTTTACCTTCAATCCTAACCAAAAAGCAACGGGCCTGGCAGTAGGCCGCGTCCGGCGCGCTGATCTCGATGCCTCTCCCCTGGCTCTGTACGGCGCGCCATAGCTCTCTCCCTTGATCCGTTTCCACTCTCACATTCAGCGTTCCCGGATAGGGCGCGAAGCCGAGACTCTCTTTGAGCGAAGCCTGTACCCAAGCCAATGCCATGAACGAGGCGGCCCGGCCCAAGTCGGAGAACACCACCCCGGTCAACGTTTTGCCCATCCTCGTATCCGTTTGCTGCCGGCTAGACCGCCAATGTTCAAAAGTTGTTCAAGCCGTTCAATCCGATCTTTTATTTTGAACGAATTGAACGATTTGAACCACTTGAACGCCATTTTTTATTTGCCCGACAGCGACCGCGCCTCGCCCCCGCGGCGAACTTTGATGACCTCGGCCATGATCGACAGCGCGATTTCCTCGGGTGTTTCGGTATTGATGTCGAGGCCGATCGGGGCGTAGACCCGCTGGATGATCTCTTCGGCGATTTTCTCTTCGTCGCGGAATCTCTGAAAGCACGCCTTGATGCGCCGCCGGCTGCCGATCATGCCGATGTATTTGGCCGGGCTATGAATGATCTCGCGCAGGCAAGGCTCGTCGTACTTGTGGCCCCGCGTGATGAGAATGATGTAAGTGGACGGCGTGATGGGCAGCGCTTTGAGCTCGGCCGCCATCTCGCCGGTGCGAATCTCGTCGGCGCCGGGAAAGCGCTCGCGGTTGGCGAACAGGATGCGATCGTCGAGCACGGTCACGTGATAATCGAGGAGCTTGGCGAATTTGACCAGCGGCACGGCGATATGGCCCGCGCCGACGACGATCAACTTCGGCGGCGCCGGAAGGACCTCGAAGAAGACTTCGATTTTGGCGCCGGCATCCGGCGACTTGAGAGCGACGAGTTTGGATTTCTCCTCTTTGAGACGGGCGTCCGCTTCCTTCAAAATGGCCGCCAGAAGTTTTTCGTCGCGAATCGTGCCGGCGGCCGGTTTGCCGTCGCGGATGAGAGAATTGGCTCCGGGCTCGACGGCGCCGTTGTTTTCAGCTTCGATCACCGTGGCCAATACGCCGGCCGCGCCCTCCTCTTGGATTCTAATGAGCTCATCAACTAACGATGTCATCCGGTTACCGTTTTCGACCTTTACAGTGAGGCGTGAGAAGTGAGCAGTGAGCAGAAAAAACTTTTCGCTCAGGACTCCTCACGTCTCACTGCTCACTGCTCACTAACTCACTTATTTTCCTGCCACCACGGCTCGATAAACACGTTCATGATCCCGCCGCAAACCGCCGGGCTGTCCGAAGAGATGTCGTCCAGCAGATCGATGCGGACGGTTCTCGGCTTGCGCGTGCGAATCACCTCGATCGCCTCGCGCTTGACGTCCGCCTCGCCGCAGCCGCCGCCGATCGTGCCAAGGATTTCGCCCCAGGCGGTCACGACCATTTTCGCGCCGACTTCTCTGGGCGTCGAGCCTTTGGTCGAGACGATCGTCGCGACCGCGAGCGTCTCGCCCTTGTCGAGAAACTCTTTCACCTGATGGTAGATCGTTTCCTTTTTTGGACCTTTGCTCTCCTCAACGTCATGACACATGCCTGCTCCAGCCATCGTATTTGCCTCCTTGAATCAGTTTTCCCTCTCCCTTCCCTCTCCCACGGGAGAGGGCTAGGGTGAGGTTCTATGCCACCATTTTTTGCAGCGTCCGTCCCAACGTCACTAAACTATTGAGATTGTGCACGGACAAAAAGAGATCGAGATACGGCAGCGCCGCCTGCATGCCTTTGCACAGCGGCTCGTAATTTTCGCTCGCCAGCAAGGGATTGAGCCAGAGAATCTTGTAGCAGCGGCGCTTGAGCGTCTGCATCTCGCGCTCGAGGAGCGACACGTCGCCGCGGTCCCAGCCGTCGCTGATGATGACGACGACGGTCCGGTGCGTCACCAGGCTGGGCGCGAAATCGCG
Source organism: Binatia bacterium (assembly GCA_036506735.1). Classification (GTDB taxonomy): domain Bacteria; phylum Desulfobacterota; class Binatia; order UBA9968; family UBA9968; genus JAJPJQ01. The sequence goes on along the minus strand of DASXRG010000038.1, from coordinate 31,367 downwards.
GTTGAAAGCGGCGAGCGAGCGGCCGATGTTGGTGCCGCCGGACCAGCCCACAACGGAATGCGAAATTCGCTCCAGCGCGCCGGCGATCTCCTTGGTGCGAATCAGATGCGTGATGCGGCTGAGCGCAGTGCTGAAGACGAAAGTCTCCACGCCCCACAGCTCGTTCTGCAGGCCGTACATGAACTGGATCAAAAAGCGGCTGTAACAGTCCATCGAGCCGCTCACGTCGCAGAGGAGCACGACGCGCGTTTTCTTGATCCTCTTCTTGCGGTTGACCAGCTCGACGATCTCGCCGCCGTATTTAATGTTCTTGCGCAGCGTCCAGCGCGGGTCCACCTCGTCGCCTTTGGTCGCCCGCTTCTTGCGCCGGCTCGCCTGCGTCGCGATCTTGGTCGCGATCAGCAGGATCGCCCGGCTGATCGCGCGGCTCTCTTCGATGCCCATGTCGCTGAAATCTTTTTTGTTGAGCGACTCGCTCGGGCTATAAGTCGGAATGGAAACCTGCTCCGCCTCGCCGTCTTTGCCGGCTTCGCCGCCGGCGAGCGATTCCAAGAGCTCTTCCAGATTCTCGCCGCGGCCCTGCTCTATTTTTGCGTCGTCCGATGGAAACGAAGGGATATCGGACGTCTCGGTCAAAGTCTCTTGCACCGGCCCCGCGCGCCAGAACAAATCGAAGGCGCGCTCGAAAAGCGCGCGCGCGTCTTTGTCGGAAACCAGGTTCGCGCGCAGCACCGCGCGAAAATCTTCCCTGGACCCGACGTCCACGTACTCCAGAGCGCGGCTTGAATCCATGACCTGGCTGAGCCCGAGCTTGATCCCAAGCTCTTTCAATATCCGGCCGAAGGCGAGCACGTTCGTCACCGTCCCCCGGCCGCGCAGGGCGCCGAAACGTTCCACCGTCTGGAGAATCAGCTCGTCGGAGATTTCCATGGCCTAAGCCGGATAGGCGTCGCTTTCCCTGGCTTCGAGATCGATCTTTTTCCCGGCCAACTCTTCCTCGAGGTGGTGCAGGTCCTCGCGATACTTGAAGACGCATCCGACGGTCTCCTGCACGGTCTTCTCATCCAGCTCGTCGCGGCTCAGCATGATCAGCGCCGCCGCCCAGTCGAGAGTCTCCGCGACCCCGGGGCGCTTGTAAAAATTCATCTGGCGCACCTGCTGCATGAACGAACAGATCTGGTTCGCCAGCCGTTCGCGGATTTCCGGAAACTTGGTCGTGATGATCTCGTGCTCTTTCTCGAAGCTCGGATAATCGATCCAGTGGTACAGGCAGCGCCGCTTGAGCGCGTCGTGAATCTCCCGCGTCCGGTTCGAGGTCAAAAAAACGTAGGGCCGCATTTTGGCGCGGATCGTGCCCAGCTCGGGTATCGTGATCTGAAAATCCGACAGCACTTCGAGCAAAAACGCTTCGAACTCCATGTCGGCGCGGTCGATTTCGTCGATCAGCAGCACCGGCGGCGTCGCGCCGTCGCCCTGGATCGCTTCGAGCAGCGGCCGCTTGACGAGATATTCCTCGCTGAAGATCTCCGTCTCCACCGCGGCGCGGTCGCGCCGGCCGACTTCTTCCAATTTGATGCGCAGCATCTGCTTGGGATAGTTCCACTCGTAGAGCGCGGTGTTGGCGTCGAGGCCTTCGTAGCACTGGAGACGGATCAGCTTGCTGCCCAGGATGTCGGCCAGCACCTTGGCGACTTCGGTCTTGCCGACCCCCGCCTCGCCTTCCAGTAGAACCGGTTTGCCCATCGAGATCGACAGATACACCACGGTCGCCAGCGAGCGGTCGCAGATGTATTTTTCCCGCCGCAGCGCTTCTTGAATTTTCTCAATCGTAAGCTGTTTTGGATTCACGTTGTCCTCGCATTCAAACCATCATAACAAACCGCCCCACGTTATGAAAACGCGGCGTGGGCCTCCTCTATCCCCTGTTTTCATCTTTCCGCTTTCCGTTTTCACCTTTGTTTTTGAGCCGCATCCCATACTTGTCCCAACCGCTTTCGATCCTGCCGCGCACCGCTTCGGCGGCGGCGGCGAAATGTTCCATCCGCAGCGCCAGCTCCACGAGAAACTCGATCGCCCCTTCGACGTCGCGGATATGGACCGCCTCCGCGCCGATCTTCGTCCTGCCCTGATTGTGGTAGTTATGGAGCGGAATCGCGATGCCGCCGGCGACATAGCCGTTCAGCTGATAGGGCGTCGCCTCGCAGGTGCCGCCGTCCATCACCCGTCGCTGGTAACGAAACCGGCGGTCCTTTTTTTTAAGCTCGCGCGCCACGTGGTCCATGAAAAACACCATGCGCTGATCGAACATGCTGGCGCGGTCGCCGAGGCGGATCACCGGGCCGCCGCCCAAGACCACGCCCGGCAGCGCCTTGCTGGTTTCCACGGAGATGATTTTGGTCGTGAGCGGCAAATGACCGGCGCGAATCATCCCCAGGGTGCCGATGAAACCCTGCTCTTCGGCGCGCGTGAACACCGCGCGCACTCCGGTCCGATTCGCGCGCTCTTTGACCCGTTTGAGCAGCGAAAGAATCGCGGCGCAGCCGACCAGGTCGTCGGCGCCTTTGGTGCGAATCCATTCTTTTTGCCGGCGAAACGGGGTGAGATCCCAAGTACCGAAGTCTCCGGGGAAGGCGCCGCCTTTCACCCGCAGCGCCATCTTCACGACTCTGTTCTGGAGGTTCCTGGTGATTTTCCGGACGACGCCGCGGCCGCGCGCCGCGCCGGAGTTTTGATCGTAGATCACCACCCGCGCGCCGGAAAAATATTTGGCGTCCACGCCGCCGAACCATGAAGCTTCCGCACTACCACCCGAAGCGTCGGTAATCTCAAACCCCGGATGGTCCATGTGCGCGACGCAGGCGAGCGCCGGCTCGTCGCCCCAGCCGGCGATGATGTTGCCGTATTCATCCAAAGTGAAATCGAGAGCGGCTTCTTTAAGCTCGGCGCGCAGAAACGAGCTGACAAACCGCTCGTGAAACGGCGCGGTGGGAAGCGAGAGCAACCTCTCGAGCAAATGGAGCAACTCGGATCGGGACATAGGGATGGACGGAGAAGCTTGACCGACTCAAGCTTCTCCGTCGAATTCGGATAGGTCTACGGCTTCACGCGCAAGAGCGGGCGCTCGCGTCAATCCACCAGGCCGAACGAGAGGAACTTCACGATAGTTTTCCATGCGCCTGGTGACGGCGGCGCTTGGACGTTGACCGCCGCCGGCATGACGCCGTTTTGGTTGTTGCCGCCGGGAGCACTCGCGCCGCGCCCTTCCGGCGCCAGCTCGGGAGCCGCGCTCGATTCTTTGTCGGGCACCACCGGCTGCACTTTCGGCGGCGGGAGATCCTCTTTCGCCCCTCCTCTTCTCATATTCTCGATCTCGCCGGCGACTGTAGACAGTTTTTTCTTGAATTCGTCCGTGACCTTGCGCGATTCTTCAACGTCGCGAATCACGTGCGGCATGATGATGATGATCAGCTCGGTCCGCTCGGTCAAAGTCTCCGTCGTCTTGCGGAAAAACCAGCCGAACACCGGGATGTCCATGAGAAACGGGATGCCGCTGCGGCTCCGGTCGCGGTCCTCGGCGAAGATGCCGCCGATCACCAGAGCCTCGCCATCCTTGACCACCGCCGTGGTCTCAACGTCGCGCGTGGAGAAAGAGGGGAAACTCTGATCTCCCACCGTAACGTTGCCGGCCGGCCGGCTCACTTCGACTTTGATCTGGAGATTAACCAGTCCTTTTGAGTTGACCTGCGGGATGATGGTCATGATTTTTCCCGTGTTGCGGGATTGAATCGCGGTTGTGACCCCGGTGCTGCCCGTAAGGGCGGAAGATATCGTCCCGGTCGCGACCGGGACTTCGTCGCCGACCTGAATACGGGCGGCCTGGTTGTCGGTCGCGAGAATCGTCGGCGAGGCGAGGATTTTCGAACGGCTATCGTTCTGCAACGCGGTGACCAAACCGCGGACCCTGTCGTCGCCGATCAGCGCGGCAAGGCCTTTGGTTGCGCCGAGTTGGATGGGAAAGGGCGCAGCCTTCGTCGAAGTGAAAGCATCGGTGAACCCGGTATTTCCCCCTTTTCCTTTAAGGGTCCCGCCGAAAACGAGTTGGTAATCGAATCCGAGCGAGTTGCTGTCGGGTCCAGCTTTGACCTCCGCCACGAGACATTCGAGCACGACTTGGCGCGGCGGGATGTCCAGCTCTTTCAGGATCATTCTGATATTTTGAAACTCCTGAGCGCTGCCGTAGATGATCAGCGTATTCGTCGTCGTATCGGCGACAATCCGAACTTGGTCAATCTGGCTCGTGTCCCCCGGCCTGGCCTCTCCCGGCCGTGGGGGCTGCTGCTGTTGCGGTCTGGGCGGCGTCGTGGCCTGCGGCGGCGTCGTCGGCTGTTGCTGTTGGGGCTGCGCCGGCGCGACGGCGAAGGCTCCAAACGGTGTCCCCACCATTCCCGGAGTCCGCTGCAAACCTGGCGTCGTTGGGGGCGATGCGCCCGACGTTGACCGGTGGATCTGCTCAAGCGTCCGCCCCTGCTGCCTTTGCGCGCCGGCGGTAATGCCTAACACCTGGGTCAACACATCGGCCAGCTCCGATGCCTTGCCGTTTTCCACCGGATAGATGTGAATTTTCCGTCCCGGGCCTTCGCCCAGGGTGTCGAGCCGTTCGAGCCAGCGCTTGACGTAAGTCCATGCGGCCTCGCTGTCGGCGATGACTAAAAGCTGATTGATCCGTGGAATCGAAAGAAACTGCGCCGCGAATCCCTCCTGCTGCGCGGACGAAGAAGCATAAGCCTGCATGACCTTGGTCATCTCCGCCTGCAGCTCGTCGGCGCTCGCCACCTTGGGTTGATAGATCTCGGTCTTGGTGCCGACAAAAGTCTGGACGTCGATCATGTCCCGGATCTCCATCAGCCGTTGGATATTCGAAGGCAGATCGACGATCATAAGAAAGTTGCCGCGCGGGTAGTCGAAGATGTCGCCTCCCGGCGTAACGAATGGCGTGAGCAGCCGCTTCATCTCGGCGACAGAGAAAAATCGCACCGGGACCACTTGAATCGCATAGCCGCCGTCTTTTTCGGATTCCACGGGGCGCGCCAGTCCTTTGCCTTTTTCGATCGGAGCGATACGGTAAATGTCGCCGCTCTTTACGGCCACCGCGCCGTTCATGCGCAGAATTTGATGGAACACCGGCAGCAGATCGTCCTTTCTGAGCGGCTCGGCGCTGTTGATCGTGACGGTGCCTTTGACGTCGGGATCAATGGTGTAAGTGAGGCGCAAATGCTGCGCCAACACATGGATGACCTCGATCAAGTCGGCGCGGTTGAAATTGAGCGACACCATCTCCCCGCCGCCGCCGCGCGGAGCCGCCGGCGCGGGCGACAGGCGCCGCTCGGGCGTGGCTACGGGCGGTTGCCCGCGGCCAGCCGGCGGAGTCTGCGGGACCGGTTGAGATTGCGGCGCTTGAGGAGTCGGCGCCACTGCGCCTTTCTCTTCCGACTCGTCGCCCTCAGGAGGTTGCACCTCGGTTGCGGTTTCTCGCTCGCCGCGCTCTTGCGCGCGCACGAACCTGCCCGCCGGCCCTGGAATGGAGATGAAAATAAACCATATCAAGACCGCAACCAGAAGGTTCTTGCGGGATATTCTCGGTGCCATGTTTCCCTCCTTTATCACTCAAGGACTTCCGGCCGGAGCGTTCTCTGGGTTCGTCGGTGTGACTCGCTGCGGCGGCCGCCCTTCCGGTTGCTGCGGCGGTTGGAGCTGCCGTTCTCGTAAAGCGTTGCGCGCGCGCTCGACGCTGGACTGCGGCGCGGGAGGCGGGCTGCCTTCGGCGCCCGGGGCGGGGCGCGGGACTGCGCGCGGCGGCACCGTCTGTCTCGGCGGAACCGGCGTGCGCGGCGCGGGCGGCGCCGAGGTTGGGGGCGGCTCCGGGCCGGGATTAAAGAAATCGATCGACACCTCGACCCGAGTAGCCCCTTTGGTAAAAACCACGCTCTTGTCCCTGACCTCCGACAACCTGAATCCTTCCACCGTGTCGCCGAGTTTGAGCCGCATTTGCCCCGTATTCGTATTGGGCTGCGCTTTGGTGGGCCCGCCGCGCGGCGTCGCCGACGGCTCCTGCATGATGGCGTATCGGCTGTTTCCTAAAATCGCCGTGCCGAGCAATGTCATGTTGCGTATTCTCTGCTTGGCCGCCTCTTCGGCTTGATTCTTTTGCTCGTTTGCTTTGGTTGCGCCGCGTTCGGGATCGAAGAGGTTTTTTGCGATAACCTCGCGCGTGTTCGCTGTCGGGAGCTCCGGCGCCGATTCTTTTGCCGGCTCGGGAGCTGGAGGCTGCTTGGGCTTCACCGTGACCGGCAGATCCCGTGGACCCGTCTGCCATAGCCGGTAAATGCTCGCGTCCACGAACACGATAGCGGCGAGAAGTAAAAGGCTCAGAAGCGAAGACCGCTTAAGAATAACTCAACCCTCCCATGGGCCAAGGCAAATTTGCCCCTTATTCCTACTCCGGAAAAAACCCGAGGTCAACGGATATTGCAGATTTTGCAAAGGGCTGTTACCGGAGGGTAAATTTCACGGGTGCAAACCGGCAAATCCCGGTGCTAACTCGGGATTCGTTCCATGCGGGTCGCGCGTTTAGTCCTCCTCAGAGCGCCTTCTCGGCGCACGGACATCGTCTTCTTTCTCTTTTGCTCTCACCCCGCGGTCCAAGGCGGCATCCTTTGACGGAGCCGCGGACTGGTTGCGGATAAAGCCGGAGACGATCAGGCTGACGCGCAGATTTTGCGGCGGCTGCGCCGCACCGTCCGGACGCCGCGGCGGAGCGCCGACGACCGCAAAGGAGCGAACGTTGATCTCATTGATCAATAAAAGCTTCGGCTGCGAGGATTCGATTCCCTGGATCAGGTTGGCCAGCTGATCGATCTGCCCGGTGACCTCCAACTGGATCGGAATCCGCGTGAACGTGCCCATCGCCTCCGGACCCAGCACGCGCGTGGAGATGACCTGGGCGCCGCCCTTCGACGCGAAGCCCTGCACGGTCTCCTGAAGGGTCGAGGCGCTCACCGAAGGAGTATCTCCCGTCAAGAGCATCGGTTCGAGCGACTTGAGCTCGGTGCGGGCCTTTTCGAGCCCCGCCATGATTTCCGGCTTGCGATCGATGTAGCGCAGATTTTTTTCCAGGCGTTGCGGTTGGAGCTCGAGCTGGTTTTTGACCGATTCTCTGCGGTCCACAAACGGCGCCCAGATAAAATAACGTCCGAGGAGCAAGCCGAAGATCGCCAGGGTCGCCAGAACGAGACCCTTTTCGCGCTGGGAAAGGCGCTGCCAGATGCGCCGGAAGCGATTCATGGTTTGGCTCCGCCTGCTTTGGGCTTTTCGATCTCGGCCTTGATGGAAAACGTTTGTTTGCCGATGCGATCCGTGCTCGACGGAGCGTTGGTGGCGACATTTTCAAATACCGGCGAGCGCTCGAGCAGAGGAACTAAATTCGACGCGTTGTCCGCGCTGCCCTGGAGCTCGAGCGTCGCTTCGCGAAAGCGCAGATTGGAAACGTACGCGTTGGTCGGGACGATGCGCGAAAGCTCGTCCAGGATGCGCATCACGATGCCTCGGCGCGCCTTTAAGTCGGAGAAAAAGGCGATCTCTTTACGCAAACGGTTGAGCTCGGTCTCTTCGCGGCGCAGCGCCTCCACCGCCGGGGCGATTTTCTCGTTCTCTTTCTGGAACCGGCGCAGCCGGATCTCGTCTTTGATCGGATAGCTTACGCCCCATCCGATGAGCCCGATCACGAGCAGAACGGCGAGCGCCGTATTCAGCCACGAAAGCACTTTTCCGCGGCTGTCCTTTTTTGCTCCGGGAACCAGATTGACCGCGAACGTCGCCTCACGAAGACCGTGCAGCGCGGCGCCGAGCGCCGGTAGAAAAGCCGGATCGGCCGCCAGCTCATTCCCTTTGGCCAACTTGGCCTTGCCTAAATCGAACAGATCCTCGTACGGCACCGCGTCTTCGCTGACGGAGCGTAAAAATTCCGCCGCCGTGCCCCAGCCGAAAAACCGCGGCGAGTCGCGCAACGAACCGTAAAAAAGCTCCCGGCCCGGCCCTTGGGCCCAGTCGGAATGCGGCAGCCGGTGATTGAAAGCCAGCACGGCTTCCTGGCGCCAGCCTTCGCCTTTGGCGCTGAGACCGGTGATTTCCCAGTCGTGGTTCTGACCTCCGAGCAGCAGCGCCGGACCGTCGATCCCTCCGGTGCAGAAGAGAAGATAATTGGACAGCGCCGTCGCCGAGCTTTCCAGGCCCTTGGGCTTCGCCCCGAAGGCGGAAAACACTTCGAGGACTTCATCGACGATCTTTTTCTGCACCGCGAACAGAATCACGCCGACCTTATCGCCTTTGAGCCCCATGGGCAGAAAATCGTAGTAGATCTCCTCCCGGCGAAACGGCAGGTGTCGTTCGATTTCGTATTCGACCACCTGGGATAGATTTTCGCCGGCGATCTGCGGCAAGGATATCTCGAGGCTGATCACCTGGTCCGACGACAGACAGACGTACAGAGGATCTCTCGCGGGATCGAACCGAACCAGAGATCGGAGCGCATCGGCGAGAGCCTGCTTGCGCGCCGCCGGATCCTCCCCCGTCGGTATCTCACGGGACTGCGCCTCGAGCACGGCGAGGTTCAGCAAGTTCTTGCGCATGCGCACGAGGTAGAAGCGCTCCGGCGTGACGTAGAGCCCGACGCTGCGGACAAAATCGGCGCGGGAGAGATCTTTAAGCCAGCGGGGATAACTCATGACGCGGGTTGGCTATCACCTTCCTCGTATTGGAAGCCGGTTGACCTGATGCCCTTGGGCGAGTCGCGATCGATCCAGCGAAGCAGGTCGTAACCCCGGTCGCCGCCGAGCATGCGGACCACTCCTTTGACCTGCCGCTCGGTAGTCGAGTTCGCTTGATACCCCTTGGCTTCGATCGTGATCACGGTCGGATTGGCGAACGTCACCTGCCGCCGGATCAAATCATCGTCGGCAATCCCTAAAAGCCGCAACAGATCGCCCAGGGTCTTCTCCGACAGCTTGGCCCTCTGGTCGATGAAGGCTTGGCATTTTTCCAACGAGACGCCGAGCAGCGCGACACAGACCGCGGGCGGCGCGGTGCGCAGATTGACCGCCGACTGGCTGTCAACGGTAAAAACTTCTTGCAGCCCGACGCCGCCCTCACGGCCGTAGAAAATCTCCGGCGTCACCCCGCGCACCCATAGCAAATCCTCGACGGAATCGAACGGCCCGTTCCGCGCCGTATAGGGAGGCGAGAGCGTCAGATAATAATCGCTCTCCGCGCCGTTCAAGCGATGCAGGTCGTCTTCGTCGCGCCAATCCATGACGGAATCGGCGATAATGTTGCGCCTTTTTTCCTCCACGCCCAGATGAGCCAAGACCAGGCGCAGGGTGTCGTCGGTGATGCGGTTGATGTTGATCTTCCCCGACTCATCGACGAACCGGACCTCGTAGATTCCTCCGCCCAGATTCCCTTTGATCCAATTTCCTTCGAACACGTCGCTGCCCTGCGGCGCGGCGACCTGTCCCGTCTTTGCCGATAGCTTCATCAACTCATAAATCCCCTGCTGAAAGCCCGCGAGCGCCAGGTAGTAGCCCTCCGCTTCTTCGGCATAACGGTGCGCCGCCATTCCCTCCTCGCGCACCGCCGCGGAAAAATCGAAGGCCACGACGAAGAGAAAGATAAAAATCCACAGCACGACGATCAGCGCCACGCCGCGCTCATTGGATAGTGCTGAGGACCGAGTGCTGAGTGCCGAGTGTGATTTCACGGTGTTAAGACTCTCATCATAATGGGAAACACCCAGCGGATTTCCGCGCCTCGCTCGCCCCGATGGATCAGGCGCACGGCCCGCGGCAGCGACCGGCGCTGCCGGCCGTCCCATTCATCGACCCAGTTCTCGTCCTGAGATTGGGAATCGAGATATTCTAGGCGCAATCCTTTGAGGCCCTCGGCGAGCACGACGCTGTTCCGGTAGCCGCCGCTGCCGCTGTCCTTGTCGCTCACGCGCACGGGCATTTCTTCCTCCAACGTCAACGTCGCGCCGCGATTGCCCACGAGCTCGGCGGAGATCCGCACCTTGGACATGCCGCGGCCGCCGAGGCCGGTTGAGAGCGAGGAGACGAATTCGACGCCCCGGTCGTCGCCGATGAAGTATACGGCGGCATCCCGCGCCGACGCCCGATACGGATAAGCGGAGTGGATATACTCGCCGAGGAAACTGTGAAACGTCCTGAGCCCCTGGCTCTCCTCGGCGCGCGCTTGCGCCTTCACCATGGCTTTTTCACTTAAATGAAAGGAGCCGTAAAGCGTCGCAATAATCAACGCCAGTAAGGTGATCGCGACCGTGACCTCGATCAACGTGAAGCCGCATTCCAATTTGGATCCCTCGGCCTGGCTCAGAGCCTGCCCTGAGTTTATTGAAGGGACAGGTTTTGGATTTTCGATTTTGGGCGCCCGCGGCTGCCGAGCATTTTCGCTTTTCATTGTCGTTTCGTTTTTTGCACCCGGAGAGTTTTCATCTCCACCAGTTTGTCGCGCTCTCCGTCGGGGTAGCGCATGCGCAGCGTGATCTCGGTTACGTCCCAGCCCTTCGGCGCGAGGTCGCTGTCGTCGCGCAGGGGACTGGTATCCACCCGCCAGCGGTGGTTCTTTCCGAACGAGCCTGCATCTCCCCGACCGTCAAAATCCTTGCGGGTCAGAAACTCGTCCATCACCTGGCGGCTGTAGACGACGGCATCGGTCCGGGCCGCGCCGGAGGCTTCCAGCCTGAGGCCGTACGAAAAAACTTCGAGCAAAGTCACCACTCCCAAGCCGACGATCGCCATGGCGACGACGACTTCCAAAAGGGTAAAACCACTTTCGATTTTAGATCCTTCGGCTTGGCTCAGAGCTTGCCCTGAGTTTATCGAAGGGACAGGTTTTGGATTTTCGGATTTCCTATTTCCGCTTTCCGTTTTCCGCTTTTCGTTTTTCATTGTCGGGTCACCACGACGCGTCCCACGAGCGGTTCGAGACGTATCAAGTACGTATATTGTTGGCGATCCGAAAGCTCGATGGCGCCGCCGACGATGCTTCCGTTGGGGAAAAAGGTAAATCGCGTGATCTGATTGCCGAGCGGCTCGCCGCCCGCGATCCCGGTGACTTTGACCGTCTGGGGCAAGTGGAAGATGTCGGTGCCCGAGGCGAAGTAGCTGTCCTCGCGGGGGCTGATGATAAGTTCCTTGAGCTTCCCTTCGTCAATGGCCCGCCGGCGCATGTCGCGCGCCACTGCCGCGATTGCCAGGATCGACTGCCTGGCCTGGCGCTTTTTGATTCCACGATCAATGGCCGGAATGGTTATCAGACTCGCCAACCCGACAAGCACAAGGACCATCATGAGTTCAATGAGGGAAAAGCCCTGCCTGGATTTTGCGAGGCGCGCAATCACGATGTCTCCCAGCTCCCGACATCACGATTGTTTCCTTCTCCCCCCGGAGCGCCGTCGGCGCCGTACGTGAAGAGATCGAACGCGCCGTGCTCGCCCGGACTCCGATAAATATACGGCTTCTTCCAAGGATCGAGCGGAACGGCGTCTTTTCTCAGATAAGGACCATCCCATCGGTCCGCACTGACCGGCTTGCGAATCAAAGCCTCCAGTCCTTCATCGGTCGTCGGATAGCGTCCGACGTCGAGGCGGAACGTATCCAATGCGGCGCTCAGCATCTCGATCTGCACTCTGGCCGCGCCCACCTCCGCCTTTTCCTTTTGGCCGAGGAGTTTCGGGCCCACCAGTGCAGCAAGGAGACCGATGATCACCATGACAACGAGCAGCTCGATCAAGGTAAAGCCGCCGCGCTGCGTCAGCGGCGCCAACGAACGGTTGAACTTTTCTCGTCTCTTAATCATTGTCGACCCCTTCTTTCTCAATACGGCAAATCGTTGATACTGAAAATCGCCGTCAGCATGGAGATGACGACCGTTCCGATCACCAATCCCATGCCGACAATCAAAATCGGCTCGAGCAGCGACGTCAGCCGCTTGGTGGTGCGCTTCACCTCTTGATCATAGTGGTCCGCGACATTCACCAGCATCCCTTCCAGACGGCCGGTTTCCTGGCCTACGGCGATCATGTGCAAAGCGAGCGGCGGAAAAAGTCCGCTTTCGGTCAGGGGCCCGACCATGCCCTTGCCTTCGCGCACGCGGCTCTGGACTTGCGCTATAGCGCGCGCGATCAAACGGTTACCGACCACTCCCTGAACCGTGCCCAAGGCATCGAGCAGCGGCACGCCGCCCTTCAGCAATGCGCCCAGAGTACGCGCGAAGCGGGCCACCTCGAGTTGGCGCATGAGGTGGCCGACGAGCCAGACGTTGAGACGCCAGCGGTCCCACTGAAGCCTGCCTTCCGGGCTACGGATATAGAACGATCCGCCCGCAACGCCTACGACGATCAGAATCAAAGCGATCCATCCGTACTCTGCCACCCACTCGCTGAAGCCGATCAGCACCTTGGCCATCACGGGAATAGCCTGGTGAATATCTTTGAATATGAGCGCGAATTTCGGAATAACGTAAACGAAGAGAAACAGCAGCGAGAGCCCGGCTACGGTGGCGAGAACCACGGGGTAAGTCAGCGCCGCTTTGAGATCCTCTTTCAGGGCTATCGCGCGCTCGAGATAGTCTGAAAGATGGCGCAAGACGCCGTCGAGCACGCCGCCGGCCTCGCCGGCGCGAATCATGTTGACATAGAGCTTGGGAAATACGTCGCTGTGCTCCGCCATCGCGGCGGCGAGCGATTTGCCGGCGCGCACCTCTTCCAGAAGCCGCCCGACGACCTTTTTGAATTCCTGACTTTCCACCAGGTTCGCCAGCACCGACAGGCTGCGATCGAGAGGCAGACCCGCGCCGAGGAGCGTGCTGAGCTCCTGAGTAAAATGCAGCAGGGCTTTCTCGCTTACTTTTCGGTGCAGGAAGAGCGATACGGCGTGCTGGGCCGATCTGCCGGCTGCCTCGTTCGATGCCGAGATGCGCAAGGGAACGAAGCCCATGTCGTGGAGTCGCGAGACGACACCTTGCTCGGCGTCGGCGTCCATGACTCCTTCGACGACCTTGCCGGAATAATCCGCGGCGCGATACTGGAACAGCGCCATAGCCCTAGAGAGTAGGGGAAAGCGGCGGATAAATCAACCGCAAATCCTTTGAATTGACTCTACGATTTTGATTTGTTAACCACTGAGTTCGAGGCAATTTTGCGCCGCAATTTCTGCATAGTTCTTCTCATCCTGGGATTCTTATATTTGTCCCGCGTCCCGGCAACCGCCCAATCATCGACCGGCGGCACTCCGGCGGCCAAGGTGGGCGAGGAGACCATCAGTCTCGAGGAAATCCACGAAGGGCTCAAAGCCCAACTCGCCGAAATCGAGCGGGCCCGCTACAAGCTGATCGACGAAAAGCTCGAGGAGCTGATCGCGGAAAAACTATTGGCCGCGGAGGCGAAACGCCGCGGGCTCACCGTGGAGGCGCTGCTGAAGCAAGAAGTGTCGGCGAAGGCGCCCAAAGTCACCGATCAGGAAGTCGCGAACTTCATCGAGCAAAACCGTAATCGCCTGGTCAAGGGCGACGACGCGGAGCTAAAACTGAAGGTCTGGGAATATCTTCGCGACCTCAAAATAAACCAGCAGCGCAGCGAGTACGTCCGTGAGCTCCGGGCCAAAGCGGGAGTGAAGATCTATCTCGAAGATCCGACGGCGGTCAAGGTGGACCCGAATAAAGGCTTCAGCCGCGGACCGAAAGACGCGCCGGTCGCCATCGTCGAGTTTTCCGACTTCCAATGCCCGTTTTGCCAAGCCGCCGTCGCGACGGTGCAACAGCTCATGGCCCAAAATCCCGGAAAAGTGAGATGGGTCTTCCGCGACTTCCCGATCCCGAGCCTGCATCCGCTCGCGCCGAAGGCGCACGAAGCGGCGCGCTGCGCGGCGGAGCAAGGAAGGTTTTGGGAATATCACGATCTGGTGTTCGAGCGCGCCCCGCGCTTGAGTCCGCCGGATCTCAAGCGATACGCCCGCGACGCCAAGCTCAACGGTCAAGATTTCGACCAGTGCTTCGACAGCGGCAAGCATCAATCCGCGGTCGCGGCCGACGTCGAGGAAGGGACGCGTCTCGGAGTCGGCGATTTGGGCACGCCGACTTTTTTCATCAACGGCCGCCTGATTGTCGGCGCGCAGCCGATCGCAACCTTCCAAAAAGTCATCGACAGCGAATTGGCGAAAAAACTTTCCCGCTAGGAACGATTCCTACGCTCGGTTCAGGTATTTTCCCTTTTATAAATTTGCTCGATGCGTTATTATCGCCCGAATTTTAGCGCGGGCGGTCCACTGCACCACAAACCCACCACGACTGTTTTCGGGTTAAGCCTGAGTCTCCTCGCGGCGGCTGCGCTGCTCGGTCCGGCCGCGCTCCATCCGACCGATCAAAAACTAAAGAGAGTGGCCCCCATTCACCGTCGTGGAGGATTCCACGAAAAAAAAATGCGCGCCGACGCCGAGAGAGAGGCGCTCGAAAGCGGCCGGCCGCCGCATGCCGAAGATCAAGGCGCCGCCGCGCCGGCGCCGCGCATCCCCAGCGTAACGAGCGGCTTTGCCGGAATGAATTTTATCGACGGCGGCGGATCGGTCCCGCCCGATACGATTGCGGCGACCGGGCCGGACCACATCGTAGAGGCCGTCAATGCCACTCTGGCCATCTTCGATCGGGCCACCGGCACGAAGCTCTCTCAACAATCGCTTTTCTCCTTCTTCGGCTCCACGGCGCTCAGCGATTGCATTTTCGATCCGGTCGTCGCCTACGATGAGAGCGCCGAGCGCTTCTACATCGGCGCCTTGGACGTTCCCGAGGTCTGCAACAATACTCCGGTGAACACCGTGCGGCTGCTCTACGCGGTGTCGGACAGTTCCGATCCGACGGACGGCTTTGCCGAAAAGCATGCGATCGATCTGGACGAGATCAGCAACGCAGGTTGCGGACTCTCGACGCCGGTCGGAGGGGATTTCACGCGCACCGGCTGGAACGCGGACGCCCACGTATTTACGTTCAACATGTTCGATTTCAACGACACCTGCTTCGATCACGTGAGCGTCATTGTCATAAACAAGAGCAATGTCCTCGACGCGAACTCCGCCACCGCGCCTACAGTGCTCCACGCCGACCGTAGCGGACCGGCCCATTTCACCTTGATCCCCGCGGCCATGCACGGTTCTTCTCCGGGCGGTCCCATGTGGCTCGCGGAAGAATCGGACGCGCCGAATAAGATCCGCGTGGTAAAGATGACGAGTATTCTGACCGCGCCAACCTTCAGCGACACGGACCTATCCGTGGCCGCCTACGGGGCCGCCCCCAATGCGACACAGAAAGGCGGCGGCTTTACGATCGACACCGGGGACACCAGCATCCTGCACGCAGAGTGGCGCGGCGACCGCCTGGTCGCGGCACAAACGGTGGGTTTCTCGGGCGCGGTGAACGCGCGCTGGTATGAATTCGACACCTCGGGCGCAGCGCCTGTGCTCACGCAGCAAGGAACGATCAGTCCCGGCTCCGGTATCGACACCTACTATCCTTCGATTGCCATCGCCGCCAGCGGGGATCTAGGCATGACGTTCATGCAGTCCTCCAAAAACCAATTTATGTCGATGTACCTGACGGGACAATCTGCGGGAGATCCGCCCGGGACGATGCAGACGCCGATCCTCGCCAAGGCCGGCGAGCGCAATTATACCGCCTTCGACTGTACGGGTTCGCTCGGTTGCCGCGCCGGCGATTACAGCGGCATTACGGTCGACCCCAATGCCGCCAATGCATTTTGCGCCGCCAATGAATACGCGACCTCCGCCGCGTCTGAAAACTGGGGGACCTGGATCAGTTGCTTCTCACTCGCGCCCATCCACGATCTCGCCGTCACGGCGATGACCGTGCCCAAGAAGGCGAGGGGAAGTCCGGTGACCCTGCCGGTCACGGTCACGATCCAGAATCGAAGCGAACATAACGAAACTATTTTCCCCGCCGACCTCGGCGACGGCGCGACCAGCGGTCTGGCGCGTCTCAGCGTGAGCGTCGTCGACGACGACGGCGAGTCCTGCGCCGCGGCACAGATCGCTCTGAACGGCGTAAAGAACGCAGCGCTGTTTCCCGGCGGATTGAAGCTTCTCGCCATGGGACAGACGATGACGGTCAATTTTCTCGTAACGTATAATTGCTCCGGCGCCGCGGCCGGCAAACAAGACCCGACCCCGGGTGATTACAGCCACACCGCGACGGTGCATCACGAAGTTTTGAGCGGCGCCAGCGCCGACACGCACGGCGCCGACGACGCCTGCCCCCGTCCCATCCTGCCGGGAGGCTTCGATCCAAATCCGCCGCCGAGCGGCACCCCGGACAAAGGTTGCGGCCCAAAAAAATCTCCCGGCGCCCCGATCGTGGTGAACGTCACGCCGTAAATTCGTGAGCCAACGAAGTTAGGTGAAGTTTATCGATCGGTATTAAGCAGTTTGTGAAAAAATTTCCCGCAGGCTGATAAAAAAATTCTCATACAAAGCGGAGCCACGTCCGAGAAACAAGCATAACGAGGCGCGAGCCTTGAGCCAACCGAGGCGTACGTTTTCAGTACGTCGAGGGAAGGCGAGAGGTGAGCAACGAAGTTAGGCGCAGCTTATCGGGCGTGGCTCAGGCTTCTTCGCGGGTGACGCGTAAGACTTCGGCCAGCGTTGTGACGCCGTCGCGGACTTTCTGCCAGCCGTCTTCCCTGAGCAAACGCATGCCCTGGGAGATGGCCATGCCGCGAATCCGGTTGGCATCCGAGCGCTGGACGATCAGCTTGCAGATCTCCGGCGTCGCCGGCAGCAGCTCGAAGATGCCGACCCGGCCGAGATAACCGGTGCCGGAGCAGGCCTCGCAGCCGATCGGCTCCCAGACGGTCGTGGCGCTGAACTCTTCGACCCTGGAGCTTTGAAACGGCACCTGCGCGCGGCAATCCATGCAGAGACGCCGCACGAGCCTCTGGGCCAGGACGCCCAAAAGGGCGGAGGCGAGCAGATAATCTTCTACGCCCATTTCCAACAGGCGCGAGACCGCGCCGGCGGCATCGTTGGTGTGCAGCGTGGAAAACACCAGATGGCCCGTGAGCGCGGCCTGGATCGCGATGCCCGCGGTCTCGGCGTCGCGGATCTCTCCCACCATGATGATGTCCGGGTCCTGGCGCACGATCGAGCGCAGCCCGTTGGCGAAGGTGAGGCCGATCTGCGGCTTCACGTGGATCTGATTGACGCCGTTTAATTGATACTCCACCGGATCTTCGATCGTGATGATCTTTTTGGACGGATCGTTGATCTTCTGGAGCGCGCAGTAGAGCGTGGTGCTCTTGCCGCTGCCGGTGGGCCCGGTGACGAGAAGCATTCCGTGCGGCTTGATGATCATCTCGCTGAAGTGCTTGTAGATGTCCGGCGGAAATCCCAGCGACTCGTCGAGGCTGGTAAAAATCTGCGAGCGCTCCAACAGGCGGGTCACGACGCTCTCGCCATAGAGCGTAGGGATGGTCGAGATGCGCAGGTCGACGTCTTTTCCCGCGATCTTGACCTTGATCCGGCCGTCCTGCGGCAGGCGGCGCTCGGCGATGTTCAGCTGGGCGAGAATTTTTAAGCGCGAGATGATCGCGGCCTTCAACTGGCGCGGCGGCGGATCCATCTCGTGCAGAATGCCATCGATTCGATAGCGCACCTTGAGCTGGTTCTCGAACGGCTCGATGTGAATATCCGAGGCGCGGCTCTCGAGCGCCCGGCTGAGCAGAGCATTCACCAACCGGATGACCGGCGCCTCCGACGCCATGTCGCGGAGGTGCTCGACCTCCTCTTGGTCGGCGGCGCCTTCGATCTCGCGCGCGCCCGAGGCGCCCGTCAACGGCTCGCTCGAATCGCCGTTGCCGAACACCGCTTCGATGCGCGCCGTGATTTCTTTCTCTTTGGCCAACACCGGCTTTACCTTGAGGCCGGTCGCCACTTCCAGCGCGTGAAGCCGGGAAAAATCGGTCGGGTCGGTGGTGGCGACCAGGAGATCGCGGCCCTCCACTTTGAGCGGCACCATGCGGCAGGATTTAAAAAAGTCGGCCCCGTCCGAGACCGGCTCCAAAGGAAGCGGGATCACGGGAAAATCCTTGAGCGAGACGACCGGAATGGAAAAATGGTCGCTCAGGACCGGCAAGATATCGTCTTCCGAGACGAAGCCGAGCTCCACGACGAGCCGGATAAAATGCGCGCGCTGCTCCTGTTGCAGCTTGACGATCCGGTCCATCTCGTCGGCCGAAATCATCCCGCGCTCGACCAGTCGCTGTTCGAAAGTGACGTAACCTTCCATGGCTTGCCTAAAGCACCTTACGGTAGTCGCATAATAACAGATTCTTCGGGGCAGGGAAAAGGGGCGCTCAAAGCGCGAAAGTAGTATGGGAACTTTGACAGGCCGGTCAGAAAGGCTCCAGCTACAAGGCGCGCGAGAAATCGGCGAGCGCAGGCGTACTCTTTTCAGTACGTCGAGCGAGACGTTTCGAAGCGCAACGAAGGAGATGGACCTTTATGGCCGGCCTGCGCGGCCGTAGCGGTCTTCGAGCCGGACCACGTCGTCGAGCTCGGGCGTGGAACTCTCCAGCACGTCGCAATCGGCGACGGCCGTCATGCGATGCTTGGTGCCGGCGCTGATGCGATAACTCTCGCCCGGCTTCACGTGATACGTCCGGCGGCCTTGGTCGTCGCCGATCTCGAGATCGAGGCCGCCGCTCAGCAGATAGATCGTTTCGTCCTTGACCTTGTGGTACTGGTAACTGAGCGACTCGCCCTTGTTGATGTGAAGAATCTTACCCACGTATTTGTCGGTGTGCGCCCAGATCAGCTCGTAGCCCCACGGTTTATCGACTCGCGTTGGATGGGTGATCGGCACGATGATTTCTTATTTGAAAATCTGCTTCGCTTGCGAGCTCAAGCCGAGCAGCTCGAAACTAAACTTGAAATTGGTTTCATCCGGATTGGTCGTCCGGTTGACCGAAGCCGTGACCGTCCAGCATTCGCACTGCGACAGCAGCTTGACCGCGCCGCGGTTCGTGGTGAAACCACCCTTCTTCGTATTGTAATTGGCCTCGTAGAGAAAGAGCAGATGATCGGTCAGGTGCAAAAGGCTGCGCACCCCGAATAATCCCATGACTTCTTTTTCTACCTTGCAGCGGGGATCGAAGTTGACGTCGCCCCCGATGCAGAATTTCGGCGAATGGGTTACGAGTAAAAGATTGGCGTTTTCGGCCAGAGGGGCATCGGCGTTTTTTCCGATAAAGCGGTAAGTCAGATCCAGAGAATTGGGCCGCATGAAATCGACGTCGAGAACGCGCCGGGTGATCGGACGAGGATCCAGGATGGAAAAAAGCGCTTGCGCCTGGTTCAACTGGCCTGAATTGGGACTGACTCCGGTGCCGATCGCCAGGGCCAGATAATCCTTGGGCGTCACCCGCAGGCTGATATCCAGATCGGAAAGCCGGTCGCCGACCGTTCTCTCGTGCTCCATATCGTAGCTGATCTCGAACTTTAATCGGCCCAATTCCCTGGTATCGCCCGACGTCAGCGCCACGACCGGCTCGACGTCGGGATCCTCGGGGAGCGCCGCCCCGCTCTGGGAAAATTTTCCCCAGAAACGATTGGTCAGAGAGAAAGTCAGCATATTGCGATGATTCACCCGGTCGATTCCATCCATGATCGGGATGTCGCTCTGCCGGCTGCGCGAGATAAACAGGTAACTGACTTGGGGCTCGACGACGTGCCTGATCTTTTGCAGGTCGGCGCCGTCCCAGGAATAAACTCGCCCAAAGGAAGTCCCGACGTTGCCGTTCACCTCGACCAACTCGCGCGAGCTGTTGCGCGCGAAGTGACGCTCCACCCGGTTGCAGAAGGCCGGGAACGGCAGGGCGCAGGTCACCAACAACGGGGAGTCGTTCGTATCGTAGAGATGATAGGCGGTTTCGCGCGGCGCCACGCTGAAAGAGCCGTATAAATAGTTCGCCATGTGAAACGGCAACACAAGCTCCGGGCGGAGATCCAAGCGCAGGCCGTCGGCGCCCTCTTGCCGCAGATAATTCACGCCCGCCGCCTGCCAGCGAAACTCCAGCGGCGTATTCCACAGAGCGCTGCGGCCGTTGGTGGCGAGCTGCGGCGTCCGCTGCAGGGTCCGTTTGTCCGCCTGAATAAAATCCTGGTAGAAATCCCATTCGCCCCGGAGGTTCGCCTCGCCCCAACTCCGGAAGAAACCCGCGCGCGACAAACTGTAGCGGCTGGTCTTGATGTCCCGCTCCTGGTCGTAGGTGAAATGCAAGGTGCGGGCCAGTTCTCGGGTGAAAAAATCGTCGCTGAACAGACGGATGTCGCTGTAAGTCGTCCAACCGGAGGAGTCGGTCTGACGGTGGTTGGCGATGATGCTGCCGCGGTTTAGCGGAATCACGTCGCAGTCGACGCCGCCGCCGAACTTGGACCGTTTGCACTCGGCGATCGTGCGATCCTTGATGCTGGCGTCCGGGTTATCGCGAAACGCTTCGTTCAAATAGGAAAAGTCGATCTGGAAGTTCGCGTCGCGGCTGAAGATCTGCCGGTACTCGCCTAAAAATCCGACGCGCGCACGGGTCTCGATATCGAAAGTGATCGTCGCGTCGCTGCTCTTCGAGATCGCCCAGTAAAAGGGCTGCATGTAGCGAAACCCGCTTTTGCTCGAAACGCCGAACTCGGGAAATAAAAAACCGGTCTGTCGCTCCGATTTTACCGGAAAGAGCGCGTAAGGCAGGTACAATACCGGCACGTCCAAGATATAAAACGTAGCCCGCCTGATCTTGCCCGTTCCTTCGCGGGAGATGTCCATCTCTTCGGCCGATATCTTCCACGACGGCGGGCCGGATTCGCACAGACAGGTGGTAAAAAAGCCGTCATCGATGTGATACGCCTGCCCGGAGAGCTTCTCGATACGTCTGCCGGTGAGGCTCAAGTGGCCCTTTTCAAGAAATACGTCGCCGTTGTCGATCGTGCCGACCTCCGCCCCCAGGTTGAACCGCAGCCGGTCCGCCGATTTGATTTTCCACTCGGGATCGTCCATGGTCACATGGCCCGCGGCCTCCATGTCGTTGGTCTCGCGATTCATCCAAACTTGATCGGCCTTGAGGGTCATCTCCTGCCGCTTGACCTCGACGTTTCCCTGGCCTTGTATCTCGGTGCCTTTATCGCTCATCTGCAGAGAATCGGCGGTGACGTTGATTTGCTCTTCAGGCTTGGCCGCGCCCGCCCCGGCCTGCTGAGCCGGCAGCGGCGCGGCGCGAAGCAGCCCGAAAGCTAGAAGCAAAACCAGAACGGCGTATGTCGGTCGGACAAGCATGGGCGATTAAACGGGAGGCGAAGAACTAACCGCCCACTTATATACAGGAGCCGAGGACTAGGCAAGGATTTTTTTCCGTCGTGACAAACCCATCAGCGGGGATTTGCGCGCGAAGAAGAATGGCTCGCCGGACCGGCGTCCGGAGCGCCCGAGGCGGCAGCCTGGAGCAGCAGCGGCCTCACCTCGCCCAAAAGGTAGAGCGAGCCGGCGACTACAATGACATCGTCGGGATCGGCCGCTTCGAGCAGCCGGCGCACGGCTTGCCGCGAATCTTCCGCGACCGTAACCGGAATTCCGTGGACGGCGGCGGCCATTTTCGCCGGATCGGCGCTCCGCTCCATGGCCACCCGGGTCAATATTATTTCACTTGCGATCGTGGACAGCTCGCGCAGCATGAGCGGCCAATCCTTATCCGCCATGGCGGCGAAAACGATTTTGGCCTTTTTTGCGCCCAAACGGTCGCGCATCTCGCCGGTCAGCGTCCTGATGCCCTCGCCGTTGTGAGCGCCGTCGAGGATAACCGTCGGCCGCTTGAGGATCACTTCGAGACGGCCGGGCCAGACGACCGTCTGCAAACCTTCGCGCACCGCCGCTTCGGTCACCGGAAAATCCGCTTGTGCTACCTCGAGAGCGCACAGCGCGAGAGCAGCATTGGTCCTTTGGTGGCGCCCGGCGAGCCCAACCGAAAGGTTGGTCAAATTCCAGGTCCGCCCCGCATAATCGAAAAGGCCGTTCTCCTTCAGCGAAACGGAAAAATCCCGCGCCAAAAAATAGCTCTGCGAGCCGCCGGCGGCGGTGATTTCTTCGAACAGCTTTCCTACTTTAGGATCGAAGGCGCCGCCGACCAGAGGAACGCCCGGCTTGATGATGCCGCCTTTCTCGCCGGCGATCGAGAGAAGATCGGAGCCCAGGTAGGCTTCATGGTCTTTGGAAATGGTGGTGATGACCGAGACGCGCGGGACGACCAGGTTGGTCGCGTCCAACCGTCCGCCCAAGCCGACTTCCACCACGGCCGCGTCGATCTCTCGCCGGGCAAAAAAGATCAACGCCATCACGGTCACAATCTCGAAGAAAGTGAGCCGGATGCGCTCCTCGGCGGTCCGGCGCTTGATCGTCTCGGCCAGCTCCACGACTTGATCCTCGGAGATTTCTTCGTCGCCGACGCGCATGCGCTCGGTGAACGAGACGACGTGAGGCGAAATATACAGTCCGGCGCGATAACCGGCGCGGGTGAGAATGCGATGCAGCATCGCGGCGGTCGAGCCTTTGCCGTTGGTGCCGGCGATGTGAAAAGAGGGGTAGCGCCGCTCGGGATGGTCGAACAGCGCGAGCGTCCGCTCGACGCGGTGGAGCTTGAGGTCGATCTCGCCGCCGCGGAGGTTGAAGATATAGTCGAGAGTTTCCGAATAGGACGGCATCTCTTCAACCCCTTACCCTTTACCCCTTACGTGAGGGGTGAGGGGTTAGGCGTGAGGCGCGCTTCATCGCCCGTTTCAGCCGCCCGACGAACGCGGCGGCGTCTTTGACTTTCTGGCCGTTTCGCCCGGCGCGCTCCATGACGTCGATCAAGGCGCTGCCGACGACCGCGGCGTCGGCGAACGAGGCGATGCGCGCCGCCTGCACCGGCGTCGAGATGCCGAAGCCGACGCCGATGGGGAGCGCGGTGTGTTTTCGAATGCGCGCCACCTGTGCCTGCAGCTCGCTCTCCAGCGCGCGGCGCGCCCCGGTCACGCCGGTGACCGAGACGTAATAAATAAATCCGCCGCCCCGGCGCGCGACCAATTTGATTCTTGCCGTGTCGCTGGTCGGCGCGAGCAGAAAAATGATGTGCAGCCCTTTTTTCTCCGCCTGGAGCTTCAGCTCGCCGCTCTCTTCCGGCGGCAGATCGACGCACAGAATGCCGTCCACTCCCGCGGCGCCGGCGTCGCGCACGAACTCTTGGAGGCCATAGTGAAAAAACGGATTGTAATAGCCGAAGAGGATCACCGGCGTTTCCGACCCGCGGCGAAACGCGCGGACGAGCTTGAGGACGTTCGCAAGCGACGTCCCGCCGCTGAGGGCGCGTTCCGAGGCGCGCTGAATCGTCGCGCCGTCGGCCATCGGGTCAGAGAAAGGGACGCCGACCTCGATCGCGTCGGCGCCGGCCGCTTCCAGCGCGCGCAGAATTTTTAGCGTCGTCTGGATCTTCGGATCGCCGGCGGTCACGAACGGTATCAACGCCGCCTCGCGGCGCTTCTTGAGCTCGGCGAATTTTTGGTCGATGCGGTTCATCTTAAAAACAGTGAGAAAGCGAGCAGTGAGCCGACTAAAACCGCGTGACCTTTCACTTCTCACTCCTCACGGCTCACTCCTCACTACACTTTTACTCCCAGGTATTCTCCCACCGTTCCCATGTCCTTATCGCCCCGGCCCGACAGGTTGACCACGACGATCTGGTTTTTTTTGAGCCGCGGCGCCAGGCGCAACACTCCGGCGATCGCGTGCGCGCTCTCCAGCGCCGGGATGATCCCTTCCACCTCGGCCAATTCTTTGAGCGCGGCAATCGCCTCGCGGTCGGTCGCGGACGCGAAACGGATTCTCCCCCGCTCGCGGAGATAGCTCAGCTCCGGACCTACGCCGGGATAGTCGAGGCCGGCGGCGATCGAATGGGTTTGGCACACCTGCCCGTTCCGGTCTTGCAGCAAGTAGCTTTTGCTGCCGTGGAGCACGCCGACTTCGCCGCCGAGAATGCTGGCGGCGTGATGCCCGCTCTTCAAGCCGGAGCCGGCCGCCTCCACGCCCACCATCTTAACGCGGGAATCGCCGACGAATGGATAGAAAAGTCCCATCGAGTTGCTGCCGCCGCCGACGCAGGCGACGAGATAATCCGGCAGCCGCCCCTCGGCGGCGCGAATCTGCCGCTTCGTTTCCTTGCCGATGACCGATTGAAAATCGCGCACCATCATCGGATAGGGATGCGGCCCCGCGACCGAGCCGATGAGATAGTAGGTCGTGCGCACGTGGGTCACCCAATCCCTGAGCGCTTCGTTCATCGCGTCTTTCAAGGTCTGGCTGCCCGACTCGACGACTTGCACTTTTGCGCCCAGGAGCTTCATGCGAAAAACGTTCAGCGATTGGCGCGCGACGTCTTCCTTGCCCATGAATATTTCGCATTCGAAGCCGAAGCGCGCCGCCACCGTCGCGGTCGCCACGCCGTGCTGGCCGGCGCCGGTTTCCGCGATGATTCTCCGCTTGCCCATCCGGCGCGCGAGCAAAACCTGGCCCAGCGTATTGTTGATCTTATGCGCTCCGGTATGGCAGAGGTCCTCGCGCTTGAGATAGATGCGCGCGCCGCCGAGTTTTTTCGTCAGCCGCTCGGCGAAATAGAGCGGCGTCTGCCGCCCGGCGTACTCGCGGAGATGGCGCGCCAACTCGCGGCGAAACTTCGGATCGCGCCGCGCCGCGGCATAGGCCTCCTCGAGCTCGATCAGCGCCGGCATCAGCGTCTCGGATACATAGCGGCCGCCGAAGACGCCGAAGTGGCCGCGCCGATCAGGCACTCTTGGCGGCGCGGATGAATTCCTTGAGCTTCTCATGATCTTTGATTCCCGGTTTTGCCTCGACGCCGGTGCATACGTCCACTCCATAAGGATGAATCAGGCGAATCGCTTCAGCCACGTTGCCGGCATCGAGCCCGCCGGCGAGGATCAAGCGATCGGACTCGAGCCCTTCGAGCCAGCTCCAGGGAAACGGCGCGCCCGAGCCGCCGTAACCGGGCGCCCAGGAATCCACCAGATAGTAATCGGCGGGAAAGCCGTCGATCCCGTCGAGCGATTCCCGGTTGCGAATCCGAAACGCCTTGATGATTTTGAGTTTCCAGGCGCGGCAGTAAGCCGGGCTCTCTTCGCCGTGAAACTGGAGACCGGAAAAAGCCTGAGGGTCGATAATCTCGCGAACTTTCTCGGCCGGCTCGTTGACGAACAGCGCAAAGCTCCCGACTTGCGTCGGCACGTGCGCTAAAATTTCCCGCGCCTTTTCCGGCGCTACGTAGCGCGGGCTCGGCGGATAAAAATTAAACCCCAAAAAATCCGCGCCCAGCTCGACCGCCGCGAGCGCGTCTTCGACGTTCGTGATGCCGCAAACTTTGATCTTTACCATCTTCGTAAAACAATCGAGATACGTGAGTGTAGGAGCGACCGGCCGGTCGCCCTACCGTTGGCATCATGCCTACCGTCCCAACAGGTCTCTCAGCTTCGCTCCCGGGTCCGGCGCTCGCATCAGCGCCTCGCCGATCAAAAATGCCTGCGCGCCCAGAGCCTCGATCCGCTCGATCTGCGCCGCGGTTTGGAAACCGCTTTCGCAAACCACCACGACGCCCGGTGGTATGAGTGGCAAAAGCCGCTCCGTCGTCTCCAGCGTGACCTCGAACGTTTTGAGGTCGCGGTTGTTGACGCCGATCAACCGGCCGCCGGCCGCCAGCGCGCGCGCCAATTCGTCTTCGGTATGGACTTCCACCAGGGCGTCGAGGGCAAGCGCGTGCGCCTGCGCCAAAAGTTCTTCCAGCCGAACCGGATCGAGCAAAGCGACGATCAGCAGCACGGCGTCGGCGCCGAAGCTCCGCGCCTCTAGAAGTTGATATTCGTCGAGGGTGAAATCCTTGCGCAGGAGCGGAACCGACACCTCGCTTCTGATTTGCTCCAAGTAGTCGAGGCTCCCGCCGAAGAAGCGCTCCTCGGTCAGCACCGACAACGCGCTCGCGCCGTTGGCGGCGAAGTCCCTGGCAATGCCAACCGGATCGAAATCCTGCCGGATGATTCCCTGCGAGGGCGAGGCGCGCTTGATTTCAGCGACAATGGACCGCGCGCGGCCGGCCAGACTCGCGGCAAAGCCGCGCGTGGGCCGGGCGAACGGAGGGCGCTCGCGCAGCGCCGCCGGCGGCGTCTTTCTCCGGCGCGACTTGATCTCTCCCCGCACGTGCTCTGCAATCGTGTCGAGAAACATGAATCGTTATACT
Source organism: Binatia bacterium (assembly GCA_036506735.1). Lineage (GTDB taxonomy): Bacteria > Desulfobacterota > Binatia > UBA9968 > UBA9968 > JAJPJQ01. The sequence goes on along the minus strand of DASXRG010000038.1, from coordinate 4,921 downwards.
GGTCGATGGGTTACGAGTTGATTCGTTCGCGCGAGTAACGAGTCCCCCATCAACTATCAACCATTGGTCATTTCGATCAGCCGTTCGAGTTTGGTCTGGGCTTTCCCGGAGTCGATCGATTCGGCGGCAAGCTGCAAGCCTTGGGCGACGGAATCGGCGGCGCCGCCGACGTAGAGCGCCGCGCCGCTGTTGAAGAGCACGATGTCGCGCCTGGGTCCCTTCTCCCCGCGCAGCACGCCCTTGAGAATTTCCGCGCACTCCTGCGGCGTGCCGCCGCGGAGATCCTCCAGCCGGCAGCGCTTCAAGCCGAACTTCGTGGGCGTCAGGGTATAATTGCGCACGCGCCGATTGCGCAGCTCCGACACCCGCGTCGGACCGCAGAGCGAGATCTCATCCATCCCCTCCATCCCATGAACCACCATCGCCCTCACCGCGCCGAGATTTTTGAGCACCTGGGCGATCATCTCCGTGAGCTTGCCGTCGTAAATGCCGGTCAACTGGTGCGTCGCGCCGGCCGGATTCGTCAGCGGACCGAGGACGTTGAAGATCGTGCGGATGCCGATCTCGCGTCTCGGCTGCACCGCGTACTTCATCGCCTCGTGGAGCAGCGGCGCGAAAAGAAATCCGACGCCGATTTTCTCCAGACACTCTTCGACTTTTTCTTTCGCCGCATCGACCTTGACTCCCAACGCCGCCAGGCAATCCGCGCTGCCCGACTGGCTGGACACCGAGCGGTTGCCATGCTTGGCCACTGTAAGCCCGGCGCCAGCGACGACAAAAGTGGAAGCCGTCGATATATTGAACGTCCCTTTCTTATCCCCTCCGGTGCCGACGACGTCGAGCACGAGGTCGGCTTTGACTCTGACGCGATGAACTTTTTCCCGCATGACCCGCGCGGCGCCGGTGATCTCCTCGACCTTTTCGCCCTTCATGCGCAAGGCGGTGAGAAAGGAGGCGACCTGAAGCGGCGTCGCTTCCCCCGTCATGATCTGATTCATCACCGAAATCGTCTCTTCTTCCGTGAGATCTATCCGGTCGACCACTCTGGCAATGGCCTCTTTGATGTCCATACGTTCTCCGAATCGCGTTTCTTGTATTCAACAAGCACGAGCCACGATCACGAGCACGATCTCACCGCCCCACGATGATCCCTTTGAAATTCTCTTTGTTTTGCAGGTCCTCCAGCATTTGGTTGGCCTGGGCGCGCGTGGTGAAATGACCCACGCGGACGCGATACCAATTGCGACCGTTCTGATTCATCGTGACCGTGTAGGAATCGTAGCCCTTCTGTTTCAGCCTCTCAACCAGCCGCTGCGCCGCCTTTTCATCGGGCGTGGCGTTCACCTGAACCGTCCATTCCTTCGGCGTCGAATCGGCCTTGGCTTCGCTCGCCGGTTTTTCCGCCAGCGCGGCTTTCTTGCTCTCGGCGGCCGCGACTTTCTCGGCCGCTTTTTCCCTCGCCTTCTGCGCCGAAGACGGCGGTTCCTCCGGCACGCTCGTTTTCGCCGTCTTGGTCTCCGCCGGCTTTGTTTCCTTGGCCGCCGGCTTCGCCTCCTTGGTTGCCGGCGTTGTCTCCTGCGCCAACTCTTTGAGCTCGGGCTTGGTCTCCTTTACCGGCTTGGCGTCGGGCTTCGGCGCCTTCTCCGCAGCTTTTTGTTCCTTCGCCAGCCCCGTCTGAGATCGGCTCGGCGGCGCGCCGGACGGCGTCTTGGACAGCGTATCGTAAAAAGTCAGCTCGTCTTTGGCCGACCCGCCCGCGCTCGCTTTCGCGCCCGGCGTGAGCGGCTGCAGCGGCACTTTCACCAGCGGCTCCTCTTGTTTGAGCAGCTTACGCTCTTCGATCCCCTGGCCGATGAGAATGCCGAGCAGAAAAATAAGCGCGCAGGTCAAGGTGAAGCCCGAGCCCACGAGGACGAGCTGGGCTTTGTTGAAATAGTACACGCCGTTGTCTTTACGATTCTCCGCCATGGAATTCACCCCTCACTGCCGTATCACGACTCGGACCGCGCCGCCATTTTGAGCGGCGCCGTCACGCCCAAAAGATTCAACCCCCTGCCGATAACCTTCTGCACGTTGCGCAAAAGGAGAAGCCGCGCGCGAGTCAGATCTTTGTCGTCCGAAATGACGCGGAACCGATTGTAGTACCGGTGAAACTCCCCGGCCAGCTCGAGCAAGTAAAACACCAGCCGGTGCGGCTCCAGCTCCTTGACGCTCTCTTCGACCGCGTCGCCAAACTGAATCACGCGCTTGATCAGCTCGAGCTCTTCCGGCTGCGACAAGCGCTCCAGCTTCACGTCGCGCGCCGACGCGGCGTCCACGTTGACCCCTTCGACAAGCTCAGGGTCATGGTGAGCCGGTCGAACCATGAAGCCGCCTTGACGCGCCTGCTCGAAGACACCGGCGATGCGCGCGTGCGCGTATTGAACGTAGAAAACCGGATTCTCGCTCGACTCTTTTTTTGCCAGCTCCAAATCGAAGTCGAGGTGGGTATCCGACTTGCGCATCAAAAAAAAGAAACGCGCCGCGTCTTTGCCCACCTCGTCCAGGACTTCCCGCAGCGAGACGAACTCGCCGCTGCGCTTGCCCATTCGGACCGGCTCGCCGCCGCGCGTGAGCTGAACCAACTGCACGATCAGGATGTGCAGCGCCTGCGGCTCATAGCCGAGCGCGGCGAGCGCCGCCTTGAGCCGCGGGACATAGCCGTGGTGGTCCGCGCCCCAGACGTTGATCAGTTTTTTGAAGCCGCGCTCGAGCTTGTTGCGATGATAAGCGATGTCGCTGGCGAAATAAGTCAGCTCGCCGTCGCTTTTGACCACCGTGCGGTCTTTATCGTCGCCGTAAGCGCTCGACTTGAACCAGCGCGCGCCCTCTTGTTCATACACGACGCCGCGCTCGGCCAGCAACGCGATCGTCTGCTCCACCTCGCCGCGCGCGCGAAGCTCCTTCTCGCTGAAAAAAGAATCGAAGGCAATGCCGAACGCGGCGAGATCCTCTTGAATGATCGCGAGCAGTTTCTCGCCGCCGAATTGAGTGAAGAACGCCGCCGCCGCGTCTTTCGGCTCGGACAAAAACTTGTCGGCCCATTTGTTTTTCGCTTCCGCCGCCAGGTCTCTCACGTAGTCGCCCGGATATCCGCCCTCGGGAAAATCGACTTTTTCTCCGTGCAGCTCGCGGTAGCGCGCGTAGATCGACAGTCCCAACTGCTCCACCTGATTGCCCGCGTCGTTGACGTAGTATTCCCGCTGGACATCATATCCTGTCGCGCTCAAGAGCCGCGCCAGGACGTCGCCGATCACCGAGACCCGCCCGGTACCGACGTGGAGCGGACCGGTCGGATTGGCGCTGGCAAACTCCACCTGGACTTTCTCGCCGCGTCCCACGTTCGGCTCCAATTCGCCCTGCGCCTCGAATTCCCGCAGGCGCTCATAAAAAAAGCCGGGCGAGAATGAAAAGTTGAGAAATCCCGGCCCGGCGATTTCCGCGCGCGCAAGTATTCCGTCCCGGTCGTCGAGATGCTTGAGAATCGCCGCGGCGATCGCCCGCGGCGGTTTCCGCAACTGCTTGGCCCACACCATGGCGACGTTCGACGCCAGATCGCCGAACTCTTTCTGTTTCGGGGGCTCAAGAAGCAAAGGGGGAAGATCTGTCATTTCCAGCTCTTCCCCCTTCGAGGTTTTCTCAACGGCCCGGGTCAACAGATCCCTAAGGTGACTTTTCATCTCTCCCTATTTTAATCTCTCGCCTTTCGCGGCGGCGCCACCGCCAGATGAGAGGAGTCCGCTGTAAACTGATGTCCATGGGCAAAGTCCGAAAGTGTTCCGAAATGAAATTATTTATAGCCCCGTTCTCGGCTCAAAGTCAATGTGCAACGTGTCAGCCAGAGCCGCACCGAAGTAGCGTCTCAAGGGATGTAATACCCGTTGTGATCTTAGGCGCGAAGTAATCGCGCGTGAGTGATTTCTCTTTTTTGAACCGGACGGACTTGCGAGGCTTCCAGCGTCGCTACCGCTACTGTCTCTCCGTGAAGCGTCAAAAACTCCACCTCGAATGCTTCGCCTTTCTTATAGACGTGTATCACCGTAACCACATCGCCCGCTTTGAGCCCTTGCTCGGGAAGGTTCTTTTTTAAGACCACGCGATCATGCTCTTTGATCATCTGGTTAAAGACTCGTCGCGTTATGGTTTTGATGCCGGGGAACCGGTCGAAGCGAGGGCCGCACTCTCGCGATCAAGCTCGGTTAGCGCTTTCTGGATCACTTCGACCTCCCGCGATTCAAAGAAGGGCTCTCCGCATTGAGTGCAGACCCATGCCGGAACGGAATCCCAGGAGACGTGATATCCGTTGCGATCTAAACTGAACGGAGCGCTGCCGCGAACCATCCGGCCTTTGCAGTGCATGCATTCCATAGCTGGTGGATTCGCGACCTATGGATTCGCAGTTAAATCTCGGACATGGGCGATCTCTCGCGGCTTGCTAGGACGAACCTGGCTTGCGTCCAGAGTCACGATCGCGAGGGTTTCTCCGTCCAGTGTGGTGAACTCTACCTCGTAACCTTTCCCTTGCTTGTGAACCAGCACGACGGTGCCAATATCGCCTCGCTTTAGGCCGTGCTCAGGCAGATCGCCGGTGAGAATCACGTCTTCGAGTTCCTCAATCATTCCCGTCTCCGCTACTCATTCCTGGATTTGGCCGCTCGGATTTTCTTTCCTGTTGGCCTTACGTTGCCTCTGTTTCAATCTTTGTGAACTTTCTTGCCAAAAGGCTATTTCATCTCTTTTCTTCATGCCTCGGATTTTCTTTCGAACCTCCGCCGCTCCTTTGTGCATCATGGCGACGCAATCAAATTTTTTAGCTTTCATACGTTATCACCTCCAGCGGCGAAAATATCCCGATGGTTCCATAACCCCTCAGCGTGTTGAC
>DASXRG010000037.1:0-65498 GCA_036506735.1 Binatia bacterium | reverse complement strand
CTTGGCCTGCGACGCCGCCCAGCAATCGCGCCGGCTCTTGATGTAATGCGGGTAGTGCAGGTTCAGAATTTTATTTCGCTCGGGCGTGATTTTTACGCCGAACAGCCTTTTATACTCCGGCGTGTCGAAGTGCCGGTTGAGGGTCGCGTCGATCTCTTCTCTTGCTTCTTTCCAATAGCTCATTTTTCGCTCCTTTTTTACTTTTTACTTTCTTCCAGTTTTTCCATCGCCACCGCCACGCCTTCGCGATAGATCGCAAACAGATCGAGCGATTCTTGCACCGCCTGCAGCGCCATCTTCTCCTTCTCTCCCGTGGCAAAGGTGGAAAGAAACGGCAGGAACATATCGCTGTGCTCTTCGTCCGCTTCGGCGTGGGCTTCGAAATTGGGGAGGTCCTTCCACTTGAGGCCCATATCGTCCATCCAGCGCCGCGCCATCCGTGTCGAATGGCCGCCGCCGAGATCGCCGAGCAGCCGGTCGTCGTTGGTCCATTCCGTAACGGTGAGCGCCGCCAGCCCCTCGATCCAGCTCTTCGCGCGCGTCATCCACGCCCAGGCGTAGAGCGTCGCTTGCGTGGTCGGGATCGGTTTCGCGTTCAGGACGTCTTCCGTGCTGAGGTCGACGGCGCGCCCCTGGCGCACGATCAGGTCCAGGTGGCCGTGCTCGGAATAGCGGTCCTTGATCACCTCGCCGATCTCGTGCTCGAGGATCTTGTGCTTCACCGCCATCTCCGGACAATTGGACGAAACGTTGGACCAGCAGTCGCGGCGATGGCGGATGTAGAGCCCGAGCTGCACGAGCATGAGCTGCGCCCTCGGCCGCGTCATCTTGACCGAGAAATAATGCTGGAGCTCGGGCGAGCGCATGTGCTCCCGCACCATCTCGCCGACGCGCTCTCTCCAGGCTGAAACCTCCATTAACGTCCTCCTTTGACGAGATTATCGACAAAACCTTCCTTGATCAGGCGATCGACGATGCCGTTGTCGAAAAACTTGCTTACCGGCACGTCCGGTTTACTTTCCCAATCCAGAACCGTCTGAACCACGGCCGGATCGACTCTCGGCTCGCGCTCGAGGTACTTGACGGCATACTCGTACGGCTCGTCGAGGGTCGCGGCCGGGCGGCGCAGATATTTTTCCAATACTCTATAGGCCTGATCCTTCAACCTGAGAGCCGTCACGCCTTCCATATAGGCCTTCAACATCGCTTCGACGGTTTTTGGAGCGGTCCGATTGAAATCGGTCTTGACCGCGATGAAATCCATCGAGAAAGGAATTCCGAGCTTCGGCAGATCGATCAGTGAATGAGCCTGCGGCGCAGGCTTGACCGACGCAACGCGGCCCGCGACGAGCCCCGCGCGAAAGGCGGTATCGGCCTCGATGGTGCCGCCGAAGGATTGGAGCTTCGCCTTATCCCGAACCCCGAGCTTGTCGAGGACGGCCAGGGTCAAGAAATGGGTCGTCGATCCCGCACGCGTGATCGCTAAAATTTTTCCCTGGAGCTGCTCCGGCTTGGTGATGTCAGGTTGGACCCACAGGCTCATCGCCGGACGGTTCGTCACGCTGCCGACCGCGACCAGCGGCGCGCCGTGCAAGATCGCGCTGATCACCGCGTTGCTTGCGGCGACGGTCATGTGCAGATCGCCGCCGACCATCGCCTGCACCGTGATCGCTCCCGAGCTGATATAGACCAGGTCCGCCTTGAGTCCGTATTTCTCGAACGCGCCGATCTCTTTCGCCATCCATACGCCGGCCATGATGGGGCTCACGGCAGAGTACGCGACGGTAACTTTCTGCTGCGCGACGCATCTGCCCGCAGCGAATGCGACTGCGGAGAAGACCGTCAGGATCAAGCTGAATCGCTTCATCTGCGACATCGGCCGTGCTTTCCAAGAGTCGTCACGCCGTCAGCCGCTCCTGCGCCTCGGCGATGCCCTCGCGGTACATCGCGTTCAGGTCCAACGACTCCTTCGCCGCGCGCAGCGCGAGCGCCTCTTTTTCGCCGGTCGCGTACTGGGCCAAAAAAGGCACGAACATATCGCTGTGCTTTTCATCCGCCTGGCTGTGCGCCTGTAAATTGGGAATCTCTTTCCAGGTAAACCCCATGTCCTCCATCCAGCGCTTCGCCATGCGCGTGGACTGGCCGCCGCCGAGATCGCCGAGCAGCCGGTCGTCGTTGCACCATTCGGTGATCGTCATCGCGGCGAGCCCTTCGAGCCAGCTTTTTTCCTTCGTGATCCAGCCCCAGGCGTAGAGCGTCGCGCGCGTGGCCGGCAGCGGCTCGGCGTCGATGATCTCCTCGGGCGTAAGCCCGACGGACTGCCCCTGCTTGATGATCAGCGCCAGGTGGCCGTACTCGGAAAACTGGTCGCGGATGATCTCGTCGTACTCGTGCTCCAGAACTCTCTGCTTGATCGCGAGCACCGGGCAGTTGCCCGAGACGTAGGCCCAGCAGTCGCGCCGGTGGCGCACGAACAGGCTCTGCTGCGTCACCATGACCGCGGCGCGCCGCTTCGTCATGGGAACGGAAAAATAACGCTCCAATTCAGGCGAGCGAATATAGTCGCGCACCATCCGGCCTAAAATATCTTTCCAGCCGGCTTCGTTCATCAGCGGCTCCCCGCGGGATACAATTTATTGAAATAGCCTTCGCTGCGCAGCTTGTCGATCACCGCGTTGTCGAAGAGCTTGGCCGGCGCGGGCCCGGAGTGGCCGACCATTTCGAGAATGGTATCGACCGCCGCGGGATCGACGCGCGGCACCGGATCGAGATACTTGACGACGAAATCGTAGTGCATCTCCGGCGCGCCGCCGCGCTGGCCCATGTATTTTCCCAGGACGCGCAGCGCCTGTTGCTTGTTAGTTCTCAGCGCCGCAATGCCGTCGACGTAGGATTTGACGACCCGCTCGACGACCGACGGCGACTTCCGGTAAAACTCGTTGCTCACCGCGAGCAGGTTCATCGAAAACGGAATGCCGAGCTCCCCGGCGTCGACCAGCGCCCTGGCCTGCGGGTCGGGCGCCTGCGACGCGACGCGGCCCGCCGCCTGGCGCGCGCGGAAGCCGACGTCGGCCTCGACGACGCCGCCGAACTGGCGGATCTCGACTTTGCCGTCGAGGTTCAGTTTTTTCAGGATCAATCGGGTGACAAAGTCGCTGGTGGAGCCGTAGCGCGTGATCGCCATCGTCTTCCCCTGCAACTGCTCCGGCTTGCTGATCTCGGGCTGCACCCACAACACCATGCCGGGACGGCTCGTGTTGCTGCCGACGGCGACGATCGGCGCGCCCTTGAGGATCGCTGCAACCACCGCGTTGCTCGCGCCCAAGGCCGCGGTCACGCTGCCGCCGACGAGCGCCTGGATCACGACGGCGCCCGAGCTGATATAGACCAGTTCCGCGTTGAGGCCGTTTCGCTCGAATGCGCCGGTCTCTTTCGCCATCCAGATGCCGGCCATCGTCGGGCTGACCGCGGCCCATCCGAAAGTGACTTTCTCTTTGGGCGCGTCCGCGGCCTCAAGTCCCGCCGCCGCAACGATAATCACGAGCGCGGTCATGAACACCGCACGACGCCGGTACGCTTTGACGAAACCGTTCAGCACGCGCATTTCTTTCCTAGTCGATCGCTTCCATCGCGGCGGTTATCCCCGCCTGGTACGTGCGGTAAAGCTCTTCGGATTCGCGCGCCGCTTGTAAAACGATCGCCTCTTTTTCGCCGACCGCGAATTCGGCGAGCACGGGAAGAAACATGTCGGTGTGCTCCTTGTCGGCTTCGCGGTGCGCCTTCCAATTGGGCAGGTCGTCCCAGGTGAGACCCAGGTGATCGACCCAGCGCTGGCCCATCTTGTACGCGTGGCCGCCGCCCAGGTCGCCGAGCAGGCGGTCGTCCTGATTCCACTCGGTGATTGTCATCGCGCCCAACCCTTCGAGCCAGCTCTTCGCCTTGGTCATCCAGCCCCAGCTATATAAGGTAGCCATCGTCGAGGGAACCGGCTTGGTCTCGAGAATATCTTTCGCCGTGAGGCCGATCGCTTTTCCCTGTCGGATGATCAGATCCAGATGGCCGTGCTCGGAGTGTGAATCACGGATCATCTCCTCGTACTCGTGGCCGAGAATTTTCTGCTTCACCGCCAGCACGGGGCAGTTGCCCGAGACGTAGGCCCAGCAGTCGCGCCGGTGGCGCACGTAAAGCGACAACTGCTGCAAGATGATCTGCGCCCGCGCCCTGGTGATCGGCACGGAAAAATATTTTTCTACCTCCGGCGATGCCATCGTCTCGCGCGCCAGCTCGCCGAGCGCCGAACGCCAGTCGTTTTCGTCCATGTGCTTCCTCTCCGCGAAAATTTCAAGTTTAGAGCGCGATCAAAAAGGTCCCAGAGACAAGGCGCGCGAGAAAGCGACGAGCGCAGGCGTACTCATTTCAGTACGTCGAGCAAGGGGTTTCGAAGCGCAACGCAGTATATGGGCCTTTTTCATCGCACGACTTATATCGGCCAGCCGTGCTCGGAGACATCCACCCGATTGCCTTCCGGGTCTTTGATCCAGCTTTCCGCGATCGCGCCGAACGTGTTGTCTTCCGCTTTCGTGTCGGCGGTCTGCTCGACGGCCTTGACGCTGTCGACTTTGAAGCCGAAATGATTGATGCCCCAGGGATACTTGGTCGTGCTGATCAGCGCGACGTCGACGTGGCCGTCGGAAAGATAGATCGTGCCGCCCGGCCCGCGCGTTTTTTCTTCCATGCCGAAGACGCGCTTGTAGTATTCCGCCTCCTTGTCCCGGTCCTGAACGTTGATCGCGATATGTCTTATTCTCGGCTTTTCCATAGTGCCCTCCTTCTTTATTCTGGTTGGTCGCTCGTGTGGTTGTCCGGCATGGCGCCTTCGTATTTAGCGGGCCGGCTGCCTGAATTCGCGGTTGAAAAAATCTACCACCAGCGGCCAGACCAGCTCCGCGAGCTCAGGCTGGTAGCCGTCCGATTCCGTCGAAGCGAAGCCGTGATTTCCACGCGGAAAAAAATGCCATTCAAGCGGTTGGCCGTTGGCGAGAAAACTCTCCATGACGCGCTGCTGCACGTCTATCGTGCTGGTGGAATCATGGCCGCCGTAGAACACCATCGAAGGGCATTTGATCTCGCGCGCCGCGTCGCAAGGGTGGCGCGGCCGTATACGCGTCGGCTGCTCGTTTCTCACGGACGGGTAGTAGGCGACGAACGCTCGCACTTGCGGAGTGGCGGCCACGAAGTGAATGCCGATCCGGCCGCCCATGCAGTAGCCGATCGCCCCGGCCCGCGCAGGATCGACGTCGTCGCGGCCGATAAGAAATCGCCAGCCCGCGTCGATGACGCGCACGAAATCTCCGTCGGGAGTTTTGTTCTGGATCTCGGTCCCCGTGTGGATATGAGTCTCCGCGGGATAGCCGAGCAAATGATACAGGTTAGGGATCACGGTGCAGTAACCGAGCTTCGCGAACTTGTAGGCCTCGGTCTTCAAGTAGCCGGTCAGACCGGAGTGTTGGTGGATCAACAATAATCCCGGTCCCCGCTCGGCGCGCGCCGGATGGGCGATGTAGCCGGGAATGCCGCCCTCCTCCTGCGTCAGCTTCCGCGCGACGATCTCCGCCATGACTGTTCCTGTTTACCTTTTCTTATAGAGCTTGTCGATGAACCCCTCACGTACCATCCGGTCCACTATCGAATTATCGAAAAAAGTCTCCAGCGGAATCCCCTTCTTGCCCATGAACTCGAGGATCGTGGCCGCCGCCTCGGGCTCGACGCGGGGGACGCGCTCCAGATAAGTTACGGAGTCTTTATATTGCTCTTCGATCTGTTTGGGATCGCTCAGGCGCGCGTACTTGGCAATCACCTTGAGCGCGCGGTCCTTCTGATCGTTCATCGCCGCCACTCCCTCGGTGTAGGCCCTGACCATCCCTTCCACGGTTTCCGGATTGCGCCGGTAGTAATCGCGCGAGACCGCGATCATATTCATCGAGTAGGGAATACCCAGGTCGACGAAGTTCAGCAGGATCTTCGCCGGCACGTGGGCGCCGACGCGGAGATCGGAAGTCACCGCGCCCGCGATCGCCTTCTGCTGGAACGCGGCGCCGACCTCCGGCGTCCCGCCCATCTGGCGAACCGTCACCGCGTTTTCCAAGCCATTCCGCCTGAGCAAAATTCTCGTCAGGTTGTCCGTGATAGAGCCGAAGCGCGTGACGCCGAGAGTCTTGCCGCGCAAATCCTCGAGGCGGTTGATCTCCGGCTGCACCCAGAGTCTGTGATAGGGCCGGTTGGCGGTGCCGCCCACCGCTACGATCTGCGCGCCGTTCAAGATCGCGTTGATCACCGCGTTGCTGGCGCCACTGCCTCCCTGAAGGTCGCCTCCGATCAGAGCCTGCACGACGACGGGGCCGGAGGATATATAGATGAGATCCGCTTGAATTCCATACTTCTCAAACGCCCCGACCTCTTTTGTCATCCATACGCCGGTCGCCATCCCGCCGATGCTGGAATAACCGAAAGTGATCTTCTTCAATTCTGCCGCTCTAACGGACGACAGCAGAAACAAAAGCGTCAGCGAGCAGAGCGACACTCGCTTGAAGAGGCCCAGCACTGCACTCATTATCCTCCTCCAAGTCCGCTGCCGAGAATCTCCGCTCGTTCCGTTCTTTCGATGTAGGCAGCAAATCGATACTTGTTTTCGCGCGGGTCCGGGAGCCGCCGGGCTCTGGCCGGCCGGTCGTTGTCCAAAGACGCAATCTTCGCGACGATGAGGTGCGGACCCTTTCTTGCCAGCGCGGCCTTTACGCTTTTGTGAAACTGGCCCACGTTTCTTGCGGTGCTCGCGCTGCGTATCCCGCTCGCCTTGGCCACGCCCTCCAGGTTCATCTTACCGGCCGTCGCCGTCGGCATCCCCGGCTCGTTCTTGTGGCTCCCCAGGTAATTGCGATTATCCATGACGATCACGGTCAAGTTTCGGGGATTCTCGTTGGCGACCGTCCCCAACACTCCGAGGTTCAAGATGAGATTCCCGTCGGCGTCGAGCGCGACGACTTTCCGGTTCGGCAACGCCAGCGCAAGACCCAGCGCCGTGGGAGTGCACATGCCGAGCGTAATATGAAACAAGTTCGATTCTCTCTCCTTCAACTGCCCCCAGAAGCCGCTGTTGTTGCCGATGCTGGCGACGACCAGCACGTCGTCCGATAGAACCGACGACAGCGCCTTCAGCAATGCGAATCGAGTTACCATAGAGCCTCCTCGGTCAAAAGCACCGCCACCGGTTTTAGCCAGGCCCTGGCGCTCTCGTTCGATTCTTTGATGGTCCTGATCGTGTCTTGGGGACGGCGCACCACCCGGTAGGGAATATCCATGGCTTGCAGAGCGGGCTCGGTGGTTTTTTTGTAGAGTCCCAGCCAGCGCGGATCGCCGATGTCGCCGCGGTACGGGATGACGATCAAAAGCGGCACTTCGTGGAGAAGATTGATGCGCGCCAGATGATACGTCGCCACCAACAATCCGGAGGTGGCGATAATCAGGGCCGGCTTTTTTCCGCCGAACCAGGCGCCCAAGCCGATGCCAGCCGCTTCGGCTTCATTGGCGGCGCCCACGTAGTAAATGTCGGGATCTTCATCCACCATCTTGTAGACTTCGATAAACTGCGCGTCGGGAACGCCGACGGCGAAATCAATGCCGGCTTCTTTCATTCCCTGCACGACCAATTCTGCCTTTTCGACCTTCATCTTGAAGTACGCCTCCTCGGCTCCGCGCGGAAAAGCTACGCTGCTTGACCGGCGCTCTAGCGTTTCGCCAGCTTGTTGAAAAATTCGACCAGCTCCCGGTTTTTTCTTCCCCATACGAACATGGGCACGACGTGCACGTCGGTTTCAGGCTCGACCGTCCATTTCACGTCCTTGCGCGGCGCCCATCTCCCCTGGTTCTTCACCATGATCTCGCTCGCCTCTTTCGAGAGATGATAGTCCTCGAAGAGCGCCGCGGCGTAAGGGTGCGGGGCATGCGACGAAATCGCGATGACGGACGGCGTCCTCACGATGGTCGGATTCAAAGAAACAAAATCGATCGGCGCGCCCTCGGATTTCATCTTGACGGCATTGTGCACGTAGCCATCGACGATCAGATCGTGTTCTCCCGCGGCGACGAGCTGGGTCATGAAGGTATGCGACTGCCGCGCGAACCGAACCCCCTGCACATCGGCGAGCTGTTGCAGGAAATGAGTCGCCTTTTTTTCGCCCCAAAGATCGATCAGGCCGGCGAGCAGATCGTGGGCCTCGGCATCCATGAGCATGTTGCCCTTCCACCTGGGATTCAGCAGGTCCTCGTACTGCTTCGGGATCTCTCTGGGAGCGACTCTCTTCGTATTATAGATGATGGTATATCCGATCGCGTAAACGCCGGGCCACAATCCCTCCTCGTCGACAAAGCCTTTGCGCACGAAAGGAATCATGGGACTCCTGTAGATAGCAACGATTTTCTTGTCGATCAGCTCCAGGGCGTTATTTCCGGTCAGCACGACCACGTCGGCGTTGTGCACTCCCGCCCGGTACTCCGTCGTGATCTTGTTGAGCACGCCCGGACCGCCCAGGCTCAAAGAGCTCACCTTCAAAAAAGGATAATGTTTGTTGAATCCGGCGATCACGTCCTGAGTGTCGCGGACGTTGGTCGCGGTATATAGAGTCAAGCCGCCTTCTTTTTTGGCGTTGTCCAACAACAACTGCTGTCGCTCCTCCGCCGGCTTCCGATTGACTTGCGTGAGAAGGTCGCCGACGTCGGAGTGTCCGGTGCCGGGCAGCGCGGCCAACCAGAGGATCAACCATCCTAGGCTTCGAAGTTTATGCTTCATAACTTTTCTCCGCGGCCTTTTATCACGCCGCTTCTCAGGACCGTTTCTTGAGCGCGCGCCACACTCTCTCCGGGGTGAGCGGAAGCTCTTTGATCCTCGCGCCCGTCGACCAGGCGAGCGCGTTGGCGATCGCCGGCGCGACCGGAATGATGCCGCCCTCGCCCATGCCCTTGGCGCCATAGGGTCCGGGCCCGTTTTGGTCTTCGATCAGGATCGTGTCGAATTCGCCGGGCACGTCGTCGAAAGTCGGAACCTTGTAATCGACGAGGCTCGCGTTGACGATCTGCCCGCCGTCGTAAATGACCGACTCGTAGAAAGTGTGGCCGACGCCCATCATCGCGGAGCCCTCGTCCTGGCCCTCGCACTGAATCGGGTGCAGCGCTTTGCCGGCGTCGGCGGCGGAGATGTATTTCGTGACCTGGATCTTTCCGGTCTCCCGGTCCACCTCCACTTCGACCGCGCCGATGCCGACCTCCCAGAAGAGCGGGTTCGCAGGCTTGGGGGCCATGCCGCCGTGCGCGTAGCCGCAGCCGACGATCTCCCCTCCCTGCATCGCGAAGTGGCGGCGAATGAGATCGCCGTAAGGCGCCGTCTTGTTTCCGGCGGCGGCGCTTCCGTCTTGCAGAGTAATCGCTTCCAGCGGCGCCTCGAACTGCTCCGCGGCCAAATCCAGCAGTTGCCGGCGCGCGTCCCGCGCCGCGAGCTGCACCGCTTTTCCCATCACGGTCGTGGAGCGGCTCGAGCCGGTGGAGCGGTCGAAAGGCGTGTAAGCGGTGTCGGGCGCGCGCATGGTCACGCATTTGAGCGGCACCAACAGCTCTTCCGCGACGATCTGGCTCATGACCGTCCGCGCGCCCTGCCCGCATTCCACGGTGCCGGCGAGAAGAACCACGCTGCCGTCCGACAGCACGTGCACCGTCGCCGTCGAGGCCAGCGGCGCGCCCGGATCCGTGACGCCGAACGCGATGCCTCTGCCGCGTCCGCTCGCCGGCGCCGGCCCGTCCCATTCCATCTTTCGCGCGACCCTGTCGAGCGCTGTGAAGAGATCGGCGTCGAGCGGATTGCCTTTGGGCTTCAGCTCCTCTCCTTTGCGCAGCAGATTTTTGCGGCGCAACTCGACCGGGTCGAGGCCGAGCTTCTGCGCGATGATGTCCATCTGCGATTCCGTCGCCCAGGCGGTCTGCGGCCCGCCGATGGAGCGAAAAGACGCGGCGGAGACCGTGTTGGTATAGACGCAGTAAGCTTTCACCTTGAGGTGAGGAATTCGATACGGCCCCAGGATGCGCGTCAGTGTCCGGCCGGTCACGATCGGTCCGGTCTCGGCGAAAGCGCCGGTGTTGAGGTAAATCTCGGCCTGTTTAGCCACCAGGGTGCCGTCTTTTTTTACTCCGGTCTTGACCTTGCAGGTGACGGAGTGGCGGCGCACGGTCATCATCGCCTCGGACACGCTCTGCCTCACTCTGACGGCGGTTCCCGCCTTGCGCGCCAGCGCGACGACCAGCGGCTCGATCTTGCAGCCGGACTTGCTGCCGTAAGCGCCGCCGACCAAAGGCACCATCACGCGCACCTTCGCGAGCGAGCAGCCGAAGATCTCGGCGAGCTCCTGGCGAATGCCGAACGGGTGCGTGTTCGAAGACCAGACAGTGATGCCTTCCGAGTCTATTTTGGCGATGGTCGTGTGCGGTTCCATCGAATAATGATAGACCATCGGGAATTCGAAGGTATCCTCGACGATCTCCTCGGACTCGGCGAAGCCCTTTGCCACGTCTCCTTTTATCAGCTCGTCCTGAAAGCAGATATTTTTCGCCGCGAAGGAATGAATCTGCGGCGCGCTGTCGGCGATCGCCTCCGGCACGGAGATTACGGCAGGCAATTCTTCGTACTCGACGTGAATCTTGCTCAGCGCTTCCTCGGCGGTGAACGGATCGACCGCCGCGACCGCCGCGACCGGCTGGCCGGCGTAGAGCGCGCGATCGACGGCGATGATCGGCTGGTCTTTCCGCTCTTTTCTGCCCAAATATAAATGAATGTCGCCGAGATCTTTCGCGGTCAAAACCGTAACGACGCCGGGAAGCCGCTCGGCCTCCGCCGTGTCGATCGAGACGATGCGCGCGTGGGCATACGGGCTGCGGAGAAATTTTCCCTCGGCCATTCCGGGCACTGCGATGTCGCCGACGTATTTCGCCTGGCCGGTGACTTTATCGACTCCGTCGACGCGGTTGACGGACGTCCCGATGATCTTGAACTTGTCCGTTGTCATCTCGCCACGTCAAAGCTCCAACATATTCGGCGCGAACAGCTCCTCGACCGGGAGTTTCTTCCGCGCCAGTCCTTGCTCGTAGAGATATCCCATCAACGTTTCCACCACGTGGCGGTTTTTCGCCAGACCATACGGCCAGGGATCGTCGCCGAGAATTTCTTTCTGTTGCTTCACCGGCTCGCGGAACCAGACGAGACTGATCTTATACGGCGAGAGATCGTTGAGTCTAGCGTAGGCCTCGGCCTTCGCCTGTTGAAAAGCCTTGAAGAGGCTGAGCGCCATCCACGGCGACTCTTTCCATAGCTCCTCTCGCATGGCGACCGTGTGCATGATCGGGAAGATCCCGGTCTTTTTGAAGTAAGCGGCTTCGACTTCCGGATAGTCCTCGAACAGACGGCGGATCTGCGGATGGCCCTTCAGCAGCAACGGAAACAGATTCGCGCAGATCATCGCATCCAGTTCGCCGCGCGCCAGCATTTCGTCAGGCGCCTTGTCGGAAGGAATCTGACTCACGTCGTAGCGCCGCGGCATCTCGATTTCCATTCGCATCTTCGACCAGGTGAACCAATGGATCTTGTCTAAATCGACGCCGTAGTCGTGCTGCAACGCGCCTCTCACCCACACGGTCGCAGTCTGCTGGAACTCCGCCAGGCCGACTTTTTTACCCATCAAGTCGCGCGGCTCGCGGATGTCGCTCCGCGCGTTGACGAAGATGCAGGAATGGCGAAAGGCGCGCGCCGGAAAGACCGGCAGCGCGATCAGCGGTTTCCCCATCGTGCGCGCAATCAGGTAGGACGAGAGCGATAGCTCCGATGCGTCGAACTCGTAGCGGTTGAGCATCCGCGTCCAGATGTCGTGGTAAGGGAGAATTTTCCAGTCGAGCTCGAGCCCTTCTGGTTTGATGCTGCCTTCGATCAACGCGTGCGTGCGGTCGTAATCTCCGCCGGCGAATGTAATCCGCTTGGCCATCCTTTTTACAGCTCCTTTTGTACTTCCTTTAGCAAGCGCAAATCCACTACCCGCGAAAGCGGGATCTCTTCTTTCTTGTCCACCCGGCCCATCTCGCGCTCCAACGCGTCACGGATGCCTTTTTCGTTCATACCGCCGTCGGGAGAAAAAGCCGGCAGCATCGACGCGTAAAGCTCTTCCGCCAGCGGCCGCTCGACTTTCCATTCACGGAGAACGTGCTGCACGGTCTGTTCGCGGTTCTGCCGGATGTAGCGGAGGCTCTTCAAGGTCGCGCGCAGGACTTTCTTGACCGTCTCCGGCCGCTCGCGCAGCATCTTCTCCGAAGTTCCCACGCCGGAGAGCGATTGCTCGACGTGATCGCCTAAGTAAGCCAGTATGTGAAATCCCATCTGCTGCGCCATCGCGTGAAACGGCGGCGACAGCATGCCGGCCTGCACCGAGCCCCCGTTCAGCGCGGCAAGAATGTTGGATGTGGTTCCCGTCGCAAAAAGCGCGACTTCTTTATCTGGAACCAGGCCGTACTTTCGGACAATGTAGCGCGCCAGCGTATCGGTGGAAGAACCGATCGCGGTAATACCGATGACCTTGCCCTTAAGGTCGGGGATTGCGCGGATCTCCGGTCGCGCGATCAGCCAGAAGGTCGGCTTGACGGTCAAGAAGCCGACGACTTTTACGGGAAATCCGATCGCCGCGGCGCCGGAGACTTGGCTCTGCGCGCCGGAGAACTCGAGGTCGCCGGTCGTCAGCGCCGTCACCTGGATGCGCGACGTGACCAGGACCAGCTCCAAATCGATCCCCTCGCCCGCGTAAATCCCTTTTTCCTTTCCTAAAAAAAGCGGCAGGTAGTTGAGGCTCTTCGCCGGATAGGCATAGCGGACTCTCTCCGCCGCGCCCGTGGTGATCGGATAGAGCAACAACAGAATGCCAATTATCCAGCGCAGCATCATTTCTGTTTTTTCAGTTTTTCTTGTAGAGCCGGTCAATGAAGCCGCTCTCGTCCCTGTAACGCCTGCGTTCCGCCTTGAAACAGAACCAGATCGACCTCCAGGCCGTTGCGCGTAAAGGCGCCGGTTTTCTTGGTGACGTAAAGCGTGTCGATTCTGCTCGCAAGACCCAGGATCAACTTCTTGGAGCTCTGGGCGTAAGCTGGGCTCGAAGCCATAACCCACGCAAGCACAAGGAGCAGCACACGGGATCTAAGGTAAACCATGAGTATTTAATTCTGCCGCTAAGCCGACTTCTTGTAGTACTTGTCCATCTGGCTTTTAACGCCGGCCTTGGCGCAGGCCTCTTCGAAAATCCGCCGCACCATCGGATCTTCGTCCTCGTATTCGATCTGGTGGCCGCCGAGCTTGACGTCCACATCGGTCTGGCCGCCGCCTTCGCCCATGATGCCGTAGTATTTCTTGCTGCCCCAACGGAGTGCGAGGTAGCGGGCCCGGTCGGCGCCCGCGTTGAAGTGCTGGTGGAACCAATCCGCCGGTGGAACGATCACGCTGCCCGGCTTCCAGTCGTAGCGGGTGATCGCCTGGCCCTTGGGCCACATCAGCGAGTAGCCTTTGCCGGATAGGATAATGACGTGCGCGCCCGGCCCGTGATAGTGGGCCTTCTTATACGTGCCGACCGGGAACTGCGAGACGTGGCCGCACATCGTATTCTCGGCGATCTGAAAGCGAACCTGCGACCCGCCGGCGCCGCGCTCCTTCCATTCGATGAGGTTCAGATTCTTCGCGTCGGGAACGAAGTTGGTCTCCCAGACCCGCCCTGCAAACCACTGGCCTTCGCGCGAGAAGTAATCGTCCTCGGAGTTAAAGCGATCCTTGAAGACGTAGGGGCAGTTGAAGATAAAGTCGATATTGTGGATGAGGTTGATCATGATCGGCGCGCTGGTGACGGCGAGGTAGCGCGCCGGCTGATTGCCGCTGCCGTTGAAGTGCTGGTAGCGCGTGTTGAGCGGCGGTGAGAAGAGCGATCCTTCTTGCCACTCGAACGTGCGCTTGGGGCCGCCGTCTTGCCAGATGGTCGTCGCGCCGCGGCCGCTGACGACGTACACGAGCTCCTCGTACATGTGTTTCTGCGGGTTGAGCGATTTGCCCGGCGGGATCTCGCAGATGTAGGCGTCATTGGTCTCCCCGGTGCCCTCCAGGCAAATCCGCACGGCGGGCGCGCCGAGGCGGTCCCAGTGCTTGAGCGGCGCCGTGTTGATGTCCTCGAGAAAGAACCCCTCGATCAGCGGGATCTTTTCCGCTTCGATCCATTTGCGATACGAGCTTTTTTTCTCGGCGATTTGCTGCGTTGAGATTTTAGGCTCTAGCATGATGTTTGCGATCTCCTTTCACTTGGCTTTGATTGAATTAATCCTTCGGGTTCCATCCCTGCGCGGTCAGTTGGGCGCGGATTCTTTGAGCGGTCGAATAATCGAAAACCTTCCGCAATGGAGGAACTTCCTTGAGGTCAAGGCGTTTAGCCGCTTGTTCCAACGTCTGTCGCTGCAATTCCTGGCTTACGGTCCCGTCCGGTGTCATGGCCGGCCGGGAGGCGTCGTACGTCTTGACGGCGAGATCCGGCTTGCCGCCTTGAACCTTGGCTAGAATATTGATCGTGCCCGCGCGGTTGTCGCGTGAATAGAAAAATCCTTTGAGCGTGCCGCGAACGAATTTTTCGACCAGAGCGGGATTCGATTGAGACATCCCTTCCCTGACGACCACGGCGGATTGAAGCTCGACAAGATCCTCGTTCACAAACGCCAGCAACTCCCGGTATCCCGCTTCCTCGGCCATGAAATTGGACGGCGGCGACAGCACGGCGGCTTCCACCGATCCGGCTTTCATCGCCATGAATCGCGCCGTCCCGGCGCCGAGCGCCATGATGGTAAGCTCGCGGCCCGCATCCACGCCGTATCTTCTCAAGACGTCGCGGAGAAGCAAGTCCGGGCCGCTGCCGATCCCCGAGACGCCGACTCTTTTTCCCCTGAGCGCCTGGACGCTTTGAATGTCGGGCAGGGAGTAGAGCCAGTAGAGCGGGCGCTGATACGTATGGAAGAGAAATTGGAGCGGCGCGCCGCGCACCACTGATGGGATCGCGGCCGCGCCCGCCGCGCCGAATTCCACGTTCCCGGCAATCAAGGCGAGATTCGCCACCGGGGCGCTCATCTTGATCAGCTCCACTTCCAATCCTTCCTCCTGATAGAAGCGCTTTTCTTTGGCGACGATGAATGCGATCAGCGACATGCTGAAATCGGGCATCGCCACGCGCACCTTTTCGGCTCCCGCTTGGCCCGCCAGGACCGCGACAAAAAGCACCACGAGAAATTTAAACGGCAGCTTCAGCTTCATGTTTCAAACGCCGGAGTTCTTTCGAATCTACCGTTTGCGTCGGGGTTTCTCCTGATTGCATAGGTCAACGATGAGCCGCGCATAGACGCACGCGGCCTGATAGAGCGACTCGGTCTTGAACGAACGTTTCTCGGAGTGGTGTTCCGATCTGGGACCGTAGGTGATCGCGGGAATCCCCACCTCGTTGAAAATATTAACGTCGCGCCACATGCTCGAAGTCGCGGGATTCGGACGGGGCGGCGGAGCGCCGAAGGTCGCGTTGTGCGCGCGCAGCAGCGTCTCTTTGAGACGATCGGCATTCTTTGCTTCGTAACCCCGGCGGAAGTGATAGAGCTCGATGTCGGTGGCCGGAATTCCAGCCGTCCGCAAGACGTCTTCGATCTCATCCCGCAGCTCTAAAGGATCTTGCCCCGGCACGGTGAACGCGCCGAGGTAGAGGCTGCACACTTCCGGCGTTCCACCGATCCCGGTCGAATCACCTCCGCGGATCGCGCCTACCTGAGCCTTGGGAACGACCGGACCGCCGGACGACTCGTAGGCGTACCGCTTCTGATAATCGGCGGCCCACCGCTCCAGGGCTGCGATCGCGGCAGCGCTCCGCACGATCATGTTGGGACTCTCCTGCATGGCCGTCCGATCAGGCAGGTAGGGGGTGTAATACCCCGGCCGGTCGGAGAGCCAGGTGATTTTGAACCACGCTTCTCCCGCCTCGACGGAAACCAGACTGAACCCGGTCCCTTCCGCGATCAGAGCGTAATCGGCGACGCCCCCGTGGGTCACCAGAAAGCGCGCCCCGAGATCCTTGCTTTCCATCATGACGCCGGGCGGATCATCGGACGGCTCACGGCTGGTCTCGCCGACGACGGCGGTGAGAAGCAAATCTCCCTTGAGCGGAACCCCCGTTGCTTTGACTGCTTTGCCCGCGATCAAAAACGCGACCATCGGGCCTTTGTCGTTGACGATGCCCTCTCCGACAAGCTCGTCACCTTCGATCCAGGCCTTATGAAAAACATCGGCGCCCGGATCTTTCCGCCGCCAGATATCGGTCGCGCGCACCGCTGTATCCATGTGGCTGTTGAAGAGAAGACTGTAGCCGCCGCCGGTGCCGGGAAGCTTTCCGATGACGTTGAACCGGTCGGCCAGCAATCCGACCTTGCGCACCTTGAAGCCCTCGTTTTGCAGCCAGCCAGAAACGTGCTCGGCAACCGGCCGCTCCGTCGGCCCCGCGCTGTCGATGTTGCAAATGGCCAACGCCAGATCTACCAGCTCTTTCTTATCGATTCGCGATACTGCATCGTCGCCTAAAGCCATCGTGCCCCCTTTAAAAGTCAACGACCTCGAATTTATCTTCCCTTGATCCCCAGCTCTTTTTGCGCTTCGCGCAGCGGTGCCAAGTCGGCGACCTGATCCGGCGCAACCGGCTGATCGACCTTCAGCGCCTGTTTCGCCTGATCGATGACCAGCTTGAGTCCACTTTCCGGAATGCTGCCGTCGGCGTTGAAGACTTTAACCGTGCCGTCGTAGGAAGCCGCGGCGCTCTCGCGGTCGGTTCTGCCCCATTCGGCCAGGATCTGAATCGTTCCGTCTCTATTGGCCGTGATGTAACGATTTGCCCTGATCAGAGCCTTGAGGACCCGCTTTATTTCGTCCGGCCTTTCTTTGATTTTTTTTGTGTTGGCGCCCAGACCGACGAAGGGAAGGGTGAAAAGCTCGTAGGCGCGGGCGAGCACGTTGAAGCCCATCTTTTTCCCCTCGACGTCGGCCGGCGGGGAGATCACCGCCACGTCGACGATGCCTTCCTTCAGCGCGCCGAAACGTGCGCGGTCGGAGCCGAGCGCGATGATCTTGAGCTCTTTTTCCGGATCGATTCCCGATCTTTGAAACATCATCCTGGCGGCGACGTCCGAAGTCGCGCCGAAAGAGCTCACCGCTAAAGTTTTTCCCCGTAAATCCTTGACCGATTTATATTCGGGCCTGGCGATGAGCGTGTGCGTCGAGCTGTCGAGGAAACTGGCGACGACTTTCATGGGCAAACCGCGGATCGCCGCGCGCACTACCGATCCGAAAATCATCGTGTAGTCGACGTCGCCGGTGGAGAGCGCCGTGACGGACACGTTCGCGTTCATACGAATGAGCTCCGCCTCGAATCCTTCTTCTTTGAAGAAGCCTCTTTTCAGCGCCACGCCCGCGGTGAGAAACGCCACGTCGAGGCTCGAGATCGAGACCCGGATCTTGTCCGCGGCAAGGGCGGAATCACAGAGCAATAATACCGCCGCCGCCGAAACAAACCATTTGCGCGCGCCCGCTTTGAATAAACTCATCGTCCTTTGACTCCCAATTCCTTTTGCGCTTCACGCAACGGTCCCAAGTCGGCCACTTCGTCGAACGAAACCGGCCGCTCGACCTTCAACGCCTGCTTCGCCTGCTCGATCACCAGCTTCAGGCCGCTTTCCGGAATGCTTCCATCCACGTTGAATACTTTGACCGTGGCGTCGTAGGAAGTCGCGGCGCTTTCCCGATCCGTCTTGCCCCACTCCATCAATACCTGAATGGCTCCGTCCCGGTTGGCGGTAATGTAGCGATTGCTTCGGATCAGCGCCTTGAGCGCGCGCTTGATCTCGTCGGGCCTTTCTTTGATTTTTTTATGGTTGGCGCCGAGGCCGATGAACGGCAGGCTGAACACCTCATAGGCGCGGGCGACGACGTTGAAGCCCAGCTTTTTTCCTTCGATGTCCGCCGGCGGGGAGATGACCGCGACGTCCACGACGCCCTCCTTCAACGCGGCGAAGCGCGCCTGGTCCGAGCCCAGGGCGATGATTTTTATCTCCTTCTCGGGATCGATACCGGAAGCTCTGAACATCATTCGCGCGACCACGTCCGCGGTGGCGCCGAACGAGCTGACCCCGAGAGTTCGTCCTTTCAGCTCCTTGACCGACTTGAACTCGGCGCGCGCGACCAACGTATGCGTGGAGCTGTCCATGAAGCTGGCGACGACTTTCACCGGCAAACCGCGGACCGCCGCGCGCACCACCGATCCGAAGATCATCGTATAGTCGATATCGCCGGTGGCGAGCGCGGTGATCGAGACATTGGCGTTCATTCGAATGACTTCCGCCTCCAGCCCTTCCTCTTTGAAAAAACCCTTCTTGAGCGCCACGGCGCCGGTGAGAAAGGACATATCCACGCTCGAGATGGACAAGCGGACCTTGTCTGCGCCGGCGGCGAGGCAATCAAACCCGCCAGTGAGCAAAATGACTAACAGAATGACGGCGCCGTGGCGTCGTTTTGTCTTGGAGCCTTTTTTCATCGCTCGTACGTGGTTTTACTCGCCTCCAAAATCGCCGCGGCGATCCCCGGATAGCAGCCGCAGCGGCAGATGTTGCCGCGGAGCCAATGGGCGATCTCTTCTCTCGTCGGCGCGGGATTCTCCAGCAGCAGTCCTTTGGCCGCCATGATCTGCCCCGGCGTGCAGTAACCGCACTGGCCGCCGAGATTGCGGATGAAAGCCGCCTGAAGCGGATCGAGCTGCTCGCCGTCCGCGAGCCCTTCGATCGTCAGCACCGACTTGCCGCGCGCCTCGAAGGCGAGATAGCTGCACGAGCTGATCGGCCGTTGATTCACCAGCACCGTGCAGGCGCCGCACACCTGCGACTCGCACGAGCGTTTGGTGCCGGTGAGGCCGAGCCGGCTTCTGAGAAACTCGAGCAGTGTCTCTTCGACCGTCACTTCGCCGCTCCAAGGCTTGCCGTTGATCGTCAGCGAGAGCGCGACGGTCTGCGACGTGTTCAACTCATCCTGCATCTCTGTATTTATCTCCTGGGCGCATTGTTCACCGTTTTCTTAGCGACCTTTGCGTCTTTGCGCGAGATGCCCTCTCCCTCACCCTCTCCCGCGTGCGGGAGAGGGAAGGGGTGAAGGTCGCGCCAAGACGCCAAGACCGCGAAGTTAGCGCTCGCCTAATTTCCCCAGCGCCCGGAGAATTTTTTCCGCCGTTATCGGCAACGACCGGACCCGGGCGCCGACGGCGTCGTAGATCGCGTTGCCGATCGCCGGCGCGACCGTGACGATCGAAGTCTGCGACATGCCCTTCGAACCGAACGGACCCGGCCCGTCTTCGTTCTCGAGCATCGCGGCGTAAAACCATTCCGGCGTGTCGGCCATGACCGGCAAGCGGTACTCGGCGGGATGGCCGTTCATCATCTGGCCGTCCTGATAGACGACCTCTTCGAAGAGCGCGTGGCCGATGCCCATCACCGCGCCGCCTTCGACCTGCGCCTTGGCCGACGGATAGTGCAGCGCGCGGCCCGCGTCGGCGATCGCGGCGAATTTTAAAATCCTGAGCTCGCCGGTCTCGCAGTCGATCTCGATCTCCGCCGCTCCCGCGCTCGGCGCCCAATGGTCCATGCCATGGAACGCCGACTCCTTCTCCGTCGGCGGCGCGCTATGGGCGCCGACGGCTTTAACTACGGAATTTCCGCCGGCGAAGCGAACGACTTCGGCGAAAGAGAAACTGTTCTCCGCACGCCACAAGCGTCCTTCGGCTACTTTCCATTCTTCCGGCTTCCCACCCTTGGTTTGGCAGGCGAGCAACACCAGCTCGCGCTTGAGGTTCTCGCAGGCGTTCTCCACCGCTTTTCCCATCTGCATCGTCGTGCGCTGCGCGCTGACGCCGCCGAACGGAAGATGGACCGCGGTATCTGGCTGCGCCACGCGCACCTGACTCTGGGGAATGCCCAAAGTCTTCGCCGCGACCACGCCGATCAAATTGTGCGTCCCCTGGCCGATCTCGGGCGCCGCGTGCTGAATCTTGACGATGCCTTTCGCATCGATCGTCGCCAGCGCGTGCGCTCTCCCGCCGCCCTGCGAGCCGTGGCGCAGGCTCAGCGCCATGCCGCGCCCGCGCGCAATGTGAGAGGTGCGGGGCAGGCCGCTCGAAGACGGGCGGCCGTCCCACTGGATGGCCGATAGGGCTTGCCGCATGAGATCGTCGTAATCCGTGTCCATCTTCGGCGTTCCCTTGGCGACGAAGTCGCCGCGCAGCAAAACGTTCTTCTTGCGAAAGTCCAGCGGCTCCATTCCCATTTGGCGCGCGATGCTGTCTATCGCGCACTCGATACCGAAGGTCGTCTGGACCTTGCCGGTCGCGCGCGTATGGCTCGCCGGGACCTTGTTCGTGTAAGCGCAGCGCGCGTGAATCCCGAGGTGCGGAATCCGGTAGCAGCCCCACGCCGAAATCACCGCGTTGTGCGTCGTCGTCGCGCCGCCGGTCGTGTACGCGCCGGTGTCGACCAGGAGATCGACTTGCAGCGCGGTCAAGGTGCCGTCCGACTTGACGCCGATCTTGGCCCTGTACTCCATCGCATGGCGCGAATTTTGCCGGAAGCTCTCCGCCGCCGACGGCATCAGTCTGACCGGACGACGAATTTTGCGCGCCAGAAAAATCGCCGCGAGAATCGAGTTGGTCGTCACCTTCGAGCCGAAGCCACCGCCGATATAAGGCACACGCAGACGCACCTTGTCCGGCTCCAGGCCGAAGAAATGGGCGATCTCGCCGGCGTCTCGTACCGGCGAGCTGGTGCCGGCCCAGAGGTCGACCTCGTCGTTGACGAACTGGACCACGCAGCCGCCGATGTTTTCCATCGGATGGTGGAACATGGCGGGAGAGCTGTAGGTCTCCTCGAAAACACGGTCGGCGTCTTTGAATCCTCGCTCGATGTCGCCCCATTCGAGCTTGTCTTCGAGCAGGAGATTCGTGCCTTTGCTCTCGTGCAGGATCGGCGCGCCGGGCGCGAGCGCTGCCCTGGCGTCGAAGACGACGGGAAGCGGCTCGTAGTCTACCTCGATCAACTCCGCTGCATGGCGCGCGGTGCGGAGATCTTCCGCGGCGACGGCAGCGACCAGCTCGCCGTCGAAGCGGACCTTGTCGACCGCGATGAAGTTCTCGTCGTCGGTAAGCTTCAACAGCTCATGGCGCGGCGCGGGCAGGAGCGGATTCAAACCGTCGAGACAGTCGCGGTGCAAGACGCCGAGCACGCCGGGAACTTTTTCTGCGTTGGAGGAATCAATCGAGCGGATGCGCGCGTGCGAGTACGGGCTCGATAGCATCGCGCCGTAAGCCATGCCGGGAAGATCGGGCAGGTCCTCGACGTACTTGGCCCTGCCCACCACCTTTTCCTGGAGGTCGGACCGGGGCTCGGGGTCCCAATTTTGAATGTTGAATTTTGAATTTTGAATTGAAGATGCCATTTCAGAATTCCTTTGGCCCTCTCCCTCACCCTCTCCCACGGGGAGAGCGGAAGGGGTGAGGGAAACCCCTTCAACTTTTAACCTTCTTGAGCTCTCTCCAAACTTTCTCCGGAGTCAGCGGCACAGATTGGATTCGTACTCCGACCGCGTTCTCCACGGCGTTGCAGATCGCGGGCGCGACGGCGAGGATTCCGCCCTCGCCCATTCCTTTCGCGCCGTACGGGCCGCACCCGCCGCCTTCTTCGAGGATGATCGTATGAAACGAGCCCGGCAGATCGCTGAACCGCGGCAGACGGTAGTCGATGAGCGAGCCGTTCACCAGCTCGCCACCTTGATAGACGAGGTCTTCAAAAAAAGTCTGGCCGAGGCCGAATACGGCGGCGCCTTCGTCCTGGCCCTCGCATTGTTTCGGGTTGATCATTTTCCCGGCATCGGTCAGCGAAAGATAATCGACGAGCTTCACCTCTCCTGTGCCGCCGTCGACCTCGACCTCGGCGGCGCCGAAGCCGATTTCCCAAAACGGCGAGACGTATCCGAGGGGCGCCTGACTGCGCGGCGCTTTGAAATATCCCCGCCCGACGATCTCGCCTTCCGATTGCGCAAAATGGCGGCGCGCCACCTCGCCGAGGGTCATGCTCTTGCCGCCCGCGCTCAACTTTCCTTCTTGCAGCTCTATCTCCTGAGTCTGGGCCCCGAGCACCGACGCGGCGGCGCCGAGAAGCTGCTCGCGCGCGTCGCGCGCCGCCATCTGTAATGCGCGGCCCATCACGGACGTCGCGCTGCTCGCGTTGGTGCCTTTATCGAATGGAGTGTACTGCGTGTCCAGCTCCGCTGCCTGCACGCTTTCGACCGGCAGCGAAAGCTCTTCCGCCACCAACTGAAGAAAGGCGGTGCGCATTCCCTGGCCGATCTCTACGGAACCGATGGACATGAGGATGCTGCCGTCGGCGAGAATTTTTACCATGGCATGGGCGGCCTTGTTGGTCCCGCCGCCGTCTTTAACGCACGCTGCAACTCCTCTTCCTCTCTTCACTCCGGAACTCTTCACTTCAACCGTAGAACCCTTAAACTCTTCGGCAATTCGCCCCAACGCCGATTTGAGATCGCAGTCGATCGGCGTGTCGCCCAAAGCGTACTCGTCACCGCGGCCGAGCAGGTTTTTCAATCTCAGCTCCACCGGATCGAGATTCATCCGCCGCGCGATCATTTCGAGATGCGAATCGTAGGCGTACGCCACCTGCGGCGCGCCGAAGCCGCGAAACGCGCCGGCCGGAACCGTGTTCGTGTACACGGTAAAAGCATCGGTAAGGACGTTTGGGATCGGATAAGGCCCGTGCGATCGATAGCCCGCTTTTTCCGTGACCGACGGGCCGGAGTTCGCGTAGGCGCCGCCGTCGAGATAAAGCTGGCAGCGCCGCGCGACGAACGCGCCGTCGTTTTTCACGCCGGTCTTAATCGTGATTTTCGCGCGCGGCTGGCACATGGTCCGGAACGTCTCTTCCGCGCTGTTCGCCAGACGCACGGGCCGGCCCGATACCCGCGACAGAGCCGCGGCGACCGCCTCGTTTTTCACGCCGCTCTTCGCTCCATAGCCGCCGCCGACGTACGGGACGATGACGCGGACGCGGCTCAACGGCAAGCCGAAGATCCGCGCCAGCTCCTGGCGCAGGGGAAACGGGCTTTGCGTGGACGACCAGACTATTAAATTGTCGCCGTCGAACTTCGCCAGGCTGACGTGCGGCTCCATCGGGTAGTGCTGCGCGCTGGGAAAATGAAACGTGTCTTCGTAGACCTGATCAGCGGCGGCGAAGCCGCCATCGACATTGCCGCGCTGGTAGCGAAAGTGGAGGCAGATATTGCTATGGTCGTGGTCGACCTGAGTCGCGCCCGTGCCGTAATCGGCCTGCTTGCGGCCTTCCAACCGCTCGTGCACCAGCGGCGCGCCTTCAGCCAGCGCTTCGTCGACGGTCATAACCGCGGGCAGCTCTTCGTAATCGACTTCGATCGCCTTCAACGCCTCTAGCGCGATTCGTTCTTCGGTCGCCGCCACCGCCGCGACGATGTCGCCGGCGTAGCGGACTTTTTCTAGCGCGACGACCGCCTGGTCCTTCACGTACGCGCCGTGCAGCGGCGCCGCGACGCGGAGATTCTCCCGCGTGAGAACGGCGAGCACGCCGGGAATCGCCTCGGCTTTTGCCGAATCGATGTGCCGGATTATCGCGTGCGGCAGCGGGCTGCGCAGAACCTTACCGTAAAGCATTCCCGGCAACTTCATGTCGCCGGTGTACACCGCCGCGCCGGTCACTTTGTCCTTGCCGTCGGCGCGCGGGACGTTTTGTCCGATCGGCGAAGTCACCCTTTGACTCCTTCCTTGGACACTTCTTTCAGCATTTTATAATCGACGATGTCGCCGACGGAAAAATCACGGCTCACGCCGGTTTCCTTTTTGACCTGCTCGAGAAGATCCTGGAGCGCCTCCGCGCTCACCGTGCCGTCGTCGCTGAGGGTTTGCAGCACCACCTTGTACGTCTCTTCGGCGGACGGCGCATCGAGATTGAATTTACGGCCGATGAACTCGATCACCTCTTTTTTCTCCTGGCGCACAGCCTTCAAGGCGCGGAGAAAGCCGCGCAGCACCTTGCGCACCTGATCGGGATTCTTGTCGATCTTTTCCTTCGTGGTCGCGATGCCGGTCAGCGGCTGCTGCATAACGCTGCCGGCGAAGATCAGGTCCCTGAATCCTTTCTGCTTCATGCGAAAGTTCCACGGCACCGGCATGATCGCCGCCTCGATGGAGCCGGCCTCCATGGCCGCCATGCGCACCGAGGCGGCGCCGATGACGATGTAGGTGACGTCCTTATCCGGATCGAGGCCGAGCGCTCTGATCGACGCCCGGGCCGACGCCGCGCCCGTGCCGCCGAGCGAGCTCACGGCGATCTTCTTTCCCTTCAAATCCTTGGCTGATTGAACGTTCGGCTGCGCCATCAGGTAGAAAAGCACGCTTTTAAAATCGTGCGAGAGAATCTTGACCGGGGCTCCCCTGACCGCGGCGAGAAACGCGGTGCCCGCCCCGTAGATGTAGTCCACGTCTTTGCTGTTCACCATGGCGCTGATCGCCAGATCGCCGCGCAAAATGCGAAACTGAAGATCGACGCCTTCCTTTTTGTAGAGCCCCTTCTCGATGCCGTAAATCAGCGGCGTGATGCTGATGCTTTCGCTCGAATGCGTCACCAGCGCGCGTTCGAGCTTCTGCGCCTGACATTCGCTCGCTCCGCTGAGCCACAAAAACAACCCTAACAGCAGCCAACCGGCTCTTTGATCCATGCTTTTTCTTCCCGTGAATCCTAAAACCTTGAAACTCTTCAACTCTGAAACAGTCTTATCCGCGGCGCGCTCGGAAGTCCATAAGGATCGTTGACAAGCCAATTCACATTCGATAGGTTTCGACCCATGAGCGAACATATCAAAATGACGCCGCAGGAAGCAAAAGCAAAAGTCGCCGCGCTGCGACAGATCGTTCTCGACACCTATGAGAAGGAGATCAAGAACCATCCATACTTCAGAGATCTCCGAGCCGGGACGCTGGAAAAGGACCATCTCAAGTTCTGGATCAAGAACTGGCATGCCTTCGCGGTCGAGGTCAACACCGGAATGGCCACCGTCTATCATCAGTTCGTCGGTTTTTTTAAGCGCCACCCCGAGCTGGAAGACATGGTCGCGCAAAAGATCGGCGAAGAATTCACCACGCCGGCGCTCGGCGGCCACGCACGGGTGCTGTTGAAGCTCGGGAAGGCGTTGGGAGTGGAGCCGAAGGAGATGATCGAGGCCGAGCTGATTCCCGAAGCGCGCGGCCTGGTCGATTTCTTCGTCCGTTCCTGGATCGACGTGCCGCTGGCGGAATGTTACGCGATTCATCTGGAAGAAGAGATCTTCGGACATATCGCGCAGGATTATCGCATGGCGCTGCCCAAGTACGGCTTGTCGAAAGAAGACATGTCCTACTTCCGGATTCACGAGGAAGCCGACTTGAGCGAAGAGCACGGCGGCACCAATCAGCGGATTCTCGAAGCGGCGCTGATGGAAGGCTACGGCCAGGAGCGCGCCGGATGGCCGCTGGAATACTGCGCCAAGGTCTCGGTCCAGATGATGACGACTTTTTACGACGGCATTTACCGCCGGTATAAAAATTTGCCGCTGGGATAAACGTGACTTTCATCCTTCCTCAGCCAAAGGCTGATCCGCCTCTTTTTATGGCGGAGCCTTCCTCCTTATTATTTATAACTGGAGGTCTCTCATGAAAGCGGAGTCGAATCCCGAAGCCCATCCGCTCACCGAGCTGGATCAACTGCTCTGCAAGCGAGGTCTGTCCGGCATCTGGCGCATCGGCCGCGGCGAACGCCCGCTCGACCCCCGCACCACGGTGCAACCCCATTTATGGAAATGGGCGGACATCTACGACAGCCTGATTCAGGCGCGCGACCAAATCGGCATCCAAAAAGGAAACGTCGAGCGCAGAGTCATCCGCCTGGTCAATCCCGGATTGGAGCAGAGCGAGATGACCACGCACACGATGCTCTTTTCCTTCCAATTGATACAGCCGGGCGAAGTCGCGCCCGCGCATCGCCACACCATGGCCGCGATCCGCTTTATCCTGCAGGGAAAAGGGGCTTACACGACGGTCGATGGACACAAGATGCTGATGGAGGCGGGCGATCTGATTTTAACGCCGCAGTGGACCTGGCACGAGCACGCGCACGAGGGCGACGAGCCCATGGTATGGATCGACGGCCTCGACGTGCCGTTCGTCCAGGCATTGCAGGTGATTTCCTTCGAACCGTATAAGGAGAAGCGGCTTCAGGTCACGAGCGCTTCCGACCACACGCCCGACTACGGCATGACGCGTCCCGTGACTTCCGGAGAAACGGCGAATAAACGTCCGCTCCATTATCGCTGGCGGGATACTTACCCGACTCTGAAGCGTTTAGCCGAAGGGATTCCGAATGCTTATGACGGCGCGGCGTTGGAGTACGCCAACCCGCTGACTGCCGGCTCGACCTTGCCGACCTTGTCGCTCCGGCTTCAGATGCTGCTTCCCGGCATGAGAACGCAAGCGCACCGGCACACGAGCACCAGCATCTATCACGCCTTCAGCGGCAGCGGCACGACGATCATCAACGGCCGGCCGTTTCACTGGGAAAAAGGCGATACCTTCGTCGTGCCTCTATGGAGTTGGCACGAGCACGCCAACCGCTCTGCCAAAGAAGAGGCGATCCTCTTTTCCATGCACGACGCGCCGATCCTGCAGGCGTTCGGCTTGTACCGCGAAGAAGGACAGGGTGAAACCCACCGCGGGCTCTAAGGAGAATCACGAATGGCAAATCTCGGCGGCACCGTCATTCCGCTTCCCACGCCCTTCGACGAGCGCGGCGAAGTCGACGAAAAAGTTTTTCGCCAGATCATCGACTTCGAGCTGAACGCGGGCGCGGACGGCGTGATGGCCTGCGGGTCCTACGGTCAGGGACCGGTGATGCGAGTGGATCAGAGAAAAAACGTGGCCGAGATCGCGCTGGATCAGGTAAAGAACCGCGTCCCGGCCGTTATCCACGTCGGCGCGCCCGATATTCAAACGGTTCTGGAGCTGGCGGAGCACAGCGGCAAGATCGGCGTCGACGCGCTGCTGATTGTGCCGCCTTATTATTACACCGACCACAACGAGTACGAGATCACCGAGCACTACAAAGCCGTGGCAAAAAAAGTCCCGCTTCCCATCTACATCTACAATAACAAACGCTACGCCGGCATCGACATCACGCCGGATTACGCCCGGCGCTTGGTCGAGGCGGTTCCCACGATTCGCGGCGTCAAGCTCGCCTGGGGCACGCTTCAGGAATCGACGAGCTACATCGAGGCGTTGAAGGGACACGATTTCGGCGTCTTTCCCGGCACGCCGACGGAGACGGTCTCCGGCGCCGGAGTCGGCGTGCGCGGGACAATCGCGCCGCTGGCGAGCGTCTTTCCGGAAATCTGCGTCGAGACGTGGCGCGCCGCGACTCGGAAAGAGCAGGACCAGGCGTCGGCGCTCGAGGAAAAAGTCAAAAAGATTTACGGCGTGGTCGCCGATCTGACCAAAAGAGTGGGCCGCACCGCCTATAAAGAGCTCTATCGGATACGCGGCATTCAGATGAAGATGTATCCGCGCTGGCCGGCGAAGCAGCTCGCAGAAAAAGAGCGCGACGAGTTACGCGCTAAACTCGCTGAAGCCGGATGGCCTCCAGCCGGATGATTCCGAGAACAATCGCTTCTCCGCTACTCTACCGGCCCCGGAAGGATCGAACGACTTCTCTTACCGCACAGGCTCGCATTCTTACCCCATTTTCATCGCGTGGGTGCCAATAATCTTAATGCCTTCCAACTTTTCTATGTAGCGCACAAAGCGATATTTAGCTTCCTTGCCATCCATATTCGTGGACATCCTTTTCCCCACCGCCTCTACCTTTGCGACGATATAGGATGGCCCCTCTCGGTCGAGCGCAGCGCGCGCCTGCTCGGCAAAGTCTGAAGGCGTTCTCACTTCGTAAGCATGAACGAGACCGGCGGCGCGGGCCATCGCCGCGAGGTCGGTAACTCCCGCGGTGGCCGTGGGGAGACCTCCGGTCGCCAAATAACACTGGTTATCAAAAACAACCACGGTGAGGTTCTTGGGCTTTTTATTTGCCAGGGTCGTCAGGTTGCCTAGATAGAGCAGCACGCTGCCGTCCGATTCCAAGGCGATGACGCGCCGGTGCGGAAGAACGAGAGAAAGACCCAGGCTCAGCGGAGTGCACATTCCCATGTTGATTTGATAGAGGTTCGACTCTTTGGGTCTGAGCGAGTGCCATTCTCCCGCGACCCAGCCGAGCGCCGTAACCGCCAGATCGTCGTCGTTCAGCAGCGGGGCCAGGATTTTCAGACATTCAAATCGAGTCATCTCGTCTGTCTCAATCGCGCAGGATTTCCCCTGACAGCAGTACCGCGACGGGATGCTGCCAAAGACTCGCCGACAACTGAGCTCCGGTAATCGTCTCTTTAGTTTCTTCAGGTTGCCGCGCAGTGACATAGGGAATCTGCAGCGCTTGGAGCAGGGGCTCGGTGGTAAACTTGTAGGTGATGAAACGCCAGTTGGCGCGATCTCCCACCTCTCCTCGATGAGCGATGATCACAAGGATCGGGATGCCATAGGAAACCGTCAGCGAAGCCAGCGGCCAGGTGGCTACCAGGAGTCCGGAGTCCGCGATGATCAATGCAGGCTTTCCTCCGCCCAGCCAAGCGCCGGCGCACGCCGCCACTCCTTCGCCCTCGTTGGCTACCGCAACCGCGATGAAAGCCGGATCTTCCACGACGAGCTTCTGCGCATCGTGAATCTGATCGTCCGGAAGGTAAGCGACAAAATTAATTCCGGCCTCCTTTAATGATTCGTAAACAATCGAGGCATACTCGGGCTTCATCCGTGGCTCCTGTTATTTTGATCTTTGTGTCTCCGCTGATGCCGTTTCTTGAGTGGATTAGCACAAACTCTCTCGACCGGACAACCTGCCTTGCATGTCTTCATGGACGCCATCCTTTCCCCCGCAGCTCGTCGTTGATCTTCCGCGTCAGCGAAAAATCGAAAATCTTTTCCAGCGGCGGCGGGTCCTTCACTCCCACGCGCCCGACGATGTGCTCGATCGATTTTTTCTGCAGCGTTTCGCCGATCGTCCCGTCCGGCGTCATGCCCGGCCGAACCAGGTCGTAGATCTTTGTGACCATCTCCTCTTTGAGCCTGAGAAAGCGAGTCAACACTTGGATGGTGCCCGGGCGATTGTCGCGGAAAGTGAGGAATCCCTTGACCGATCCGCGCACAAACCGTTCCGCTGCCATCGGCTCGGATTCCAGGAGCTGCGCAGACGTGAGGATACTTCCCTGCAACTCAACGAGGTCACTGTCGATGAAAGAAACCAGTTGTCGAAAGCCCGCCTCGTGCGCGAGGAAGTTACTGGGAATCGAGAGCATCGCGGCATCGACGGAGCCGGCTTGCAAGGCCGCGAATCGGGCCGTGCCCGCGCCCATCGGCATGATCACCACTTCGCGCCCGCCTTCAAGACCGTGCTTTTGCAACAGATCGCGGAGAATCGAATCCGGCCCGCTGCCAAGGCTGGAGACCCCGACTCTTTTCCCTTTAAGATCTGCGATGGAGCGGATTTCCGGCTTCGCAAAGAGCCAGAACATGGGCCGGTTGAAGGTCGTGAAGAGGAAACGGATCGGCGCGCCTCGAAGAGCCGGCGGAAGACCGGCTCCGCCCACGGTGGAAAACTTGACGTTGCCGCCGATAAGCGCCTGTGTTCCCACCGCAGAAGGCATCACGATTAACTCGACGTCGAGACCTTCCTCACGATAGTAACCCTTTTCCTTAGCGACCGCGAACGTCGTTGCAGCCGGCGTGACGGCGGGAATCGCGACGTGGATTTTTTTAAGCTCCTGCGCTTCCGCGAGAGACGACAGCGCAAACAAAGTTAATATGACGAACCGGCAAATAGCCATCGAGCCCCCTTTGTGCTACAGATCGCACACTATCCACGTGACGTGCGGCGGTCAAGAGAATCTAAAAATGATATGAAGTTTGGAGTGTTTCTACCGATTTCCGGCCGCGCCGCGGGGCCCACGACTTTGATGGACGCGGCGCGCCGAGCCGAAACTCTCGGCTTCGATTCAGTCTGGTGCGCCGACCGGATCATTATCCCCTGGGAGATCAAGACGCCCTATCCCTACAGCGAAGGACAGAGTTTTATCGTCCCGCCCGACCGGCCTTTTTTCGAGCCGCTCACCTGCCTGGCGTTTCTGGCAGGTTGCACGGAAAAGATCAGCCTTGGGATCAGCGTCCTCGTCCTCCCCTACCGCCAACCGCTCTACTGGGCGAAGATCGCCACCACGATCGACCATCTGTCGAAAGGCCGGCTGATTCTCGGCGTCGGCGTCGGCTGGATGGTCGAGGAGTTCGCGGCGCTCGGAGCGAACTTCGAAAAGCGCGGCGAATTATCCGACGAGCAGCTCGATCTGGTGCAGGAACTGTGGAAGCAAGAGCGGATAAAATTTTCCGGACGGCATTATCGCTTCGACGAGATCGCTTTTTATCCGAAGCCTTTACAAAAACCGCGGATTCCGATCTGGGTCGGGGGCGAAGGCAGCCGGGCGCAGCGCCGCGCGGGCGAATACGGCGACGCCTGGTTTCCCTACTTCGTGCGCATGACGCCGGCGGAATTGGCGCGGCGCTTCGACAACGTCCGGCGCGCGGCCGAGAAAGCCGGGAAAGATCCCGACCGGATCAGCCTCAACTGCTGTCTGCCGATCGAATTGACGCGCGAGCCGTCGCCTCAAGAGCACGACCGGCTGCGCGGCTCGCCCGCGCAGATTGCCGAAGCGCTCGCAGGCTACAAAACCATCGGCGTGGAGCACCTCGCGCTGCAATTTATGGTGCCGCATTGGCCCGAGCGCGTGGAGCAGATCGAGCGCTTCGCCCGCGAGGCGATGCCGGTTATTTAGAAGCCTCAGGCGCTCTGAGCGCCGTTTCTATACTTCTCAAGAAATCAACGAAGGTCTGGACGGCAGGAGAACTTCGCCGTTTTTTATAAACCACGAGATACATCGTTCGCTTCAACTTCAGGTCGGGAGCCTTCAGCACTTGGAGTTTTCCCGCTTCGATATCCGAGAGGACGTGGCATTTCGTGATAAATCCGATTCCCAGACCGCTGGCCACGGCGCTTTTGATCGCTTCCCCGCTCATATGGTCCGTCACCTCCAGCACCGGCGCAAACGGAAGGCCTATTTCAGCAAATCTCTTTTCAACTCCGGCGCGGACGTATGAACCGGTGCCGTTGGCGATCAACGGCTGTTTCGCAATAAGCTTCAAAGACACGGACCGCCTTTTGCCGAGCGGATGCTTGGGCGGCGCGATCAGAACGATCTCTTCTTCGCGATAAGGCACCGCTTTCAATAGAGGAGAACGGGGCAGCTGTCCCATTACCGCGGTATCGAGTTCTCCCTCGAGAAGCTTTCGCTCCAAGATTTCGCTCCGCTCTATTTTTAGTGTAACTTCGATCCCGGCGTGCTTCTTCTTGAACGCTTGAACGGCCACGGGCAGGAAAGAAGAAGCCGCGCTGGATGAGCCGCCGATCAAAATTTTTCCCCTCTCACGACCGCTCACCTCCGCGATCCTTTGCTTCGCCTGCTCCACCGTGCCCAGGATCTCTTCGGCAAGCCGGAGCCATTCCTCGCCAAGTCCCGTTAGACGGGACTTCACGCCGAATCGCTCGAAGAGTTGCACTCCCAATTCGCGGGACAAGGAACGGACGAGAGCGGTCACGGACGGTTGGCCGATACGCAGCGCCTTTCCCGCCTGGGTAAAGCTTCCGAGCTTGGCGACCGTCGTAAATACCTGCAACTGGTGCAGCGTCATCGGGCGCGGACTTCCTTTTCAGATCGGCAACGAGACGGCGGTAACCCGGATGTTGAATCGACTGTTGGCGGAGAGTAACCGATAAGGGCTCTTGCGTCAACGGATGGACGCCATTTCCGCGCGGCCCGCGATGGACATTTATTTCGCGTTGCGATAATAAAAAATCGCGCGCCGCACGATCGAATTCCGGCGGCCGCGGCGCATAGCGAAAGGACGAATCAAGAATGAGCGATCTGCCTCGCGTCGCGTTGATCATTACCGGCGGCACCATCGACTCGCTCGGCAAAGACCGTCTCGATCTGGCGTGGTACATCGAAGCGGCAAAACGGCTGAACACCGGGGAGTTGCTGGCCCAGCTCCCCGAGCTGAAGTCGATCGCGCAAGTCGAAGAGGTGCCTTTCCGCCGGCTGCCGAGCCACGCGCTCGTCGATAAAGACTGGCTCGACATGGTGCGGACGATTCATGCGATCTTCGACGCCGACAAAGCCGAGGGCATCGTCGTGACGCACGGAACCAATACGATCGAAGAGACGGCCTACTTTCTCAACCTGACACTCAAGACCGACAAGCCCGTGGTGATCGTCGGCTCGATGCGGCCGGCTTCGGCGCTCAGCGCCGACGGTTATTTGAATCTCGTCAACGCCGCTAAAGTCGCCGCCGACCCGAACTCCAAAGGCCGTGGATGTTTGCTGGTGATGAATGATACGATTTACAGCGGTCGCGACGTAACCAAGACCGCCACCTATCGAGTGCAGGCGTTCCAGGGCCGGGACCTCGGGCCGCTCGGCTACGCCGATGCCGACGGGAAGATCGTCTACTATCATCGCACCGAAAAGAAGCACACCGTGGCCACTGAATTCGACGTTCGCGGCCTGCAATCGCTGCCACGTGTCGACGTCGTCGTCTCTTATGTCGGCGCCGACGGCAAGATGATCGAAGCGGCCGCGGACG
The DNA here is from genome assembly GCA_036506735.1 of Binatia bacterium. Classification (GTDB taxonomy): domain Bacteria; phylum Desulfobacterota; class Binatia; order UBA9968; family UBA9968; genus JAJPJQ01. The sequence continues at coordinate 32,424 of DASXRG010000037.1, read as the reverse complement.
CCGGCGCCAAGGGAATCGTCAGCGCGGCGACCGGCGCGGGAAGACCGACGCCGGCGGAAGATGAAGCGTTCGACCGGGTCTACAAAGAAAAAGGCGTGATGATGTGCCTCTGCAGCCGGGTGGGCTCGGGACGCGTGGTCCGGAGCCCGGGACTCGCCAAACGCGGCTTTGTCGCCGGCGACAACCTCCAGCCCTGGAAGGCTCGCGCGCTGCTGGCTTTGGCCCTGACGAAAACCAACAATGCCGACGAGATTCAACGCATGTTCGACACGTATTGAGCACCCGCCGAACGGATAAAATCGGGCAGGCCCTGCGGGAAACCGGCCGCGGACTTGCAATCGCGAATTTGGCAACACATACTCAAAGAAATTTTTCGCTCTGTGAAAGGGAGGAAGCTATGCGGCTATCAACCGCGCTGCTAGTCATGCTGCTTGCGCTGGTCGAACCGGCGTGGGCGCAATGGAACGAAGATGCCCAAAACTGTTTCGAATACACCAAACCCGAGACCATGAATGCGGATCGGGCGATGCCTTTTTGCAATCGCGCGATTCAGTCAGGCGAGCTTAACCGAAACAATCTCGCTACAATTTACTACTATCGCGGCACTATCTACATGTCCAAGAAAGATTACAAGCGGGCGATTCCGGAGTTCGACGAAGCGGTCCGGTTGGACCCGACGCTCGCACAAGGCTTCAACACCCGGGGTTTCGCGCGATTTTTTCTCGGCGATTTCAAGCCTGCGGTAACCGACTTTACGAGGGCAGTGCAAGAAAGGCCTGCTGACTTGTACGCGCTCCTATGGCGCTATATCGTCCAGGCCAAAACCGGCGGCGACGGCGCCGCCGATCTGGAGCGGGCGACGAGGCAAATGGATTTGGCTGAATGGCCGGGTCCCCTGGTCCTGATGTATCGCGGACAGGCCAAACAACAAGACGTGCTGCGACCCCTCGCCGACGTGCAAAATCCAAAGACGCAGCGCGAGAAAAAATGCGAGTTCTACTTCTATGCGGGGCAACAGCTCTTGATCCAGGGAAAGAAGAGCGAGGCGATCAAAATGCTTCGCGCCGCGGTCGCCACCAACGTAACGAACTTCCCCGAATACGAAGGAGCGAAAACCGAGCTCAAGCGGCTGGGCGCATAAGACAAGGATGAAACCGGAAACGATGAAAACGGAAATAAAAGCCGAAAGAGCATGAAGCAGGAAAACGGGCTCAATATCCGTTTTCCGCTTTCATCTTTCAGCTTTCCTGTAATCTGCTAGCCCCGGTCGAGCGGCCGGATCGGCCCCGTCTCTTCCAGCACCACCGGATATCCTTCCAGAGTCGAGGGGATTTTACTCCGCAGCTCCGGCGTTTTCTCCACGACCAGGACTCGGATGCACGGCTTTCCGTCGCACTTACTGACCGCGACGCCGACCACGCCGGGAACCGACATTAAACGAGTCGCGTGTTGTTTGACCGCTTCGTCAATGGTCATTCCGGCCATCACATTTCCTGCTCCGGTAACGGGTTCGGCACGATTGCACGCGGCCATTGCTCCCCAGACGGCAAGCAAGAGCATGGTCGCGATGAATAGCCTAACGTCGCGGGAATTCCAACGGTCGCCGTGAGCGCAGAGGGGCACTTACCCTTCTTACCCCTTGCGCCCAGAGAATCAAGCGGGAAAAATTATCGCTAGTTGCCGTCGATGGTTACGCCGAGCGCGTTGAGCACTAAATCGATACGGTTCGCGATCGCCGTCCTTCCGTTCGAGCTGCCGGCGTAGAGCAGCCCAACGGGATTGTTGCCGGTCGAAGTGACCAGCAGCGAGCCGGAATCTCCAGCCAGGATAAACTTCCTGCCGCTGACAACGATCTGATCGGTAAATTGCGCCGTGCCGGAGCCGTACCCGACCATAACGATTGCGTTGATACCGATCACTTGGCCGGAAGTCAGGGAAGTGGTCCGGCCGTATTTTTTTACCTTCTGCCCGACAAAAGCCGAGACTGTTGCCGAGCGCGGCGTCCCGTATCCGTTCGAGGGAGTGGATTTGCCCAACTGGAAAATATCGGACGCGGCGATTGCCGCATCGATCGTATTATCGTTGCCCGAAAAATTGAGAGGAACGAAGTTCGAAAGAGTGCCGATAACGTTGCCGGGGTTGAAGCTGCAGTTGGTATCGAAGAGTCCGGGTTGCAAAACCTGGCTGTTAAGGGCGGCGCTATTTTCCAACGCGTAAACGTGATTATTGCTGAGCGCGTAGACATTTCCGCTGGAATCCTTGACCCGCGCGCCGATCGTGCCGGCCGAGCATTCGCCCGCATTGCCGGTGGATACGCCGATCGGCACCGGCCGCGTAAATAAGACCGCCGGATTGACTCTCACGCGGGTTCTTGCGCTGGTGAACGTATTCTTCGCGGCGATCGCGTGAAACTCGCCGGTTTCTTCTACTTCGACGGTAACGCCGTCGAGGGTCGCGGGTATCCCCGCTAGCGCTGCAGACTTCGTGTATACCTTGATCGCCGGTTTGCCGTCTTCCGTAAGGCCGACCGCGGTCCCGACGACCTGTGGCGCAGCCATCAGCTGGCGGTGGTGGCGGCGCTGGACATCGATGCTGGAGGAGAGAAATTCCCGCAGCCCCTGTAACGGATTGGCGGCAGCCGATTGAGCTTGCGCATGGCCCGCCGAACCGAGGGAAACGATGATGGCTACCGCGGTGACCGCAAAGACTACTTTGGAACGAAGCGTTGAAAGATTCATTTATTCGTAAACCTCCATTAAAAGATTGGGGTATTAGGCTGTTCCGGCACTATGTCTGTATGGAATGCAGCAGCAATATAGATGCCAGGCGACCCCCCGAGAAAATCATAGAACGGCTCTGTTTGCATCCCTCGAATATAGCTGTGATTCTGCCAAATATCTAATCGCCACTTTACCCAGGGTCTTAAGTGCGGGAAAAGAGTTTGGTCATGAATTGCCATCTAACCAGGCCACTCATATGACGTTTTACGTTAACAAAAGGGTTACACGGGCACGGTAAACGACCCTCGAACGGGCTAGATATCAACTGGAAATCAGACGGTGCCCTGGTGATTGGGGCCAGGGGAACAAGCTTTGCCAGGGCAATGCAGACAAGCGTTCAGGGGTCGAGACAGACGCCTATTTAGTGATCGCGTAGCAATAGCAATCCCGCGGCTCGTCGCTGCGAGTCGGGTGAACGGACCACCGCCGCAAAATACCTTCTCGTTTCATTCCAACTTTCTCCATGACGCGCGCGGAAGCCGGGTTTTCGACGTCGCAGACCGCCCAGACCCGATAGCAATCCGGTTCGTCGAGCGCCCAGTTGACCACGGCGCGAACCGCCTCGGTCATATAGCCGTTGCCCCAGAACTTCTTGGCCAAGAGATATCCCAGCTCGACTTTGTGGCCATCGACGCGCACTCCAACCACTCCCAAGAGATCGGCGTGCCCCTTGCCCAAAATCACCCACTGGAACGCCTTGCCTTCTTCCCATGCGGCCCGCGCCGCCAATAAATGCGTGCGCGTGTCCTCGATTTTACCCGTCGGCTTCCAGGCGAGATATCTCGTGACCTCCAGGTCCTGTCCATAGGCGTCGAAGATCGTCTCTGCGTCCTCGACCCGCGCGCGCCTCAGCCACAGACGATCGGTTTGTAAAAGCTCGGGCGGCCGCATGTTATGACCGACCCAGGACACGAAGCGCGCTGTGACTCACTTTTGACTTTCCAGCCATAGGTCCATCTTGGCTTCCAGCACGTCCAGCGGCAGCGCGCCGTCCTTGAGCAGCTCGTCGTGAAACGCGCGGATGTCGAATTTCGGCCCCAGCGCCTGCTCCGCTTTGGAGCGAATCGCGGAGATCTTGAGCTGTCCCACTTTATAAGCCAGCGCCTGTCCCGGCAGAGTGATGTAACGATCGACTTCGTTCACGACGTCCAATTCCTGCTTGGCGGTATTTTGCAGCAAAAAATCGATCGCCCTCTGCCGCTCCCAGCGCATGTAGTGGATGCCGGTATCGACGACCAGGCGCGCCGCGCGCCACATTTCGTACGTCAGTTGTCCGAATTTCGCATACGGATCGTCGTAAAGCCCCATCATGTCGCCGAGCGATTCCGCGTAAAGCCCCCAGCCTTCCACGTAGGCCGTGTATCCGCCGTAGCGCCTGAAGTTCGGTATCTGCCCTTGCTCCATCGCCAAGGCGATCTGCAGATGGTGCCCCGGCACCGCTTCGTGCAGTGACAGAGCCATCATTTCATATTTGGGGCGGGTCTCGGGCTTGTAAAGATTCACGAAGTAAGTTCCCGCGCGCGAACCGTCCGCCGCCGGGCTGCGATAATAAGCGGTCGTCGTATCAGGCGCGATATTTTCCGGAATCGGCTCGACTCCATAGGGCGCGCGCGGCAGAGTCTTGAAAACTTTCAGCAACAGCGGATCGATCCGCCGCGTCATCGCCCGGTAGGCTTCCAGCAGCTCCTCCGGCGTCTTGTAGTAGAATTGCGGATCGCTGCGCAAAAACTTGAGGAAATCGGCGAACGAGCCTCTGTACCCGAGCTTGTCGATGATCGCCTGCATCTCGGCGCGAATGCGCTTGACCTCGCCGAGGCCGATCTTGTGGATCTCGGCCGGCGTCAGCCGCGTGGTTGTGTGCTCGCGAGCGAAAAAATTATACATGGCTTCGCCCTCGGGCAACTGCCAGATGCCGACCTGCTCCAACGAAGCCGGCAGGTAATCGTCACGAAAAAATTCCTTGAGCCGCCGGAACGACGGAATCACCGACTCGGCGATCGCCTGCCCGGCCGCCGCGCCGAGCCGCTCGCGCTCGGCCGCGGAAATCGCGGCGGGAAATTTGGTGAAGGGTTTGTAGAATCCGCTGGCTTTCGGGTCGCCGAGGATTTGATGGTCGATCTGTGCCGGAACGCGCTGCAAGACGATCTTGGGGAGCAGCATCCGCGCCTTGATTCCCTCGCGCATCAGCGCGATCGTCTGTTCCATATAAACGGGAAACGCGCGCAGCCGCGCCAGCCAATCCTCGTAGTCCTTGACGGTCTCGAAGCGAAGACTGTCGGCCAGTTCGTCCGCGGTTTGGATACCACCCCTTTGGTGCAGCGGGATCAAGTACCAGCGATATCGGTGTTGCTCGACTCCGTTTTCGTAGTCCTTGAGAAAGAGCTCGTAGTTCAGGCGGTCGGGCGGCAAAAGCGCGTCGCGATCGAACGCTGTCAATTTTCCCAGCACTTCGACGCTATGCTCATGGCGCCGGTCGATCGCTGCCAGACTTAGATTCTCCCACCGGTCGTTCCAGCGGCGATCGCCCAACGTGGAGGCCCAGGTGGGATATTGCTCCAGCCAGTAGTCCCATTCGGAGTCGAAAAGGGCATGGAGAATTTTCCCCGCGTCGTTCAACTTATCCTCCCCCGCCGAAAGACGGACCGGCAAGCAACATAAAAGTAAAACGAGCGCGCCGGTAAGAAACTTCAGCTCTCTTCGCATCAGGCCTTGTCCGGAAAAAGTTTGTTGTGGCGGGCGTGTGGCGTCCCGGGATATCACCGCAACTGGCTCTCTATCCATGCGTCCATTTTGCCTTCCAAAAAATCGAGTGGCAGCGCGCCGTCCTTGAGCAGTTCGTCGTGAAAGGCGCGGATGTCGAATTTCGCTCGCAGCGCCTTTTCCGCCTTCGAGCGAATGGCGGCGATCTTGAGCTGGCCGACTTTGTAGGCGAGCGCTTGAGCCGGGTTCGCGATGTACCGGTCGATCTCCAGCAGCGCGCCCGCTTCGCCGATGGACATGTTGTCCATCATGTACTTCAGCGCTTCGGCCCGCGGCCAGTGCTTCTGATGCAGGCCGACATCGACCACCAGGCGCACGGCGCGAAACAGCTCCGAGTTGAGCCGGCTGAAGTATTGGTGCGGCTCCGCGTACAACCCCAGCTCGCGCCCCAGGCTCTCGGCGTAAAGCCCCCAGCCTTCGACAAAGGCCGTATAGCCTCCGAAGCGACGGAAGCGCGGCAAGTTTTCCTGCTCCTGCTGCAGCGCGATCTGAAAGTGGTGGCCGGGAATCGCCTCATGAAGAAAAAGCCATTCCGAGATGGGACCCGCGGCACCGTCGCCCATCCAGGAGGCGTTGACGTAGAAGATTCCCGGCCGCGAGCCGTCGGGCGACGCGGACCAATACTGCGACGGCGCCGAGTTCTCGCGGAACTCTTCCACCGGCCGAATTTCGAACGGCGCCTTGGGCAGCCGCCCGAACAACTTCGGCAGCAGCGGCGCAACTTTTCCGCGCAGGCTCTCATACCCGCCGACCAGCTGCGCTTTACTGGCGTAGCGTGGCGCGGCGTTTTTATATAGATACTCGGCATACTCGGCGAAGTTTCCGGCAAATCCGCTCGCGGCGCGCATCTTTTCCATTTCGCTTCTGATTCGCGCGACCTCCCGCTTGCCCATCTCGAAGATCGCGTCCGGGCTCAGATCGGTCGTGGTCCGGATCTTCACGAGCTCGGCGTACCAGTCGCTGCCGCCGGGCAGATCGGACATTCCGACCGTCGCCCGGGTCTTGGGCAGATATTCCTGCCGGATAAACGCGTGGAGTTTTTTGTAGGCCGGGACGATCCGCGTGTCGATCGCTTGCGAGTAGGCGCGCGCCAGCCGCGCCTTATCCGCCGCGCTGAAATCATCCGGCATCTGCGCAATCGGCTGGTAGAACATGCTTCGCTTCGCGTCGGCGACGATCATCGCCTCGATCTGCGGCAAGGTCCGGTCCATCACCACGCGCGGCTGCACCAAGCCCTGCTCGGCGCCGCGGCGCATGTTCGCAATCGCCGTGTCGATCCAGGACTCGAAGCCGTCGACGCGCTTGAGGAAGTTGTCGTAGTCCCGCGGAGTTTTGAACGGGTGCAACCCCCTTCCCGAGCCCAACAAGGGAAAGTCGATGGGAGCGCCCGAGAGCTGCGTGACCGGGATGAGATGGCGATTGCGCTTGAGCTTCCCCAGCTCCTCGTTCAAGACGTAGCGGAACAGGTCATAGTTGAGCGTGTCCTCGCGGCTGAGCCGATTCTTGTCCACCGCGGCAAGCTCGCCGAGATATTTGACGGCGACCGCGCGCTGGCGGGCGCGGTGTTCTTCGCTGATCGCTACGCTGTAGCGGTCGTCGTAACGGTGATCGCCGATCTCAGTGGCGAAGACCGGGAAGAGCTGAAGATACTCCTCGAAGTCGCGATCGAGAATCTCGTGCAGCTTGCGCGCTTCGGCCGTTTGCTCGGCGCCCGCCGGCAGCAAGGCCTGGCGCGCGCCGCCACACCCGAGCAGCGCGAGACAAACGACCAGGAGGAAGTTGCGTTTCACCGTTGGGTTAAAACGTATCGGCAGTCACGCGGGTTGTCAACGTAAAAAGATTTCTTTACTCGAGAAGTCCCCTTTTCCCGGTGCGGTAAGTGTTGTAACGGATCGTCTTGCCGTCGGTCTCGATCATGATCGCGCCGTCCACGTCGGTGCGCAGGATCTCGGCGCCCGCGGCCGCGTAGCGCGCGACGACCTCTTCGCGCGGCAGCCCCGCGGCATTCCGTAAGCCGGACGAAAAAACCGCCAATTTGGGCCGCACGGCTTTGACAAATTCTTCCGTGCTCGAGCTGAGGCTGCCATGACGCGGAACTTTCACCACCGCGCTGGAAAGCTCCGCGCCGCTGCCGAGAAGAATTTTTTCGTCTTTGCCGTCGATGTCGCTCCCGAAGAGAAAGTGGATCTGATCGAAACTGAGACGCAGCACGACCGGCGCGGCGCCGGTTTTGTCTTCCGGCGGATAAACCGCGCACAACTTGACTCTCTCGATCGCACGGCACGGCTCGCGGCTGCCTAGATAGATTCTCTTGATGCCGGCTTGCTCGACCGTTTCCTCCAGCCCTTCATAACGCGCCGTCCGGCCCTTACTGGGCCCCGACCAGAACTCCGTCGGGGCGAACTGCTCGACGATGCTTCTCATCCCGCCGTAGTGATCGATCCTCGGGTAGCTCACCAGCAGGTAATCCACGTTCAGGATCTTTCGCGAGCGCAGAAACGGCGCGATGATAAAATCGCCGGTATCAAACTCGCTGCTGGCGGTGCCGCCCGCGTCGATCAGCAAAACGCGCGAGCCGGGAAATTCAATCACCGCGGCGTCGCCCTGGCCGACGCTCAGGTGAGTGATCCTCAATTCTTTCCGGGCCCGGCGCTCCTGCCGCCAGTAGAGGCCGTCGCCGGCGATCAAAACCAGACACACGCCGAGCGCGACCGCGAGGTAGAGCCTGCGGCGAAAGAGCAAAACCGACAGGATCGTTGCGTAGAGCAGCGCGACTTCCCAATAGTTCGGGAGCGGCACGGCGAGATTCGCCATCGGCAGGCGCGACAGAAAATGAACCATCCGATGGACGAGCGACAGCAGGGGCTCGGCCGCCGCGATCAGAGGCGCGGCGAGCGGAGGGGCCGTGACGGCGAAAAAACCGATCACGAGACCCAAGGGAACAATAACGAAGCCGACGACCGGCACGACCAGCGGGTTGGAGACGAAACCGGCCCACGACAGATGGCCGAAATGATGCGCGATCATCGGGCCGGTCCCGACCGTCGCTAAAAGCGGGATTGCCAGATATAAGGTGGCGGCACGCAGCCTGGGCAGCCACCGGCTGCGCTCTTGCGGCAGCTCGTCGCGGCGGCGGCGCGCCGGCCACCATTCCTGCATCTTGCGCGAGCCCCAGACGATGAACAGCACCGCGAGAAACGAGAGTTGAAACGAAATATCCATGACCACCCCGGGCCAGGCGAGACCGATAAGGAACGCGGCGAATGCGAGGCTGGCGAAAATTTCTTCTTCCCGGTCCAACAGAACCGCCACCTCGTAGACCCCGATCATGATCGCCGAGCGCACCGTCGGTACCGCCGCGCCGGCAAGTCCGGTGTAGAAAAGCACGGCGATAAAAGAGCAGAAGGTGGCGATTTTGAGCAGGCTCCAGCGCAGCAGGAGTGTTTCGCTGCGCGAACCGAGAAAGCGCACGATAAAAAACACGACCACGCCGAGCATGCCGACGTGCAGGCCCGAGATCGAAAGGACGTGATTGACGCCGGCCGTAGTGAAGTCGGCGCGCACCTCGCGGGAGATCTCGCCCATGTCTCCGACGACGAGCGCTTTCATCAACGCGGCGTTGTCGCGCGAAGCGAAGCGGCTATCGATAAAACGCCGGATCTCGCGGCGCAGATATTCGAGCGCGCTCCACGGCCCCGGCGGCGCCCGGGACAACAATTCAACGCCCTGATCGCTCACGAGGAAACCGGTCGCGTAGATCTCCGACCGAGCCAGGAACGCGGCGTAGTCGAAGCCGCCGGGATTTCCGCTGTCGCCCGGAATCCGCGGCTCGATCCAAAAACGAATCCGGTCGCCATAGCGCCAATCCCGGCCGCTGCTGCGCACCGTGACGAGGAGATCGCCCGATATTTCCTGCGCGCCGGTCAGATGCCAGATCCGTTGCCCACGGACCAGCCAGCGGCTGCGCTGCGGCAACTTTTCCGGCTCTTTCTTGAGCACGCCTTCGAGATAAATCTGAGAGCCCTCTTCCATCACCGAGCGCAAATGGTCCGGAGGAAATTCCGGGCGGATGAGCTGAACGTGCCGCCAATAGCCGAGGGAAAAAGTCCCGGCGGCGAGCAGGTAAATAAAGGCCCAGGCGACGCCGGCGCGCCAAAGGATCAACGGAAGCGGCACGAGCAGCAGCGACAAATAAATCGGCGGAGGAAGGACCGGACTTGCCGCGAGGGCCTGGCCGGCGAGAAGCGCAATCGTCGCAACGATGAGCCAGGAAGAAGGATAGCGGAAAAGAAAGCCTCGCGACGCTGAAGCGGTGTCGTCTACGCGCATCCGAAACTTTAGCGAGAAGGCATCGCGCAGGCGATCCCCTTCTTCTTCAGCTCCTCGATGAACATAGTTCTGATTTGCGGATCCTCCTCAGCAAACTCGACCTGTTCTCCACCGGTCATCTTGTAGCGCGTTCCGGTCGCGCCCGCATATCTGGGATTGCCGGTGCGGAAAGCGAGATAGCGCGCCGGACGATCGGAAGTATTGAAGTGCTGATGGTAGCCGCGGCCGGCGGTAAAGAGCGTTCCCTCTTTCCAGTCGATTTTTTCTCTGTGTGTGGTGTCCGCCGGCGGCCATTGGAGATCGTATCCGGCGCCGCTCAGGACTAAAATGTGGGCCTTGCCGGCGAAGCCGCTCCTGCCGTGCTGCAGATGGTGGCTGTGGGCCTTCTTGTACGTGCCGACGGGAAACTCCGAGACGTGCGCCATCAACGCGCCGTCGGCGATCATGAACATCATGTTTTTCCCCGGGCCCCGCTCCGACCAGCCGTCGAGCTCCAGCGTCTTTACATTTGCGACGAAGTTTGTTTCCAGAAACCTGGCTTCGAGCTTTTTGCCCCTGGGATCGAAATAGTCGGGCTCGTCGCCGCTGAATCGATCCGAGAAAACGTGGGCGTTGCTGTAGACGAACTCCCTGCTTCGATAGAGATTGATCACAGCGGGCGCGTTGGTGACGGTCAGCAAGCGCGCCGTATCGTCCCCTTGCCCGTTGTACAGCTCGTGCCACGCGTTCAAAGGAATCGCGAAGAGGCTTCCCTCCTGCCACTCGAAGGTCTGTTTCCCGCCGCTTTCATTCCAAATCGTCGCGCCACCCATTCCTTTGACGACGTAAATCACTTCTTCGTAGAGATGTTTTTCCGCCTTGAACTTCCCGCGCGGCGGTATGTCGCAGATATAGGCGGTCATGCCCGCGCCGCTGACGAGCGCGCCCGGAATCGGGTCTGACTCGAGGTCGAGCAGCGCCCCGTAACATCCCGTGCGCTCCCAAGGTGAAAGTTTTACATCCGAGATGTCGTAAACGTACTGCCCGCCAATAACCGGCAACCCCTCTTCCTCGACCCACTTTTCGAAAGGAGTAATCGACCACAGTTTTTGTTTTTCTTGAACGGCCATTTCTCCCGCTCCTTTCTCGATGCCTACTGCTTGCCCCGGCCTTGCGTTAAAACCTCGTCGATGACTTTTTTGAGACCGGTCACGTCTTCGTACTCCGGCGAGCTCAGCATCATATATTTTTTCCCCTCGACCGGAATGCTCTCCTTCGGCACCGCGTCCTTCGGGATGTCGACGCGCAGCGAGTTGTCTTTAGTCAACTGTTGCCAGTTCAGTTGGCCCTCGCGCGACAGCATCCAGTTGATGTAGACCCGGGCGGCGTTGGGATGAGGCGCGTTCTTGAAAAATCCGATGTGGCCGGAGCCGGTGCCGATGCTGCCCGACTCTTTTTGGCTGTTCAGCTCGCGGACGGGAAGTCCTTGCTCGATCGCCTTATCGAGGTTCGCGCCTTTGGCGAAAAGGTGAACGGCATATTTTCCGGACGCCAGCCAGTCCATCATTTGACGCTCGTCGGAGGAAAACCTCACCTCCGCTTCGGCGAGAAGTTTGCGAATGAACTTCGGCCCCAGTTCCGGGCTGTAATACAGATACCGCCAGTTCTGGATGTTGCCCGCGGACTTCGGGTCGGTGGCGACGATCTTGCCGCGCCACTTGGGATGCAGCAGATCCCACCAGGATTGAATCTCGCCGGGCTTCACGAGATTAAAATTATAAGCGCCGATGGTCGACGACACGTCGCCCGTCATCGCCATGACGTGGCGGTTTTCCGGATCGGCAAAATGATGTTGCCGGTCCCACCATAGAGACGCATCCTGGACCTCCGGGAGTATAAACGCCGAACCGATGGGTTCCAGAAGACCGGCCTTGTAATAGACCGCCACCATCGTGCCTGGCCCGCCGATCGCTACGTCAACCAGATGTTTACCGGCCCTTTTCTCAGCCATGACTCGAGGTCCTAGCTGGTTTCCGGTTCCACCGACGAAGTTGAGTCTGATTTTGGGGTGGGCCTTCTGGAAAGTTTTCATGGCGTCGCTCGCTGGGCTGCGCGCCTGGCCATAGAGCGTGACCTCCCCCTCCTGATTTGCAGCGGCCAGAGTTCTATCCCATTCCGCCTGCCATCCCGGTTTGGCGTCGGCGGCGTGGACCGCGGCCGCCCAGAATAGGGAAAGGAAGAACAGCGCAACTTGCGTCGTCACTCCCGCGAAAGCCGACCCCCTCTCTGTCTCCCCCTTAGCAAGGGGGAGATTAAGAGGGGGTGAACCCTTGGCAAGGGGGAGATTCAGAGGGGGTCCTAGATTCCCGTTTTCACGGGAATGACGGATAAAGCACAAAGCCATACACATGTGCATTGGTTGAAATCAGCCTCGACCAAACTGTCACGTTGCGGGCTCGGCCGTTCAGTCGCTCCAGGCTCTGTATTCTTATGAAGCCGATCTCAAGCTGTCAAGAATTTCCTGAGCGACCTTCTCGTTGATCAATGGAACTTTCAGCAGCTCGTCGATCGACGCCTCTTCGATCCGCTTGACGCTGCCGAAGGCGCGCAGCAGGGCACGCTTGCGCGCGCCGCCGATGCCGGGAATCTTATCCAGCGCCGAGTAGAGCGTTTGCTTGGCTCTTACCTTCTTATGGTAAGTGATCGCGAACCGGTGCGCCTCGTCGCGCACGCGTTGCAGGAGAAACAGCGCGTTCGAGTTGCGCCTGAGGACGATCGGATTGCTCTGGCCCGGGACAAACACTCTCTCCTCCAGGCGCTGGATCTCCGCGCTCCGCGGCGACCGCTCCACGCGCATCTTGGCGAGACCGGCGACGTCGATGTCCTTCACGTTGAGATCGCGCAGCGCGGACAAAGCCATGCTGAGCTGGCCTTTGCCGCCGTCCACGACGACCAGGTCCGGCAAATCGCCTTCCTGGACGCCGCGAATGAAGCGGCGCTTGAGCACTTCGTACATCATCGCGAAGTCGTCCCCGCCGGCGTCCTCGCTCACGGTACGGATGCGATAGTGGCGGTAAAATCTCTTGTCCGGCTCGCCGTTGATGAACGTGACCATCGAGCCGACGGCGTGCGAGCCGTGGATGTTCGAGATGTCGTAGCATTCGATGCGCTGCGGGTAGTGGCGCAGCCGGAGCTTTTCTTTCAGCTCGAGCAGCATTTTCTCACGCTCTTTCTCCTGATCGTGCCGCTCGGCGTAGCTCTGGCGCGCGTTCTGCGTCGCCATCTCGACGAGCTGGCGCCTGTCGCCGCGCTGCGGGGAAATGATCGACACCTTCTTGCCCCGGCGCTCGCACAAATATTCCTCGCGCGCCTCGCGATCCTCGATGTCCACCGGCAGCACGATCTCATCCGGGACGAAGCGCTCGCCCTGATAGAATTGCGTGAGCAGAGACTCGATGATCTCCTCGTCGGAAAATTCCAGGTCTTCGAGCGAATAGGCTTGATTGCCGGTGAGCTTTCCCTGGCGCACGAACAGCACCTGGACTTCGATGAAGCCGCCTTCGCGATAGAGGCCGAAGATGTCCTGGTCGCTACCCCAATGCGACACCATGCGCTGCTTCTCCACGGTCTTTTCCACCGCCTGGATCTGGTCGCGAATCTTGGCCGCCGCCTCGTACTCCAGCGCCTCGGCTTTCTCTTCCATCTTGCGCCGCAGCTCGTCGATCAATTCCTGGCGCTTGCCCTCGATGAAGAGAATCGCCTCGCGCAGATTTTCCTGGTACTCCTTGGGGTCGACCTCCAGCACGCACGGGCCAAGACAGCGCTTGATCTGATACTGCAGGCAGGGACGGGCGCGGTTCTTGAAATTGTACTCGGTGCAGTTGCGCAGCAGAAAATGCTTTTCGATGATGTCGAGCGTCTCGCGCGCGGCGAACGCCGACGAGTACGGGCCGAAGTAGCGGCTGCCGTCCTTGACGATCTTGCGCGTCGCCGTGATTCTCGGCCACGGGTGCCGCACGTTGACCTTGATGCTGAGATAGCTTTTGTCGTCCTTGAGACGGATGTTGTAGCGCGGCTTGTACTGCTTGATCAGGTTATTTTCCAGGATCAGCGCTTCTTTTTCATTGCTCGTCAGCAAGGTTTCGATGTCGCCGCAGCGGTTCATGAGAAATTGGATCTGCGACCGGCCGTCGCCGGCGCGGAAATAACCCCGCACGCGCGCGCGCACGTTCTTGGCCTTGCCGACGTAGATGACCTTGCCGTGCTGATCGCGCATCAGGTACACGCCGGGCTGCGCCGGCAAGGCGTCGAGTTTTTCTTCGATGTCGGGCATCGGTAAAATTATAGCAAAACTTTTCGGCCGATCTCCAGCGAGAATAGTCGAGCACGATCCGTCATTGTCGGATAGTGATTGACTTTAGTTGCGAAAAACAATAAAAACAACGCCTGCAAGGAGGCCATCCACGCTAGAGCCGGCGCCGCCGGCCGACTTATCTCTATGATGAGCCGCAGGTCAATCCTAGCTCTACCTCTGCTCGCCGCTCTCGCAGCGGTGCCTTCCTGTACTCCTGTCAACTTAGCGCCGATCGGCTCCGGAGCCCAAGCCTTCCAGGCGGAAAAAGACGAGCAGAAGCTATGGGAGACCGCCGACCAGATTCAAACCCGTTTGCAGAAGAGCGGCCTTCTTTACGAGGATCGCGAGCTTGAAGCCTATCTTGAAGCGGTCGCGGCAAAGCTTCTGGCCGGCAGGCTCCAAGCCGCTCAGGTCGCGCCGCGAGTAAAGGTCATTAAACACCCTTTCCTCAACGCCTTTACTCTACCCAACGGCTCGATTTATTTTCATAGCGGACTGCTCGCGCGGATGGACAACGAGGCGCAGCTCGCTACCATAATGGGTCACGAGCTGACGCACTTCATCAATCGACATACGGCGAAGGAACTGCGTAACGCTCAAAACAAAGTGGTGGCGGCCAGGGTGCTGCAAGTCGTACTGGTCGGAACGCTTTTCGGAAGCCTCGCGGATCCGCTGCCGGCTCTGTGGGCATCGGCGTCGGTCAGCGGCTACTCCAAGGATCTCGAAACCGAAGCCGACGAGGACGGATTGAGGGCCATGGTCGAAGCCGGCTATGACCCGAACGAGTCGATTAACGCTTTTAACCTGTTGAATCAGGAACGGGATGAGACCAAAGTCAAAGAGCCCTTCTTCTTTGGCACCCATCCTCTTCTAGAGGAACGTATCGGCAACTATCGACGGCTGCTCAATGAAAGGTATCAAGGCGCGGCGCAGCGACCGGATCGGCGCGCAAATACCGAAGAGTATCGATCGAGAATTCATCAGGTTCTGCTCGATAACGCCATGCTCGATCTGGAGCTCGGCCGAACGAAAATTGCGCAGCTGGCAATCGACAAGCATCTCGCTCGCGACCCCAATAGCGCGCGCGGGCACTTTATTATGGGCGAGCTCTGTCGTCGAACCAGGCGTATGGATGAAGCCCTCAAAGCTTACCTCCAGGCGGCTTCTCTCGACGCCCAATACGCCGATCCTCACCGGGAGCTCGGGCTGCTCTACCGCGCGCAATCGCGCTCACAGGAGGCGCGGGCGGAGTTCGAGAAGTACCTCGCCTTGAAACCCACGGCGATCGACGCGCCGATCATCGCCGGCTATGTCAAAGAATCGCGGGCGCCTTAATTCGTCTTTTGCCCGGGAAGGATAGCCTTGAGATTCCGATCGTCGCTTTGGCTGTATCCGCTCGTTGCGCTGACGCTTGCAAGCTGCGCTCCTCGAGCTCCCGCCGTCAATCCTTTCAAGGTTCCGCAGGCCGATATCAAAGCCAAAGTCAAAGTCATCGCGCTGGCGCCGGTCAATCTTCCCGGCGATATCGACGATGCGGAGCCGGTGAAGGCAAAATTCGAGTCGCTCATCACCGCCAAGCTGACGGCGGCGGGTTACAAGGTGGTGCCGTCGTCGGAGTACGCAGCGGTGTGGAAGCAGATAACGGAGAGTTTAGGCGGCTTCTTCGATCCGCTCACCGGAAAGCGCGACGACAAGAAAGTCAAAACCGCCCGGGAGCATGCCGTGCGCGAGGTAACGGCAAAAACCAAAGCGGACGCCGTATTCGACGCGGTGATCAACGTGGTCAAAGTCAATTTCGGCAACAACCGGGCGGCATGGCACGGAACGACCGAACCGCTTATGACCGGCGGCGCCTGGAGCTCTTTTTTCAACGGGCCTTATCAGGGCACCGTGGGAGCGCTGTCTTTGTTCGTGGCCCTCTCGGACGCGAACGACGTCGACATGTACCTCAATGCGGGCGGGATTCAGGTTCTCAGCAAGCTCTCCGGCAGAAATTTCACGCCGGTCCCACGCCACGAGCTTTTCGCCAATGAAGCGCGCAATCAGCGCGCGGTAGACGTCGCCCTCGCGCCGCTTCTCGACCAAGCGGTGGCCCCGGCGGGTTCTTCCCTTTACGAGGAGCCCTAGCGACACAATTCCCGGCCCAGCCGTCGCGCTAAAATTCCGCCGCTGATTTCTTGACAGCGCGCACGCGAGCGGAGAAGATTGACCCGCAGGAAAGGGTGGTGTTAATCTCGCCGTAACATGGAGGGTCCTGCCATGCGTGTTCCGATTACGATCCCAGCCCTGCTGGCTCTTCTCGTTGTCACCGCTTCCGCCGCCGCGCAAGAACGGCTCCGCCTCGCCTGGGCGGGATTCAGCCCGACCAACAGCCCGGTTTGGGTCATCGAAGATCGCAAAATATTGCAGAAGATGGGCGTTCGGCCGGAAATCATCGCGATCAACGCGAGCCCGACGGTGCTTCAAGCGTTGCTCGCCAATGAGATCGAAGCCGCGAGCATTTCGGTCACGACTCTGGTGAGCTCGCGCCTTGCCGGCGCCGATTCGGTGATGATCATGGGCGTCGTGCCGACTTTTGTCGACTACATCGTCTCGTTGTCGAACATCGCCGCGGTGGAACAGCTCAAAGGGAGAACCGCCGGCGTCAATCGCCTGGGCAGCACGTCGGATCTCGGGCTCAGGCTGGCGCTGAGAAAATTGGGCGTCGATCCGGAGAAGGACGTGAAGATAATTCCGGTCGGAGGAACCGCGGAGAGGTTTGCCTCGCTTTCAAAGGGCATCACTCAGTTCACAATCATACCGGAGCCATTCCTGACCCAGGCGGAAAAGCTCGGCTTTCGCAATCTCTATAAGATCAGCGAGCTCAAAATCCCCTTTTGGTGGAACGGCATTTTGTCGCGCGAGGCGATCGTCAAAGCCAAGCGGCCTCTGTTACAAAAGCTGGTGCGCGCGATGGTCGAAGCGATTCATATCATAAAAACCGAAAGGGAATACGCCAAGGCGATCTTCAAAAAGAATTTGGGCATTGCAGATCCTGACGGGCTGGAGAGAGCCTACCGGGATTATTCCAACGCCTTTCCGGAAGTTCCGTATCCCACGCCGGAAGGGGTGAAGACGATGCTTGACGACCTCGCACACACCAACCCGAAAGCCGCGTCGGCTGATCCGAAGGCCTTCGTCGATCCGAGCTTTGTGAGAGAGCTGGATACCTCGGGCTTTATCAAGCAGCTCTATAAGAAGTAGGCGCGAGGTTCCAGCTCGCCTACCGCTCTACTTCTTAATCGGGACAACCAGGAGCAGCACGCCGACCGCGATCGCGCCGATACCTGCCCACTGCGGGATATTGACCGTTTCCTTCTCTTTGACCTGCAGCTCGAGCGGTCCGAGTTTCGCCTCGTGCGTTTCCTTTGTGTAACTAAAGCTGCCGTACGCCAGCCCGAGGACGCCCGCCACGATCAGAACGATTGCCAGGATTTTGATCGGGTTCATATCGTGTCACCTCCCAAGTGTTTTTTCAGGCCACCGCCAACCAATCGTCGTATAACGGAGATTGACTCCGAGCACAACCCCCGAGGTGCCGCCCGTTACAATCTAGCAAGCTCTTTGTTGACATGCGTTTCGTTGGAGGGTTAGATTCACCCGGAATGGAGCGAGGTTAAAATCATGCAAAGAGTCACGGGTATCTTTCTAACGCTTATTTTCGGGGTTTTACTTCTACTCGGCCCGCTAAATGCAGCTTCGGCCCAAGATCGCATCCGCATCGCCTGGGCCGGAGACAGCCCGGCCAACAGCCCGATCTGGGTGGTTCAGGAGAGAGGCTTGCTCAAAAAACACGGCCTGATCGGCGAAGTTATTCGCATCAGCGCCAGCCCCACCGCGCTGCAGGCGATGCTCGCCGGCGAAGTGGACGTGATCGTCACGTCGGTAACGACCCTGGTCAGCTCACGTTTGGCCGGCGCCGACATCGTGATGATTCTCGGCATGGTCCCGACGTTCGTGGATCACATCATCACCTTGAAATCCATCACCGCGTTGGAGCAACTCAAGGGAAAGATGGGCGGCGTCAACCGGCTCGGCAGCACGTCGGACCTCGGACTGCGCCTGGCGCTCAGAAGGGTTGGAGTGGATCCTGAGAAGGACACCAGGATTATCACCGCGGGCGGCAACTCGGAAAGATTCGCGGCGCTCTCGAAAGGAGTTATTCAATTCGCCATCATGCCGGAGCCGTTCGTGCGTGAAGCCGAGAAGCTGGGCTTCAGAGACCTGCTGGATATCGGCTCGTTGAAGATTCCATTCTGGTGGAACGCAGTCCTCACGCAAGAATCAATTCTCAAAACGAAGCGCCCGATCTTTTCCAAGTTCGCGCGCGCGATGGTCGAATCGGTTCATTTCATCAAGACGGAGAAAGAGCCGACCAAAGCGATCTTCAGCAAGAATCTCCGCATCACCGATCCCGACAGCTTGGAGCGCGCGTATCGCGCCTATACTGCGGTCTTCCCGGATAATCTGCTTCCCACGCCCGAAGGCGTGAAGACCATGCTCGACGATGTTGCGCGCTCGAACCCCAAGGCGGCGACGGCGGATGCAAAAGCATTTGTCGATCAGAGTCTGGTCAAAGAGGTGGAAGCGTCCGGATTCATCAAGCAGCTATATAAAAGGTAAGACGGCATCTCGCGACCTATCTGATTGACAGCCGCGCCAAAGGAGGCGGCCGCGAAGAAGTGAAAGCAATTTCGAGACGGGAAGGAATATAAGCTGAACCATGTCTCAAACTAAGCGTGCACTTCTTGCGGCGATCTTTTCCACGATTTTCCTGTTCGGCTATCACGCCGCGGCCATCGCCCAGGAGCGCGCGCGGGTCGCGTGGGCGGGATCAACCCTGGCACCCGCGCCGGTGTGGACCGCTCGTGACAGGGGGTTTTTTAAAAAGCAAGGAATCGAGGCCGAGGTCATCGCCGTCAACAGCGGCGTGACGGCGCTTCAGGCCCTGCTCGCCAAAGAAATCGAGCTGGCCGTCATTTCTGTGCCGTCTCTAGTCGCCTCTCGCCTCGGCGGCGCGGATACGACGATGATCGCCACGGTGGTCCCCTACTTCATGGACCAGATCGTCACCTTGCCTTCCATCACGAAGCCGGAACAGCTCAAGGGCAAAACCGGCGGCGTCAACCGCCAGAACACTTCGTCCGACATGTCGCTGCGCCACGGCTTGAGACGCATCGGCATCGATCCCGATAAAGACGTCAAGATCATCGCGGTGGGAGGAAACCCGGAGCGGCTCGCGGCACTCTCACGCGGCGTCATTCAATTCTCCATGATGGGCGAGCCTTTTACCCGGGAAGCCGAGAAGGCGGGCTTCAAAGTTCTCGTCGACGTCGGCCCGCTCAAAATTCCGTTTCACACCAACGGCATTCTCACGACCGAATCGTTCATCAAAGCCAAGCGGCCGCTGGCGCTTAGATTCACCCGCGCGATCGTCGAAGCGATTCACTACATCAAAACCGACAAGGAAGGCACGAAGACGGTCATCACCAAAAATCTAAGAGTGACGGACCCGGAAAGCCTCGAGAGAGCATACAAGAGCTATGCGCCGATCTTTCGTGAGGCGCCGTATCCGGACGCGGAAGGCGTGAAAACTTATCTCGACGATCTGGCGCGCACGAATCCGAAGGCGACGACAGCCGATCCGAAATCTTTCGTCGACCTGAGCTTTGTTCAAGAGCTGGAGAGCTCCGGGTTCATCAAGCAGCTATACGGCAGATAACAGAGGTCTAAAATGGCGCAAGCCGATACCGACGAGCATCCCGGACTCGGGCAGGGGTTGGGCAGACTTCAGGGCAAAGTCGCTATCGTTACGGGTGCCAACAGCGGCATCGGCCGCGCCACGGCGCGACTTTTCGCGCGCGAGGGCGCCAAGGTTGTCTGCTGCGACATTCAGGAGACCGTCAGCCCGCGAATCGACAAGCTCATTGAGGAAGACGGCAGCAAAGCGGTTTTCGCCAAAATCGATGTCACGGTTCAGACCGATTGCGACCGGATGATCGCCACAGCGCTGGAACGCTTCGGCGATTTGCACATTTTATTCAACAACGCCGGCGGCGGCATTCGCAAAATGATTCACGAGCATACCGATGACGAATGGAACTTCATCCTGAACTTGAATTTGAACAGCATCTTCCGCGGTGTCCGCGCGGCCATTCCCCACTTCCTAAAAATGGGCCGCGGAAACATCGTCAACACCGCTTCGACCTTTGGACTCCTGGCGAGCGAAAAGTATCCGGCGTACTGCGCGACCAAAGCCGCGATCGTCAACCTGACGCGCCAGATGGCGCTCGATTACGGACCGAGCGGAATCAGAGTGAACTGCGTCTGTCCCGGTAGCGTGGAAACGGCGCGCTTCAGAGGTTTCCCGCCCAAAGCCTCCGGGGAATTCACCGACGAGCAGCGCGCCCGAATGGCGAACTTGAACAAAGCGCTCTTGCGCATCGGCCGCCCGGAGGAGATCGCCTACGGCGTTCTTTTCCTCGCCTCGGACGAATCGTCTTTCGTCACCGGCCACGCGCTGGTGATCGACGGCGGGCAAACGATCGACGCCTAAGGCCGCGCACCCCGCAGACGCTATTTCTTTCGCACCGCCGCGGAGGCGTGTCCGGCTCCACGGCCGGCGGGAATGAACTGCGCATCCTCCGTCGAGCCGGTGAGCGCGAGCGTGGACGATGCGCCGCCGGCCGCTATTTGCGCGATGGCATCGAAATAACCCGCGCCGACCGATCGCTGGTGCTTGACGGCGTCATAGCCGAACTTCTCCAGCTCGAATTCCCGCTGCTGCAGGTCGGCGTACGCCGCCATCCCACGCTTGAGATAGTCCATCGAGAGCCGGAAGATCGCCTCGGCCATCGAGTGAAATCCGGCCAAGGTCACGAACTGGAACTTGTAGCCCATCGCGCCGAGCTCGCTTTGAAATTTGGCGATCGTGGGATCGTCGAGCTTTCGCTTCCAGTTGAACGACGGCGAGCAGTTGTAGGCGAGCAGCTTATCCGGAAATTGTTTGCGGATCGCCTCGGCGAAAGTTTTGGCCTCCTTGAGATCGGGCTCGGAGGTCTCGCACCAGAGCATGTCGGCATAAGGGGCGTAAGCGAGGCCGCGAGCGATCGCTGCGTCGAGTCCGGCGCGAACGACAAAAAAGCCTTCGGACGTTCGCTCTCCGGTAATGAAGCGGCGGTCTCTTTCGTCGACGTCGCTCGTAAGCAGGGTCGCGCCGTTCGCGTCGGTTCGCGCGACCACCAAGGTCGGCACGTCTTCCGCGTCGGCGGCGAGCCTTGCCGCCACGAGCTTCTGGATGAATTCGGAGGTGGGAACGACGACTTTGCCGCCCATGTGGCCGCACTTCTTGACCGAGGAGTTCTGGTCTTCGTAGTGGACCGCCGCGGCCCCGGCATCGATCATGGCCCGCATCAATTCAAAGGCATTTAAATTTCCGCCAAAGCCCGCCTCGGCGTCGGCGACGATCGGAGCGAACCAGTGTGTTCCGTTCTTCCCTTCCGACCGGTCGATCTCGTCCTGTCTAAGCAGCGCGTTGTTGATCTCGCGCACGAGCGTCGGGACGCTGTCGGCCGGATAGAGGCTGAGATCGGGGTACATCTTTCGCGCGCTGTTGGCGCCGGCGGCGGTCTGCCAGCCGCTGCAGTAAATGGCGTTGAGGCCGGCTTTGACCTGCTGCACCGCCTGGATTCCGTCCATCGCGCTGAGCGCAGGAACGTAGCCGCCGCCCTGCAGCAAATTCCACAGCCGTTCGGCGCCGAGCCCGGCGATCCTCTTGAGCCCGTGCTGCAACGGCACCGAGCCTCGTATCCTGAAAACGTCCTCCGCTTTGTACGGCCGAACGACTCCTTTCCAGCGCCGGTCGGTTTTCCAGCTTTGAGCGGTCGACGATATCGCATCGGCATGGTTGCCGTTCTTACCATTGCCTTTCATCTCCGTCCCTCCTTTTTCAGCGTTCACTATTGTGAACTCATATCTGTTCACTATTGTGAACTGAGATTCTGAATACCGATCATTGTATTTAGCGGCCGATACGGCATAAGTCAACAGCATAAGTGTTGACACGCAAAGTTTTTGTTCATAATAGTGAACAAATATTCTATTAGACGATTGTCGCGCCAGAAAAGGACAACCGGTGAAGGGGTATGAAAGAAAAGCTGACCGTTAACGCGATCGACCGGGCCCTGACGATTCTCGAGCTCGTGGGCCACAGCAAAAAAGGCCTCACCAACGGGGAAATCAGCCGAAAGATCAAAATACCGAAGAGCACCGCCAGCTATATCCTGCGCACCTTGAAGCAGCGCGGATATCTGCACAGGGACGACGCTCTGGGGAAATACCGCATCAGCGCCAAACTGTTCAGCGTCGGCAGCCAGGCGCTCCGCGGTCTGGAGCTTCACGACGTGGCGTATCCCCTGCTTCAAGATGTGGTGGAAAAAACGGGCCTCGCCGGACACCTCGCCATTCTCGACGGGCATGAGGCGGTCTACATAGAAAAAATCGACAAGCCCGGGTTCATAAGGATGAACACTTGGGTGGGGCGGAGGATGGACGTGCACTGCACTTCCGTCGGCAAGGCATTGATCGCTCACTTGCCTCAGGAAATCGTCGAGGAAATCGTTCGCGACCGCGGATTGCCCAAACGCACGCCCAAGACGATCACGACCTTGGGTCATCTGCTCCGCGAGCTGGCGCAGGTGCGAGCGCAGGGCTACGCCACGGACGACAGCGAGAACAACCTCGACGTGGTTTGCATAGCGGCGCCGATTTTTAACATGGAAGGCCGGACGGTCGCCGCGGTCGGATTGACCGGCACCGAGAGCCAGATGAGATCACATAAGTACGAGAGCCACGTGAAGCTCATCAAGCATGCGGCCCGCCAGATGTCGCACCAGCTGGGCTTTGCCGGCGCGGGCCATCATCCCGGGCACGCGGAGCGCTTGGCGCCCGCTTCGTGATTCGACGCCGCAGCCGTTCAATCGTCCGGATTTTTCCCCTCCTCGATCACCTGTCGCAAAACATCCCTGAGATGTCCTTTGTGCATGAACGGCCGGTCGCCGAGATATTCGATATCGTCCACGACCCATCGGTTTCCTTCCTTGATAAGGAACAACCGATCTTTCCACGCGAGCTTGGAACCGTTGCGATCGTCGACGTTCGTAAGTTCCGCGACGCAGGCGGCGGATTCCTTCTGAATTTCGCACTGTAAGGTCTTGTACGAAACCGCGCCCTCATCCACCGAAGTAAACAGGTCGCCCTCGATTTTAGGCTGCGACCCGCTTTTCGGCTCTCGGGACGAGTCTTCGATCATGAATGCGTCGTCTAAAAGACTCGCCAAGCCTGACGACGTCACCTTCTTGAATTCCAGTTGTTGCTCCTTCGGCGGCACGCCGGACGGATGAAGCTTGAGGTAGACGTCGTAGAAGACGGCCACCGCGTTCTTCGCCCGCTGCTCCTCGCTCGGCTGGAAACAAGCGGTCAACAGCAGCAGAACCGCCCCCGCAAACCGCGCCGTTTCTCTGAAGCCGACCGCTCGTCGCTTTTTGATAGACCGCTTCATCGTGCGCATGCCGTTGTCATTGCTTTGTTGGAATCATACGTCTTGGCCGTCGGCGCCACAAGCTGCCGCAGCGACCCGCACGGCGGGTCAGGCGGTCTTAGGGCGCTAAGCGTTTCAACTCGGCCTGTGCGGCCTGGTACTCGATGAAGTTCGTGACGTCGGTCTCGAGCGTGGCCTGAAACAATCTTATCGCTTCTTGCCGGTCGCCCCGTATCAATGCCTGCTCGCCGAGATAGAAATAGGCCTCGCAATTTCGCTCGCGGTTTTTCTTCGGGTCCGAATCGGCGGCGGACGCGAGAACGTTCTTCGGCGTTACTGCGCCGAGATAGAGCTGCACGATCGGCCGCGGCCATTCGTTCGCGTCCAGGTTCTTCGCGTTGGCGGCGAGCTCTTCTTTTCCATTTTGTCCCGCCCGGCTCCGCGCCAAATAGAGCCAGAGGGCATTGTACATATCTTTCGGCGCAACCTTGACGGCTGTCGCGAAAGCCGCCCGCGCATCGCCCAACCGACCGAGATAAAAAAGCGCGCGGCCTTTGCCGCTGAAGGCCTGGGCATTATTCGGGTCGATATTGATCGCCTCGTCGTAGTCCTGAATCGCGCGCGCAAGATCGCCTTTGCGAAAGTAGGCCCCGCCGCGCCGGCTGAACGCCAGCGCAATCCTCGGGTCCAACCGGATCGCCGCGTCGTAGTCCTGTATAGCCCGGTCGTAGTTTTTCTTGCGCACGTAGGCTAATCCACGGTCGACATAGATCGCCGCGTTGTCAGGATCCAACCTGAGCGCCGCGTCATAGTCCTGTATCCCCCGGTCGTATTCGCCTTTGCTATGGTAAAGATAACCTCGGCCGTAGAAAGCCTCGGCATTGTTCGGGTCGAGCCGCAGCGACCGTTCGTAGTCCTGAGCGGCGCGGTCGTACTCCCCTTTGGCGACGTACGCCGCACCGCGATTGCTGAGCGCCAGGGAGAAGTTCGGCGCCAGTTGCAAGGCGCGGTCGTGGTCTTCGATTGCGCGATCGTAATCTCCCTTGAGCAAATAGACGACCCCGCGGCCGTTAAAAAGCGCCGCATTGTCCGGTTGCAGCCGAATCGCTTCATCGCAATCTCGGAGCGCGCGGTCGAAATCTCCTTTGCGGGCATAGGCAACACCACGGTTCGCGAGCGCGATCATCAGGTTAGGCTCCAGCTCCAACGCTGCGTCATAGTCGTGGATGGCACGGGCATGGTCTCCTTTCCCTTCATAGGCCTGGCCACGGTTGCTGAAGGTCAGCGCGCGATTCAAGTTCGAAAGCTCGCGCGAGTCGAGCGCCTGGGTGCAGAGTTTGATGGCTACGTCGGGACGATCGAGACTGTCGGAACATTTTTGCGCCGCCGCGCTCCATTGTCTGAGCGCAAACTCTTGCACGGTCGGAATCCGCGCCAAGAAAACAGCCGTGGCCCGGCCCAGTACCGTCGCGGCAAGAGCCACGATCAGGCCGAAGAGCGCGAGGAACGACCAGAAAATAAGCGGATCGCGGCGTCTCTCCCACGCCAGAGCGGGCGCGGTCCGTGAAATTTTTCCCTCCTTGATACTGGCAAGAATGGCGCGGCCGAAGAAAAGAAGGAGGGCAAAACAGGGAATGGAAATTAGGATGAGCCTTGTCATTGCCGACGGATCACTGCCGCGATCATCCGTCCGCGCCGCGCGCCAGCAACGGATTCTTCAAGCCCAATTCCCGTTCTTCGATCTGCCGGATGCGGTCGCGCAGCTCGGCCGCTTTCTCGAACTCCAGGCTCGCCGCCGCCTGCTTCATCTCTTTTCTGAGCCGCTCGATCGCGCGCGCGTCCTGCTTCGCGTCGTAGCGCTCGCCTTTTTCCGCCACCAGCGGCACCGTGACGTAGTCCGCCTCGTAGACCTCCACCAGCGGCGTGCCGAGCGAGCGCACGACCGTTTGCGGCGTGATGCCGTGCTTCTTGTTATATTCGGTTTGCCGACGGCGGCGCCGGTTGGTCTCGTCGATCGCCCGTTTCATCGAATCGGTCACCGTGTCGGCGTAGAGGATGACGCTGCCGTTCACGTTCCGCGCCGCGCGGCCGATCGTCTGAATCAGCGAGCGCTCGGAGCGCAGGAATCCTTCCTTGTCGGCGTCGAGAATCGCCACCAGCGAGACCTCGGGGAGATCCAGCCCCTCGCGCAGCAGATTGATCCCGACCAGGACGTCGAAAACCCCTTTTCTTAGATCCCGGATGATTTCGACCCGCTCGAGCGTCTCGATGTCCGAGTGGAGATAGCGCACTTTGACGTTCAAGTCCTGGTAGTAATCGGTCAGGTCTTCGGCCATCCGCTTCGTCAGAGTCGTCACCAGCACCCGCTCGTTTTTTTCCTTCCGCTTGCGAATCTCGTCGAGGAGATCGTCCACCTGATTGCGCGCGGGACGCACGGCGACTTCCGGATCGATCAGACCCGTGGGGCGGATGACCTGCTCGACCACGATTCGCCCGCTCTTATCGATCTCGTACTGCGCCGGGGTCGCCGAAACGTAGACCGCCTGATGCGCCATCGCTTCGAATTCGTCGAAGTTTAAAGGACGATTGTCGAGCGCCGACGGCAGGCGGAAGCCGAACTCCACGAGCGTCTCCTTGCGCGAACGGTCGCCGCGGTACATGCCGCCGATCTGCGGCACGGCCACGTGGCTCTCGTCGATGACCAACAGAAAATCGTCGGGAAAGTAGCTGAGCAAGGTCGGCGGCGGGTCGCCGGGATTGCGGCCGGTCAAGTGGCGCGAATAATTTTCGATGCCGGGACAGAAGCCCATTTCATCGAGAAGCTCGAGATCGTAGAGCGTGCGCTGCTCCAGCCGCTGCGCCTCCAGCAGTTTGTTCTGCGCGCGCAGCTCGGCGAGCCTCTCCGTCAGCTCGACCCGGATGCCCTCGACCGCCAGCTTCATCCTTTCGTTGGTCGTCACGTAGTGGCTCGCCGGATAGATCGCCGCTTTGTGGACCCGTCTTTGCGCCTTGCCCCGGATCGGATCGATTTCGACCAGACCTTCGATGCGATCGCCGAAAAACTCGACCCGCACGGCCGAGCTGTCCTCATACGCGGGAAACACCTCGACGACGTCGCCGCGCACGCGGAAGGTGCCGCGGTGGAAGTCGTAATCGCTGCGCTGATAGTGGATATCGACCAGCTTTCGCAGCACGCGGTCGCGCTCGATCTCCATCCCCTCTTCGAGGTAGACCATCAGGTCGAAGTACGCCTCGGGGGAACCGAGACCGTAGATGCACGAGACGCTGGCGACGATGATCGTATCGCGCCGCTCGAGCAGCGCCTTGGTCGCGGAGTGGCGCAACTTGTCGATCTCGTCGTTGATCGAGGCGTCCTTTTCGATGTACGTGTCCGTCGACGGAACGTACGCCTCCGGCTGATAGTAGTCGTAATAACTGACGAAATAGCGCACCGCGTTTTGCGGGAACAGCTCCTTGAATTCGTTGTAGAGCTGCGCGGCGAGGGTCTTGTTCGGCGCGATCACGAGTGCCGGCCTATTCACGCGCGCGATCACGTTGGCCATGGTGAAAGTTTTACCCGACCCGGTGACGCCCAGAAGAACCTGATGTCGCTTGCCCTGTAGGATTCCCTGCTCCAGCTCTTCGATCGCCTGAGGCTGGTCCCCTTGCGGCTGAAATGCCGAGACCAGCTCGAAGCGGCCCTCTCTGCGCTCGAACGCCATCGAAAAAAAATACCAGGGACGGACTGTGGGAGCAAGCTTGCAACTGCGCGACGAAAATATTACCTTGAGCGGTCGGCGCCGTTATCGCTCAATCGCGCGCCCGACCTCGATCTGGGGGAACCAATGAAAAAATCCTGGAACTTGAAATTCGCCGCGTTATTTTTGGGCGCGCTGCTGTGGGCATCTTCCGCGGCGGCCGCGGAACCCAAAAAAGTGCGGCTCGCTTACGTTGGCTGGGAGGTCGGCGCCGCCATCGCCTACATCGGCATCGACGGCGGGGTCTTCAAGCAAAACGGCATCGAGGTCGAAGAGATTTTCATCCGCGATTTGCTCGCCGGCGGCGTGCAGTCGCTGATCGGCGCGGATTTCGTGATCGGCTTCGGCAATCCTCTGGCGATCGTTCAGCCGGTTCTGGCCGGCTCGGATATCGTCTCGCTCTGCTCGCACGTGAGCGTCGAGCCTTACGGGATGGCCGTCACCGACAATATCGGCAAGGTCGCCGACCTCAAAGGCAAGAGAATCGGCGTCTCCGAACTCGGCGGGAGGTCCGACCTCGTCGCCCGCGTGATTCTGCGGCGGGCCGGCCTCGATCCCGCCAACGACGTCGAGGTCGTCTCCGCGGGAATGGCGCCCAACCGGATATTGGCCCTGTCCAAAAATTTGATTCAGGGCGCGCCGTTGAATCAGCAATTTGCCGTCGAGGCGAAAAAGCTCGGCGTCAAAATCCTCGACGTGAAAGAGATTCCGATCGTCACGGCGCTCCTGATGACGACTCGATCTTTCATCAGGCGCGACGAGGATACTGTGCGACGCTTCATCAAAGGCTACGTCGAAGCCATCCACTTTTACCTCACCCGCCGCCCCGAGAGCATGGCGATCATCAAAAAATATTTCAGCGGCTCCAATCCGGCGGCGCTGGATACGATGTATGAAGCCTTCGCCGCGCAACTGAAGCCGCTCCCGCTTCCGGATAAGGAAGCCGCCCAGGCGATTCTTGACACCGTCGCCGTGGTCGATCCGAAATCCAGGAACATAAAGCCCGGCGATCTGTTCGACTCGCATTTTCTCGAAGAGCTCAAAGCCAGCGGCTTCATGGATAAGCTCTACGCGGAGAAGGTGCGGTTGTAGACGTCCTGCGGTTTCGTTACGTCCAGTCAGTTGCAATTCGTGCCGACGCAAATGACCGACTACGAACAAGTCCCGCTGGCCGACCCGGGCTACGAGAAATCGGCCGCACGCTTGTTCAGCGACTACAAAAACATAACGCCTGAAGAATGGGCGGCGCGTCATGCCCATACCGTTGGGTGTTCGTCCTTGGGCGACTTCAAATACCGCGACAATGAACTCGGCAGATGGATTTACCGGCTGCATGAAATTTTCGAGCGCCAGCTGAATTTTCCGGACGAGCTGGATCGCTATAGAAGGCGGTATTTGTCCGCCGAAGAGATCGCCAGGATTCAGCGCGACGAAGACGAGCCGTTTTGAGCCGGTTCCCATAGGGAACTTGAAAGGAGGACCGACGTGTGCCTGTGCCTGAAGAATGCCCCCATCGCTACACTCGTTATTTTATCGTTTTTGGCGGGTGCGGCTTACGCGCAATCGGGGCGCAGTGTGATGCGCGGCTTTGTCGCCTTCGAGGGCGTCGCCTACGTCGATAAACAGCCGCGCGCCAAAGTCGAATTATGCGGCGGCAAAGATCCTAACCGGGCTGGTTATACGGCGGAAACGGACGAGCACGGCTTTTACGAAGTGAGAGTAACCTCTTTAGGCGAATGCGCGCTGCGCATCTCGGCGCCCGGGTTTGCGACCTATGAGATCAACGTTTACATCCCGTCGGATTTTGTCGGCAATCTGGCGACGCTGTTGAAGAAAGACGGCGGGAAAAAGAAATAGAAGAACGATCAGCGCAAACCTTTAACAATGGCCTCAAGCCTCGCGCTCACCAGCCGTCCCGGCTGGCTGAGAATGATTTTGGCCGCGGCGGCGGAGATCTGTTTGCCGAAAAGGCTATAGCGGCGCCCGTCTCGCTTTTGATTATTAGCCCATTCGGCGAATTCCTCCGGCGTCGGCGGATGTCCGATCTCGCACGCGCACCGGCGCACGATAAAGCCGAGCATCATCTTGTTGCGCTGCGCCTCGCTCGTTGCCGTTTCAGCCGCGTTCTGTTTACTGTAGATCGATTTCACTAGCAGCCTTTCGCAAAAATATCCTATAGGCTGCTCAAAAAGATCTCAGAGGCAAGGCGCGCGAAAATCGAAGAGCGCAGGCGTACTTTTTTCAGTACGTCGAGCGAAGGCGATTGAGCGCAACGCAGCATATGAGTTTTTTTCAGCAGCCTGCTAGTCCGTCATGTGGGTCGTGGCTTTCATGTGCTTGTCGACCGTGACATAGCCGCGCCATTGGTCCACCATCCAATAGCGCACGCCGAACTCGAATCTGAGTTCCTTCATATCGACGTCGTGGGGATTGAAATGCTGATGATGCATCATTCCCGGGGGGACGTGCACGGCGTCGCCTTGCACCCAATCGTACCTTTTGCCGCCGATCTCCGAATAGCCGCTGCCCGCCAGCGCGTATAGATAAGCCTCGGGATGCGCGTGGCTGTGGCTTTTCGTGTGCGGCAGATCGACGAAGATCGAGCTGATCGCCACGGCCGTCGCCTTGAAGCCGTTCTGCTTGCCGCTGCGCCCCATGAGAAAATAAGTCGCGCCGTGCTTGCTCTCGTCGGATTTCTCGAATTGCTCCTCGTGCATCGAGATGCGCCTGCCGTCGACCGGCCAATTCTGCGATTCCTCGCGCGGCGCCTTTGCGAGCGCCGCCGCGTCGTTCTGCCCGGTGTCTTCGAGCTGCTGCATCGGCGCCATCTTGATGAATGCCTCGAGCGGCCAGGCGAGACCCGAGAGATAGAGCACGGGTTCTTTGCCCGTGTTGAAGAGCTGGTGCGTCGCGCGATGCGGCACGTGAAAGATCGTCCCGCGATGAAAATCGTACCGCTTGTCGTCGAGAACCATGAAGCCTTCACCGCTCTCGACATAGATCGCCTCTTCGCCGTGGACGTGCTTGCCGGTGTGCCAGCCGGCGGGAATCTCCGCCTTCATGAGCAAGCTGCCGCCGGTCGGGAACCCCGTTTCGGGCGCGATCATGAGCGCGGCTTTAGAATCCTGCCGCGTGCGTACCCAATGCAGATCCTTTCCGCGCGCCACCCGCAGCGCTTCATTCACCACCTTTTCGTTTTTCTCCGATTGATCCAGCCACGCCTGATAAAAATCTGTCATCGGACCTCCGCGAATTTTGTTCGACTCTTCGAAAAGTAGCGGATGGCGCAATGCATGTCAAACCAAAGGAGTCTAAAGTTTCGAGTTTAACGTTCAACGATAGCGGACAAGCATTGTCTTGTAACTTGGAACTCGGAACATTGAACTCGAAACTCATTTCTCCGGCAGATGCTTCAGTTGTGGGGCGACGAAAAACAGCGCGACGAGAATCACGACGACCGCGCCGGCTTCGATAGCGAACGGCGCGCTGCTCCATTCCGCCAACAATCCCGCCTGCATGCCGCCGAACTCTCTCATGCCCGCCGCGCTGAGCCCGTAAACGCCCATGACGCGCCCGCGATAAGAGTCGGCCACAGTCAACTGAATCAATGTATGAAGGAGCGTGTCGAACACGGTGCTGAACGCGCCCACGGCCACCAGTGCGGGAAATACGACCTCGAGTCGTTCGCCGGCGGCAAAGATAAAAAGAAACACGGCGGAGCAGCACAGAACGGTCACCAGAGGCCGCCGTTTCACTTTGACCTGTCCCAACGCCGCGAGAATCAGAGCGCCGATCACCGTGCCCAAACCCGGAGCGGCGGAGATGAATCCCAGTCCGGACGCTCCCACATGAAGAACCTCTTTCGCGAACACCGGCAGCAATATAAGGTACGAGCGTCCGAAGATGCTCACGCAAGACGAGCCGATCAAGAGCGCCAGAATTAATTTTTGCCGCCGGATGTAGCGCAAACCGTCGACCAGGCTTTCCACCAGCCGCATTCTGCCCTGCTCGGACTCTTGCGCCGGGATGTGCATGCGAAAAAGCGCGCCGATGATGGCGAAATAGCTCACCGCGTTGATATAGAAACAGCCGTCGATCCCGACGCGATTGACCAGCAACCCGACGAGACTCGGTCCGAGCAGCCCGGCTCCCTGCCACGTGATGGCGCTCAGCGCCAGCGCGTTGACCAGGTCCTCGCGTCTCACCAGCCGCGGGATCAACGAGTGGCGCACCGGCTGCTCGAACGCCCACGCCGTAGAGGTGATCGCGCCGAACACGAAGATGTGCCAGGCGCGGATCGCCTCGAAAGAAACCAGCACCGCGAGGATGAACGCGGTAACCAGGGAGACTACTTGAATCCAGATCATGACCAGCCGCCGGTCCCATCGGTCCGCGACGAGCCCGCCCAGGACAAAAAAACAGAACAGCATGACCGTCCGCAACAGGCTGAACAGGCCGAGATAAAGAGGAGAAGACGTGAGCTCGAACAAGAGCCAGCCTTGGGCGACATTTTGCATCCACGCCCCCACGTTGGAAACGAAGTAGCTGGACCAGAACCAAAAAAAGTCCGGGTAGCGCAGAGCGCGAAAGATCGCGCCTCCTTTCAACATCGCCACTATTCCTTCCTGTGAATTCTAGACAGTAGGTCGCTGAAGCGGTAAGTATACGGATGAACCTCGTTGTTGCGGCCCGCTGCGGCCCGCGGAGCCGAACGCCGGTGCGACAGCGATCGAGTTTCCGCCCGCGGGTCGAAGCCGGAAAAATTAGCAATAGAAATAACGGCGGAATCGGCCGACGCCCGGCGGATTCGCGCCGGCCGTCGCCCTAAGCCGGCCAGCCGTGCTGCGACAGATCGATCGGATTGCCGTCCGGATCGTGCACGCGGTA
>DASXRG010000036.1:0-7586 GCA_036506735.1 Binatia bacterium | reverse complement strand
AGCAAAGGACGAACTCGCAAGCAAAACCATCCCTAGCCCCATTGCTAAGGACATAAAAAGACGCTTACATTTCCCTTGTCCCATTTTCTCCTCCACTCCCTTTTTTATTGTAGTTTTTTAGATTGCATCCGCGCCTTTTTCGCCGGTCCGGATGCGGATGACCTCTTCCACCGGAACGATAAAAATTTTTCCGTCACCGATCTTTCCCGTGCGCGCCGTTTTGACGACGGCGTCGACGACTTGTGAAGCTTTATCATCGGGGACGAGGATCTGGATTTTCACCTTGGGCAAAAAATCCACGGAGTATTCCGCGCCGCGGTAAAGCTCGGTATGGCCTTTCTGCCTGCCAAAGCCCTTCACTTCCGTAATCGTCATGCCCTGGATGCCCACTTTGGTGAGCGCTTCCTTCACCTCATCAAGCTTGAAAGGTTTGATGATGGCTTCGATATGCTTCATAAGATCACCTCGCAAATAGTTTGAGGGACTGAAAAATAGTTTTGAACGGATTGGTAAGGCGCTACGCAAAGCGCGTGCCGCGCTCTGGCGCGATGCGGAAAAATATTTTCCGCTTAGAAGTGGCTAGCTTTGAAGTTCGAGGACGGAAAGGTTCGATAATCGGAAAAGGGAAATTGCTTACGCTTTAAGCAGCTTGCCTAAATCCTGGGCAGGCGCTCTGTCGTTATATCACTCCCAACATCAACAGAAACATGGTCGCCAGCATCACAACCAAACCCAGCGGCACGCCGAGCTTGGCCCACTCGGTGCTTTTTATTTTGAGCGCGTGCGCCGCGATGATGTTGGGAATATTCCCCGGTATCAACATGCCGCCTGAGATCAGGAGACCGAGGAGCGCGCTCTTGATCTGAATTTCAGCGAGTGACGGGCCGATCTCGGCCGCCGCCAAGGTCGCGTTGTCGAGAATGGCCGAGACGATATTGATCCAGTAGAGCACCAGGTACGATACATTCGTGAGATATAGATCGATCAGCGGCTTAAATCCGGCGCCGAGAAAAATAAGCGCCATGACGAAGACGTACACCTTGAACGACCGGATGAACACGCCGGCCAGTCCGCCTTCTTCGGCTTCACCGGACAGAGATTCTTCGACGTCCTCGGGCGCCGGCCGCACCAGGAAAATCCCGACGACACCCAACGCGATAACGGCTGCGGTGATGTAAACGCCGAGCAGATTGACCAAGTAGAAGAACGTCGCGTGATGCGGCGCGCCTTTCAACTTGGATACCGTAATCGTGGAAAGCGGCTCGCCCAAGGGCGTGAGCGCGGCCCCGAGCCCGATGGCGAAGCACGCGATGATCGTCAGATGAACTTCGGCGCGTCGATGCAAGCCGAGAAGATTGACCAACTCGACAAGAAGCAGCGCCGCGATAATGGCGGAAATAACGCTCGAAAGGAGGCCTAAAATCACGATACTGGAGAAGACCACGACGGAGAGCGGGACCGTTATCAACACGCGCCGGACTTCCCGATCGAGAAAATTGCGCAGATAGTGAAACAACAGACCGGCCCCCAAGACGGCGATCGTGATCTCGATTGGGGCGATGAATCCTTCCTTGATGAGATCGATACTCCAGGCGGCCGAAATCGAGGCGCTGATGAGCCCCATGATGAAGAGAAACGCCTCCAAATTCCCTTCAACTCTACGATTGAGGAAAGGACCCAAAAGCACAACGACAAAAATAAGACACAGGCCTACAATCAACATGGTCGTCTGTGCGTCCGCAAAGTTTGCGCCACGCGAGAGTAAGGATTCGGATTTTTCAATGCAGCTTGCGGTGCGCCAAGGCGGGAAGCTCGGCTCGAACTTTGGCGAGATAGTCCAGATCGATCTCAGCGGTGATGACCGCGGGCTTGTCGGGAGCGCGCGCGAGGATTCTTCCCCAGGGATCGACGATCATCGAATTACCGTAGGTCGCGAAGCTCTTGGGGTTATGGCCGATCTGATCCGGCGCGATGACGTACACTTGATTTTCTATGGCGCGCGCGCGCAAGAGCGGCTCCCAGTGGGCCTCACCGGTCAGCGCGGTAAAAGCCGCCGGCACGAAGATCACCTGGGCCTCTTCGTCGACCAACGCGCGATAAAGCTCCGGAAACCGCAGATCGTAGCAGATCGTCAATCCCATCCGGCCGAATTCGGTGTCGGCAACGACGACTTCATTGCCATGCTCGCGCGTCTCAGATTCCAATGCCGTGACGCCGCGCTCGATCGCGACATCGAACAAATGGATTTTCCGATAGCGCGCCAGCAAACCGCCGTCGGGACCGAAGAAAAGACTCGCGTTGAAAGACTTTCGAACTTCGGGAATGTCTTCGAGAAACGAGCCCGCGAGCAGATAGATCCGCAGCTCACGCGCCAGCTTGGCCATGAGCTCGGCGGTGCGGCCGGAAACCGGTTCGGCATTCTTCTTTTCGCCGGTCTTGTCGCCGCGCCAGTTGAAAACTTCGGGCAAAGCCACCACCTTAGCCCCCCTCGACGCCGCTTCGCGGACGCCGGCTTCCGCCTGGCGCAGGTTGGCGTCTTTATCGTCGGAGGCGAGCAGCTGGATCGCTGCGGCGGTGAATTTCATCGCGGTCCGATCATGCGCTTAGCGGTTGAGAAACACCGGGCACGGACTTTTCCTCAGCACGTACTCCGTCGTGCTGCCCAATACCATTTCGATGATCCGGCGGTGGCCGTACGCGCCGATGAAAAGCAGGTCATAGTTGAAATTGACCAGGTAGTCCACAATTTTTTGTTCCGGGTAACCGCGGGCAAGCTCATAACGCGTCTCGATTCCGTACGAATTCAAGTAGGAGCGCGCTTTTTGCAGCACCTGCTCGCCCATCCTTTCCTCTTTCGGGACATAAAGGATCGTGAGAGGAAGCCGAAGCTGGGTGCAAAACTCGGCCGCCGATTCCATCGCCGAGCTGGCCCTTTGGCTGCCGTCGTACGCCAGCAACGGATGCGCGATCTCCTTGAAAACTTTGGTCGAGACAAAGATCGGGCGCGGCGACCGGCGGGTCACGCTCTCGGCCGTGCCACCCAATAATCCGGTGGAAAACCCTTCATTGATCCCCTTGTGGCCCAGCACTACCAAATCCGCGGTTTTGGCCCGCTCACAAATCTCGTTGGGGATGATTCCCATGTCAAGGAACGTCTGATGCCGAATTCCCTTTTGCTTGCAGCGCTGGTTGAACTCCTCGAGAATCGCCTTGCCTCTCTCCTCCAGCACCTCGCGCATCTTGGTGGAAAAATCCAAATAAGGCTCGAATCCCAGCGAGCCGGAGATATCGTGGAAGAACGTCCCCTCGATCGAGACCATGTCGATGACGTGCTGACCGAAAAGCGTGCCGTCGAACTTTTCCGTCATCCAAATCGCGTATTCAAGGGCCGAGCGGGAATGATCCGAACCATCGAGAGGAACGAGGATATTTTTGATCATGTCTCTCCCTGATGCCGCTGTGAACGGCGGTTAGCCGCTCACACCGTGGCCGACGGAAGATCCTGCCTCCTCTTTACCGGCGGTCCCGGTCTTTTGCAAGCCGAGATTTTCACTCCGGACTTTACAGACCGAAACCGATCGGCGATAATACACCCCATGGCCACGCAGAAAAAAAACAAAAACGAATCGCTGCTCCAAGAGTTGATCGCCGCCGCGGAGCGGATGAATATCGAGGTTCGAACCGAAAAGTTGCTTCGTGAAGTCGGTTACCACGCCAGAAGCGGCGGCTGCCGCGTGAAAGGACAACAGCTCATCATCGTGGACCGCGACGCGCCGCTCAGAGACCAGATCGATTTTCTGACCGAAGAGCTGGCGGGACAAGGGATTTCAACGGGAGAATCTCAACCGCCGGAGCACAAGCCCCGCGGCTAAAAGCGCCGCTCAAGGCTCCGATACCCGGAGCTTTTTCGCCGCCTCGATGCCCAACGCGAACTCATCTTTTCCCACTCTCAAGTTCATAATCCCCAAGGACGGCGCCACTTCCAATACCGCTACCTTCGCGCCGGGAATCAGTTGATGCTGCTGCATGAAGCCAAGCAGGCGGGCATCTCTCTCTCCGCCTTCCGTGATGCGCTGCAAAACGACTTCGCGCCCTTCGGAAACCAGATGAAGCGGAGAACTCTTCCTGGAATTCGATGTCTCTTTGCCGGGAATGGGGTTCCCATGAGGGCAAGTGAGAGGGTGATTTAACAGTTTCGTCAGCCGCTCCTCAACCTCCGTTGAAATAGCATGCTCCAGACGGTGCGCTTCTTGATGCGCTTTCACCCAGTCCATCCCGAGAACGTCGGTCAACAACCTTTCGGTAAGAAAATGGCGCCGGAGAATGCCTTCGGCCACCCTTCGCCCTTTCGCCGTCAGATGAATCTCTTTGCGCCGCTCCACCTTTAAATAGCCCTGGCCTTCCAGGCGGCGGAGTGTCGCGACCATCGTCGACGGGGAGACGCTCATCTCGTCCGCCACCCGCGCCGCGATCACCGGCTGGAGATCCTCGCCGAGGACGAAGATTGTCCTCAAATAGTCCTCGGCGGTCGGTGTGATCTTCTGCTCCATCGCCTTGACAGCCGTTTTTTATTAGTGTATGCGAACCTTTAGTATTCGTAGCAGCGAACTCAATGAGTGGCCCTTTACGAATTATTCGGAGTTATCTTAAATGACCCGCTGCTTAAGATCAAGACCGGTTTTGGGCCTCCTTTCAGCCCCGCGGCTGCCGGCTGCCCTGGGTTTTTGCGCCCTGATTTTTCTTTGTCTTATTTTTGCCAGCCCGGCTCGCGCCGACGACGCGCCGAAACGCCTGGTTGCGCTCCTGGATTACGTCGGCGGGGATTACAAAAACGCCGTTCAGGGCGGAAAAGTCGTGAGCGAGGCGGAGTATCGCGAGATGAAGGAGTTCTCTTTAAGGACCGTCGAGCTTGCCGGCCAACTCAATCCGGCTGAGAAAAACGAGCTTGAACCGTCGCTAAAAAAACTGGCGAATCTCATCGACCAGCAGGCGGACGAAAAGGCGGTAGCCTCGCTGGCGCAGAGCATCAAAGAAAACCTGATCACGAAATATGGGATCGCCACTTACCCGCGGCGCTGGCCCACCTTGCAGGCGGGGAAAACAGTTTACGCTCAGAATTGCGCCCAATGCCATGGGGAAACGGGAAAGGGCGACGGACCGGGCCGCGCGTCGATGAACCCCAAAGAACCGCCGCCGGCCAATTTTACCGACGCAAATCTCATGGAGGGCCTCTCGCCTTTCAAAGCGTTTAACGTGATCTCGTTTGGAGTGGAAGGCACCGCGATGCCGAATTTCTCCGCCCTCGCGGAGGAAGAGAGGTGGCAAGCCGCCTTTTACGTTTTAGCGCTTCGATTTACCGATCAAGCGGCGGCCGAAGGCGCCGCTCTTGCTGTAACCGCGAAGTTGTCGCCCGAGCTCGAACAGATCTCGACCTTATCCACCTCGACGGATGGTGAACTCATCGGCAAGCTCAAGCCGTTATTCACAAACGAGAATCAATCAAGCCAGCTCCTCGCCTATCTCAGGCGCGGCCTGTTGGAGAAACAGCAGAGCCTAACCCATCTCGCCGCCGCCCAGACACTCTTAAAAGAATCACTTTCGCTTTACGAGAAGGGCGAAAAGGAAAAGGCCTATCAAAAGGCCGCCGAGGCTTATCTCGACGCTTTCGACCAGGTTGAGGTCGATCTCTTCGCCAAAGATCTTTCTTTCGGACGCGCCTTGGAGGATCAATTCACTCATTTTAGAAACGCCATCCGGCGCGGCGACGACATCAACGAGATTCGCCGTTTATATGATCAACTGTCAAAGGGATTGGACCGCGCGGCGGAATTATTGGCCAGCACGGATTCCTTGAGCGCAAGCTACCTCTTTTTCAACGCGATGCTGATCATTCTGAGAGAGGGTCTGGAGGTTGCGCTGATCCTGGCCGCTATCCTCGCGCTGCTGAAAGTCATGGGCGCGACCGCAGCGATGCGCTATATCCATCTCGGTTGGATTCTCGCCGTTTTCGCCGGCCTCGCCACCTGGGTATTGGCTCAATCGGTTTTTACGATGAGCGGCAGCCACCGGGAAAGTTTCGAGGGCTTTACAACGCTCGCTGCGGCGATTGTGCTGTTCTACGTCGGTTATTGGCTCCACACGAAATCCGAAGCCAAAAAATGGCAGGAATTTATCCGCGGTAAAGTTCAGGGCGCGCTGTCGCGGGAGCGATTGGTTGCGCTCATGGGAGTTTCGTTCTTCGCCGCTTATCGAGAGGCGTTCGAGGTGGTGCTTTTTTATCAAGCGCTCTGGCTCCAAAGCGCGTCCAATCCCAAGCCCGTGCTTTCGGGGTTCATCGCGGGCGTTGCCGCCCTGTGCCTGCTGGTCATCGTTCTTTTCAAGCTCGGATTAAAAATCCCGATCAAGTACTTCTTCGGCACGGCCGGTTTGTTGCTTTATTTATTGGCGCTTGTCTTCGCCGGCCAGGGCGTACGAACACTCCAGGCGACCGGATGGCTTAGCGTCACGCCTCTGCCGTTCCCGCCGCAGATCAGCGCGCTCGGAATCTATCCCACAGTCGAGACGCTTGCAGCTCAAGCTCTGGTGCTAATTGCATTTATCGCGACGGCCGTGTGGCCCCACGCGATGCGTTGGAGCGAGTCGAAAGGAAGTCGCGGTGAAGCCGTGTGACGAAAAAAACAGCGCGGGCAGAGATAATACGGAAGAGAAACCTTTTCGCTGCCTCTGCGGCAGCCTCTTGGCCCGACTGGTGCGAAACGGTGTCGAGCTCAAATGTCGTAGGTGCAAGCGGCATATTATTGTGCCGCTGGCGGAGGAAAAAACCTGGACTAAGATTGACGCCATGTAAAAATTGATCGAGCGATTGACAAACTCGTAAGCGGCCAGAGGTCTTGCACCCAGAGCCCGGGATCACGAATTGCGTGACCCGGGCTTTTTATTTTGACTACATCAATGAAGGGGGAAGAAAAATGAAATATTTCATTTTCGTTTTCAATCTGCTGCTGCTGCTCATGGCGGGCGGAGCCGTCATGGCCGCGCCCGCCGAGGAAACGGTCGTCGAGCTGCGTTTTGAAAATCGCCGCTTTATGCCGCAAACGCTCAACGTGCCGGCCAACCGGCCTTTTAAGATCAGGATCGTTAATTCTAGCAAAGAAGCGATCGAATTCGAGAGCTTCAAGATCAACCGGGAAAAGGTCGTGGGTCCCGGCGAGACGGTCACGGTCAACGTCCCGGCGCTGAAACCGGGGAGCTACGACTTCTACGACGATTTCCACCGCGACGTGCCCGAGGGGACCATCGTCGCCAAATAAAAATATAGTCGGATAGGAGACTACAATGAAAATCTTCTCGCGCCTAGTGCTCCTAGTATCGCTCGCTTTGCTTTTGCACGGGCGGCGGGCGGCCGCGCAGTTGGACCCATTCGAATTCGAAGTTTATCCCGCAAAGACTCTCGATCGGGGCATGCTGGAGGTGGAATCGCTCAATAGTGTCGTGGCCAAGGGCCACCGGCAAGGAGAACGGGGCACCTCGAAGGGCACGTTGCCGAGCCAGTCGATGTGGCGCACCGCCATCGAGGTGACCTACGG
>DASXRG010000035.1:0-4750 GCA_036506735.1 Binatia bacterium | reverse complement strand
GCTCTCAAAGCCGAAAACGCAGAACTCAAGGCGCGGCTTGAGGCGCTGGAGCAAATGGTCAGGAGTAAACCATACATCACGGCATCGGCCGAGCCCGCAAAATAGGTTCTTGAATAAGTCCCTAAGAGTGTCGCGGCAACGTCCAGATGCGCGACGGCGAGCCGGTGGGCAAGCCGATCGGGAAGCTGGTCAGGCCGAAGGTGCAGTAAGAGAGACCGTAGTTAAGGCTTTCGAGTCGGTCAAAAAGGCCTGGGCGATGAGAAGTCGCCCGGGCCTTTTTTAAGCGACGACAGTAAGCGACGACAGGGTCGAGCGACGACAGGGTCGGACAGCGACGACAGGGTCGGATCTTGAATTTTGACATTCGGCTACTGCTATATATCTCAAAGAAGCGTTGCAAGTTTGCCTGTAACTTCGCTCGTTGTGTCCGCGGCAGGTTGCAGATCAACTCGGCGCGCCGGACGTCTTCGCGTGCCGGAACGTACCGACGGGCCATTACCAAATCTCGCGTCCCAGCGATGGACAGAAGCCAACTTCGGCGTCAAGGTTTTTCTTACTCACACGCGCCAGCAGTTGCTTAAGCGACAACTTCCTCTTCTTAACCGGTGGGCCACGACCGTCAAATCACTCCCTTCTCCTTCAACTCCGCGAGCGCTTTGTCGTCCCAGCCGGAGAAAACACGCCGGGAGCCTTTTCACGACCCGGTTTAGTAGTGGCTTGCGCAACTCGATTCCCCTGGTCTGTTCAAGGGCGACTGTAACTTCGAAGCGTGAATTAAATTCTTGACATGGTCACGCTTGTCGGGCTACTCAGAAGTTACACATGGCGCGCCCACCTGCCCAGAAAGCCGTCGAATCCCGTTTGACCGGCGTCGAACGGGGCATCAGGTCGCTTCAAGCGAACGATACTCGGATTATCACAATAGTCGAAGACTTGCAGAACGGATTTAACCGAATGGAAGGACGGCTGAACGAACTCTATAACCACGTCGATGGTTTTATGAAGCTTCACGAGACGCTGGACATCGAATTCAAAGTGATAAAGGAATAGATGAAGCGACTCGAAGAGCGCGTCGCTCGACTTGAAGCGTCGTGACTGTACGCCCGCCCGCGACTTCTATTCCCATTCCTCGCCTGATCCATATCATCGCAACCCCGCTCCAAATTCATCGCCCCTATCCCTTCAATCTCCGCCTTGACCGTCAAATCACTCCCTTCTCCTTCAACTCCGCGAGCGCCTTCTCGTCCCAGCCGAGCGGGCCGAAAAATTCGCGGTTGTGCTCGCCCAGCTCCGGCGGCGGCGCCGGATTCGGGATCGCGGTCTCGCTGTATTCGACCGGGAAGCGCACGCTGCGGATGGCCGGTTTGTTTCCGCGGGGGATTTCGATCTCCAGCCCCATGTGCTTGATGTGGGGATCCGAAAAAAGCTCGGCCATATCGTAGACCGGCGTGTGCGGGACGTCCTCGGCTTCGAGCCGCTCGAGCCAGTAGGAGCGCGGCTTCTCCTTCATGATCGCGTTCAGAGTCCGCTGCAGTTCGTCGTAGCTGCGCCGGCGGTCGACGCGGGTCTTGAAGCGGGGATCGCCGATCAAGTCCGGGCGGCCGATCGCCCGGCATAGCCCCTCCCAGAATTTCGGCGGCGACGAAAGATGGATCGCCAGCAGCAGTCCGTCCGCGCAGGCGCAGGCGTAGGTCTGAGAGGCTCGCGGGCGGCTGGTCGGTCCGGGGACATCGCCGGAGGCGAGATATTCGCTCGCGGGCGCGATGAGGAAGCCGAGGATGGCGCCGACCATGGAAGTCGAGACCTGTTGGCCGCGGCCGGTCTCGGAGCGCGCGTGGAGCGCGCCCAAGACGCCGATCGCGCCGAATATTCCACCCAGGCAGTCTGCGAAGGCGGGTCCGATGGGCCGCGGGTTGTCGCGATCCATTAAGAGGCTCATCATGCCGCCGAGACCTTGTCCGACGGTGTCGTAGGCCGGTCTACCGGCGTAAGGACCGGTCGGGCCCATTCCGGTAATCGAGCAGTAGATAAGCTTTTCGTTCATCGCGCGGAGAGTTTCGTAGTCGATGCCCAAGTCCTTCGCGACGCCGGGTCGATAGTTTTCCATGATCACGTCGGCCTCGCGGCAGAGCTTGTAGAACATTTCACGCCCCTCTGGCGTCCGCAGATTCAACGTGACGCTCTTCTTACCCCGATTGTAGGCCCAGAAAGTCGGCCGGTCTCCTCCCAGATCCCAGGCGCGAAAGGGGTCGCCGCCCTTGGGATTTTCCACCTTGACGACTTCGGCGCCGAGATCTGCCAAGAACATCGCCCCAAACGGCCCCGCGATAAAGTTGCCGAGGTCCAGCACCCTGATTCCGTTGAGTGCGCCTTTTATGGATTGAAACGCAGGCATTAACCTACCGTGCCGCGTTGAGTGCCGCCCGCAGAATCACGCCGTGTAGATCCACCGCCGTGAGCCCGCAATATTCCAGGTTGTAGCCGGGTCTCGTCTCGGCCATCCCGTCTTCGAGCAGCCGTTGCAATACCATGCGGCGGAAGCTGCCGTGGCCCATCACGCCTTGGTGCTCCTTGAGATCCGCTTCTTCGTGCGTCGAAAAATAGACTGCCTGCTCGCGGGTGAGGCCGTAGTGCGCCGTGAGCGCTTTGTAGAAGTCCGCCGACCAGTAGCCGGTCTGTTCCTCGGTCGCGCCCGCGGCGTAGAACTCGGCTACCGTGCCTTCCCATAGAATCGCGCGCTTGAAATCGATCTTGGCGCGGAACTCGGCGAGCATCGGCGCGACGAAGATCTCGTCCTCGGTGATCCCCAGCGCCTTCGCCGTCTCGACGACGACGTGCACGTGGCCCGGCGGCTTCGGATGGATCAATTCGTCGGCCAGCTTCTGCGCCATCGGGGCCATCAGGTCGCGGTGCTTGCGAAAAAACGCGATGTGCTTGTGGTAGGACGCGGCTTCCAGGGTGTTGATCTCGATGGTATACGCGCCCCAGTTTTTGAAAAAAATCCTCAGCGTCTCGCGCGGCAATTTCCCGGACCTCAATTGCTGCATGAACGGCGCGTCGGTGACGCGTTCTTTCCATCGCTGGGCGACTTTCTTAT
Organism: Binatia bacterium; assembly: GCA_036506735.1. GTDB lineage: Bacteria > Desulfobacterota > Binatia > UBA9968 > UBA9968 > JAJPJQ01. Next base: position 1,653 of record DASXRG010000035.1, on the reverse strand, counting down.
AATGCTCGTCGACGAAAGCTCTCGCTTCGACGCTGGTCATCCGGTCGGTCATGGTGGATTCGGTGAACGGGGAAGTAAAAATCAGCTCGCGTTGCGTCAGGCGACGACCAGGTTCATCGGCCCGATGCCTTCGATGTCCGCCTTGAGCGTGTCCCCGGGACCGAGCTCTTTTTGAAACTCCGGCGCGTCGGGGTTGCCGGTGGAGATCAAGTCGCCGGGCAACAGCGTGCTCACTTGCGAGAGAAAGCTCACCAGCTCAGCGATGCCGTTGACCATCGCGTCGGTGCGCGCCGATTGCCGCAGCTCGCCGTTGACCCAGAGCCGCATCAAGAGATTCTGCGGGTCCTTGATCTCGTCCCGGGTTGTGATCCAGGGTCCGACGGGCGCAAAGGTCTCGAAGCCTTTGCGCACGCAGCGCGTCCCCTGCAGCCCCTTGCCGGAGCCGTACGAGCGCGCGGTCACGTCGAGAATGATCGTGTAGCCGAACACCGCTTCGAGCGCGCGCTCGCGGGTCAAGTTGCGGGCTTTTTTTCCGATCACGACGCCGAGCTCGAGCTCGGGAAAGATATTTCCCGCGCCGGGAGGAATCACGATCGCCTCTTCGGGGCCGATGATCGCCGAGGGCGGCTTCAAAAAAGTTTTTTCCAGAATCTCCTGCGCCGTCGCCGTGTCCGCCGCTCCCCGTCCACGCGCCTCGTCGAGCCCCGCGCTGCCGCGTTTGTAATTCGTCGCCGCCGCCCAAAGCTTCGAAGGATTCTCGACCGGAGCTTTGAGCAATTTCGGATCGAGGGGAATCCGCTTTCCTTTTTCAATCGCTCCCGGAAGCGACGGCCGCAGACCATCGTACCGCGCGATGAGGTCGATCATGGTCGCGCCGGCCGGCAGCGCGTTGTCTATGAGAATGAATTCCTTGTCTTGCACGACGGCGAGATGGTCGGGTTTTACGGACGCGAATTTCATTTTCTACTTTCTCCTCGATCATTTTTTCGTCAGCCGCTCCGCTTCTTCCAACGCGGTGCGCTGCATGACGGCGTGGAGATCGACCGATGTCATCGCGCAGTATTCCATGCCGTAGGTCGGCCGCTCCTCCGCGATGCCGTCTTCGAGCAGCCGCTGGAGCACCGTGCGGTTGAACTGCCCGTGGCCCATGACGCCCTCCTCGTGCTCTTCGAGATCGGCCTCGTGATGGGTGGAAAAATAGGTCGCCTGCTCTTTCGAGAAACCGTAGTGGGTCGTCAACGCCTTGAACCAGTCGCCCGCCCAGTGACCGATGCGCTCCTCCGTCGTGACGCAGGAATACCATTCGGCCGTCGTCCCCTCGTACATGACGCCGCGCATGAAATCGATCTTGGCGCGGAACTCCGACAGCAGCGGCTGCGTGAAGACCTCTTCTTCCGTCAGGCCGAGGGCTTTCGCGGTCTGCATCATCACGAGATAGTGCCCCGGCGGCTTGGGATGAATGAACTCGTCGGCGATTTTTTCGCCCAGCGGCGCCATCAGGTCGCGGTGGCTCTTAAAGAACGGCAGAAACCTCTGATACGAGCACGCCGTCAAAGTATTAATCTCGATCGTCCACGCGCCCCAGTTTTTGAAAAACAGCCGAATCGTTGACAGCGGCAGTGTGCCCGCCATCAACTGCTGCATGAACGGCGA
>DASXRG010000034.1:0-9311 GCA_036506735.1 Binatia bacterium | reverse complement strand
GACGTTCAAGCTCTACGAAAAGGAAGAGCCGGGCGAGCCCGAACAGCACTGCGACTTTATCTTTGTATCTGCCGATCTCGTGCCGCGGCTGAGCGCGGTCCGCGTCGATCAGAAGACGCAGGCGTCGGATCATCAGCCGGTGTTCTTGGAACTCGGGTAGTACATGTTCGAACGTTTGATCAATCTTCGCCGAATGCCACGACCGCCGGTAATCCGTGAACTTGGCCGCTGGGTGCGGGCCATCATGCCTAGGGCGCGATCCGATCAAGTGGGTTACAGCTGGAGAATCGCCAAGGAAAAGGAGACCTTCCAGGACTGCGTGAACGTTCACGATCTGCCTCCCATTTTTCATTACTGGTCGAACAAGCACTTGCGTCCGCGGCTACAGAATTGTGGCGTGGAATCGATCGACGGGTTCTTCAGCAACCGGCTGGCGCAGGCTTACGACGCCTCGCCCAATGACACACGGCGCATCTTAAGCATTGGTGCCGGCAATTGCGAGCTCGAGGTCGCACTGGCTAGACAGCTGATCGCGCAAGGTAGAGGGTCATTTCGACTCGAATGCATGGAACTCAACGCGCGCATGCTGGAGCGTGGTGTGAAGCTTGCTTCCGACGCGGGGGTTGCAGATAAGCTCGTTCCGTTAGAGGCCGACTTCAACAGCTGGCGGCCGGCTGCCCTCTATGATGCGGTGGTGTGTAATCAGTCGCTGCATCATGTGCTGAATCTGGAAGGACTATTCGCCAACATCAAACTCTGCTTAAGGCAGGACGCACCCCTTATCGTCTCCGACATTATCGGCAGGAATGGTCACCAACGATGGCCCGAGGCTCTGGAGCTCGTGCGTGAATTCTGGTCGGAGCTTCCGCGGAGTTACCGATACAACCGACAGCTGGGGCGGCAGGAAGATACTTTCCTTGATTGGGATTGTTCGGTTGCAGGATTTGAGGGAATTCGCGCCCAGGATATTCTGCCTTTGCTCGTTCAAGAATTTTCGTTTGAGTTCTTTTTTGCCTTCGCCAACATCATCGATCCGTTCACTGATCGATCATTTGGCCACAATTTCGACGTCGCGGCAGAGTGGGACAAGGCATTCATCGATCGAGTTCATGCGAGAGACGAGAACGAGATCCTAACTGGCCGGATCAAGCCTACACATATGCTGGCCGTGCTCTCCACAGCACCTGTGCGGGCAACGATTTGCGATCGACATCTAACGCCGAACTTCTGCATTAGAAGAGGCTAGACGCTCGCTTTACAACCGCCTGCGGCAGCCGCAAATTCCAAGATCGGCGGGTCGCATGTGTGCGCTGTACCTAAATTCGGGCTCAGCGTAAAATACGGATCTTACACCGGTGTGGACGGAACGGTGGGTCCGCCTTGCCGAGAATTCACTCCGCATCGCGTCATTGAGCGTCTCCCTTCCCTTTACAGGTGAACGATTTACGCCAGAGATCGAGGGCGCGATCTGGTACGAGCACTGGCACCGCTATTGCGCCGTCTTGCCTGCGGTGGTTGGTAAGCGAGTCCTCGACTGCGCTTGCGGCGAAGGATACGGCAGCATGTTACTCGCCGGCGTTGCCGCCGTCGTTACCGGCATTGATATCAACTGCATTGCGATCCGTCATGCGACGTCGCGCTACGGCAAGCGGGCGAATCTGCGCTTCGTGCAAGGCTCGTGCGTTTCTCTGCCGCTAGCCGACGAGAGCATTGACATCGTGATTTCCTTCGAAACGATAGAGCACATCGCGGAACAAAACGCGATGCTTGCCGAGTTTCGCCGCGTGCTCGTCCCCGAGGGAATACTCGCCGTCTCGTCGCCGAACAAACCGGTCTATTCGGGAGAGACCGGCTACGTGAATGAGTATCATGTCAGGGAGTTGACGCGCGAAGAACTGAAGTCAATGCTCGACGCGCCGTTTCCGCAACAAGCATGGTACGGCCAGCGCGTCTTGGCGCATTCAATGTTGTGGGCAGAAAATTCGTCGCCCGAGCGCGTCGCCGACCTCGTCGCGCTGACGGTCGACGGCGTGCAGGCACTCGACGCACCCGCGCCGGCACTATATTTCCTCGTGGTGTGCGGCGGTCACGGCGCTGCCTTGCCGCGGCTGCCGGCGTTATCGCTATTCGACGATGGCGCGCAGTCCCTGTATCGCGACTACGAGCGCGCGTTGCTCGCTGAAAAGCGCGCGTACTGGGACGTGGCAGACGCGCGCAAGATCGCCGAGGAACGCCTGCAGGAAGCGATCGTGGTGGTCAATGACCTTGCGAGCACGCGCCAGCGAGAGGAGACGCTGCGCGCGCACCTCGCGGAGGCGGAGCGGGAGCGTGCGCGCGCAGCTGCGGCGATCGCGGAGGCCAACGCACGCTTGCGGTACCGCGAGTCATGGCAGGGTTGGCTGCGCTGGCCGCTCGGGCGGCTGCGGCGACGGATGATACGACCTTCCGAGGTCGGAGGGCGATCGCGGTGATGCTCGACGTAATCGTTCCGGTTTACCGGGGTATCGAGGCGGTAAGGCGGTGTATCGAAAGCGTGCTTTCGTTCCCGCAGCAGGCGCAGTATGAGCTCATCGTCGTCGACGATGCCTGTCCGGAACCAGCGCTCGTTCGCTGGTTGCGTGAGCAGCGCGATCGGAGACGCATCACGCTGCTGCAGCAGCCTGGGCGGCAGGGCTTTTCGGCGGCGGTTAACCGCGCTTTCGCGCTGCACTGGGATCGCGATGCCGTCGTACTGCATGCCGACGTCGAAGTCGCCAATGACTGGCTCGACCGCCTCGCCGCGCACGCTGCCAAGGGACGCGACATCGGAACGGTAGCTCCGTTCGCGAGCTACGGAGGTGTGGCGGGATATCCGCGTACCGGCTTCCGCAACGCGCTCCCGGAGGGTTACACCGTCGCCTCGCTCGACAATCTGTTCCGGCGCGCCAACCTGGGCGCATCGATCGCCGTTCCGCTGACCTGTGGTCCATGCGTCTATCTGCGCCGAGAGTGCGTGACGGCTATCGGAGCGTTCGACGGAGGCCCCTTGGGCAGCGATTACGGCGTTGAACAGGACTTCTGTCTGCGCGCCTCGGGCGCGGGCTTCCGCCATGTCCTCGCCACCGATGTATTTGTGGGCCACAGCGGCGCAGTTGCATTCGGTATCACGGCTGCGGAAGAGCTGGCCGCGCGCGCTGAAAAGGCCTTGGACAAGCTCTTTCCACAATATCCCGTTCTGCGCGCCGAATTTGTCAAGAATGATCCGGCTCGACCGTTTCAGCGGCAGGTCGACCTGCTCCGCCTTGCGGAATCGCCGAAACATTTGCTGCTCTTTATCGCGCATGCTTGGGGTGGCGGCATCCGCCGGCACATGACGGAGCTCGCGGCGATGGCTGGCGATCGCTGCGAGGTCTTGCTCCTCGAACCCGCCGCGGGGGAAACGGTGAAACTCTCCTGGGCCAAAGACGCCGAGGGATTCAGCGCATACTTTACATTGCCCGACGACTCGCCCGCTTTGGTGTCGCTGCTGCGCACGTTAGGCGTCGCGCGCATGCATTTCCATCACGTCCACGGCCTCCCACGAGCGGTGCTCGATCTGCCTGGTGCGGTCGGGGTGCCGTACGACTGCACGCTGCACGATTACTACGCGATCTGTCCGCAATATCACCTCGTCACCGAGCACGGCCGCTATTGCGGTGAGCCTGACGCGATGGGCTGCGCCGCATGCCTGGCCCGGCGCCCGGGCCAATGGGGGCTGGACATCGGCGCGTGGCGTGGCGCGTTCGGGCACCTGTTGCGCGGCGCCGAGCGCGTGATCGCGCCATCGCGCGATGTGGCGCGGCGGATCGCGCGATATTTTCCCGATGTAGAGGCGACCATCCTGGGGCATCCCGAAGAACCTATGGTCGCAATACCCCGCATCACGAGGGTCGTGACGCTTGGCAATCTGTCGCCGGAAAAAGGGCTTCGCGTAATTGCCGCCTGCGCCGAGGATGCGCGAGCGCGCAACCTGCCGTTGTCGTTCCGTGTGCTCGGCTCAACGACCGAGCCCGTGCCACTTTGGCCGCAAGCTCCGTTGTCGATTCATGGACAGTACGCTGACGCCGAGTTGCCGATGATCCTCGGCGCCGAGCGACCCGATGTGATCTGGTTTCCGGCACAGGTTCCCGAAACCTATTCGTACACACTATCGGTGGCGCTTGCGACCGGTGTCCCAATCGTGGCGGCAGCGCTCGGCGTGTTCCCCGAGCGCCTCGCCAGCCACGCTGACGCGATCCTCGTGCCTTGGGATGCCGCTCCCGCGGCATGGAACGACGCCTTGCTCCGGGCCGGTCTAGGCGATCGCGTCGAGGCGCCGCGTCCTGCGTCTGCGAAATTGCCGGTGTCATGACCGACGCAAAGACTTATCTCGCTCAATATCTCGCACCGTTGGCCAGGCGTCCACGAGCACGAGGGAAACTCGTTGCGCCGCCGGACATCGACGTCCGATATTTCTACCTTCCCGACGGGCAGACCGAAGTACCGGATCTGTCACTGCTGCAACTCTATGCCGGGGGTGTCGAGTGCGGCCACACCGGGGCACGTGCGGAGCTCAAGCGCCGCGTCTCCGCCGTTGATGAGCAGCTCAACGAATTGCGCGCGGTTCGCGACCGCGCGCACGACGATCACGAAGAACTCGCGACGCAACTCGTTTCGGCACGACGCGAACTACTCGTCGCGCAGATGCGAGTCGGCCAACTGGAAACGGCGGCCGCGGCGACGCAGGCGCGAATCGACGAGCTGGAATCGAGCACGACGTGGCGCGCGACGGCGCCCATTCGACGCGTTGGCCATCGCGCCAAGGTCGCTGCGGCACAGTACCGTGCGCAGCGGGCGACGCTTCGACAATTGCAACGTTACCTTTCGCTTTCAATCACGGTGCTGCGCAACGAAGGACCGCGCGCGTTGGGGCGGCGCATATGGCGCCGCCTTGCCCGCCAAAATCAGTTCAGGCCGACGGCAAGCGATGTGTTCTCTCCGGAAACGGAGATCCGCCCACTCGCGTTCGTTGACAGTAAAGATCCCCCGGTTACGATCATCGTGCCGATGTACGGCAAGCCATTGCTCACCTACACGTGCCTGAAGAGCATCCATGCCAACTCGGCTCCGGGCTCGTACGAGGTGCTGGTCGTGGATGACGCGTCGCCCGAGGTCGCAGCCATGTCGCTTGCGGCAGTGACTGGCGTCCGCTTCATTCGCAATGAGACTAACGTCGGGTTTATACGTAGCTGCAACAAAGCTGCCGCACTCGCTCGCGGCGCGATCCTCGTTTTTCTCAACAACGATACGATTGTCACACCCGGCTGGCTCGAAGCGCTTACCGCGGTCCTGCGAAAGCATCCCGATGCGGGTCTGGTGGGTGCGAAACTTATCTACCCCGACGGGCGGCTCCAGGAGGCAGGCGGCGTGGTATGGCGCGACGCCTCAGCATGGAACTACGGCCGCGACGACGACCCGCACAAGCCGGAGTACAACTACGTTCGCGAGGTAGATTACTGTTCGGGTGCATGCCTCGCGGTCGATCGCGCGTTGTTCGACGAGGTCGGCGGCTTCGATGTGCGGTTTGCCCCTGCGTATTGTGAAGACAGCGATCTCGCCTTCGCGGTGCGTGCGGCCGGACGCAAGGTCTACTATCAGCCGGCTGCTACCGTAGTGCACTTCGAAGGCGCAACGTCGGGTACAGATCTGGCGAGCGGCGCCAAGCGTCACCAAGTCATCAATCAAAGCGCATTCCTTGCCAAATGGGCGGACGTACTCAGGCGACATCGGCCAAACGGGCTCGCGCCTGAGCTCGAGCGCGACCGCTGGGCGCGACGCCGCGTTCTGGCGATCGACGCGTGCATGCTGACGCCGGATCAGGATTCCGGGTCACAACGCACGCAACAGGCGCTGGAGCTTCTCGTCAAACTCGGCTGCAAAGTAACTTTCATTGCGGACAATCTGGAATATCGACAGCCATACGTAACGCTGCTCCAGCAAGCCGGCGTCGAGGTTCAATTCCATCCCTACGTTCGCTCGATATCGGAGTTTCTTGGCAAACACGGCAGCGAGTTCGATGTCGTCGTCATCGCGCGACATTACATCGTCGCGAAGCACATCGACGCCGTGCGCGCCTTTGCCCCGAATGCCCTGGTGGTCTTTGATACTCACGACCTTCACTTTCTGCGCGAGGAAAGACTGGCCGCTCTGGAAGGGGGCCGCGCCGCCACTGCGACCGCGGGAAGTTCCAGAGAGGCGGAACTCGCACTGATCCGGAAGGCCGACCTCACCTTGGTAGTAAGCCCCGTCGAGCAGGGACTGCTCGGCGAGCTTCTGCCCGAAGCCAAAGTGATGGTCTTGTCCAACATGCATGAGCTGAAACCGCGGGGAAAGTCGTTTGCCGAGCGCGAGGGATTGGTGTTCATCGGCGGATTTCGGCATCCGCCCAACACCGACGCCATGCTCTGGTACGCAAGAGAGATTCTGCCGAGGCTGCGCGAGAAGCTGCCCGGCGTCAAAACCTATGTCGTTGGCAGCGATGTCCCGGCGACCATCAAGAAGTCAGCCGCCGAGGATTTCATCGTTACCGGTTACATGCCCGACATCACGCCGTTTTTCACTGGCTGCCGCGTGTCCATCTCGCCATTGCGCTACGGCGCAGGCGTCAAGGGCAAAATCAATCTTGCGATGAGCTATGGTGTACCGGTCGTCGCGACCGCATCATCGATCGAGGGTATGTACCTGACGCCGGGAATCGACGTCCTGGTAGGCGACGATCCCGAGGCATTCGCCGATGCAGTGGAGCGCGTCTACAACGACGAGCAGCTGTGGGAGAGTCTTGCTGAGGGCGGGCGCGAAAACGTTCGCACCCACTTTTCGCATGAAGTCGGGCTCAGTGCTATCACCCGGCTCCTTGCGTTCTCGCGCGACCGCCGAGCGAATGCGAGTCCCGCCTCATGAGCACACCTTCGGGGCGGAAGACCAAATGCGGATACACCTGCTCCGGAAGGAGTCGCTGGTCACGCAGGAAACACTCGGCCATGGCGTCGAATGCTCCGATGCAAGAGCTGAACATCGGGTCATCAAACACAACGTAGCCGCCCGGTTCGTAATGCGGCGCGCATGTCGCCAGAAGGTATTTGATCGGCTCGTAAATATCGCAGTCGATATGAACCAGAGCCATCAACGGCTTTGATTCTAGGACCAACGGGAGTGTCTTGTCGAAAACACCAGCAACAGGCACAAGATAATCCTGTAGCCCTTCAGAATGAATAAACTCCTGGAGACCAGGCAGGTCGGCGTTTCCGAAGTCGCCGGCGCTGTGCAGGTCACGCTCCGCGTTCGTCTCGGGCAGCCCCTCGAATGTGTCGAAAGCATAGACTCTTGTGCTTCGATCTAATGCACGCAGGACGTATGCGATGAACGCTGCAGACCCACCGCAGTAGCTGCCGAATTCGAAAACGTCGCCGCGCAGAGCCGGCCAGCCATATTTCAAGATAAGGAAGATGTTGGCCAGCTTATGGCGCGTCACAACTGTTCCGCGGCGTGTGGCGTAGCCCAGAGCTCCTCGGAAAAGCGGGTCCTTCTCCACTCGCTCCTCATAGAGCCTGCCGAACTCGAGTCCCCATCCTCGCAAGTAGCCAGCGCCTAGATCGCGCCCGTGATGGACGCGAATCGGATAATTGTCCGGATCAAATATTTGGTTTACATCCACCACGCACTTTCTAGTCCCAGCGCGTCGTCTACCAACCCGTAGATCGCGTCATCTGTCGAGCATGGCGTAGGCCACCATCGGAATCGAGCACGGTTCCGGCCAGACGATCCCGTACGCAGGTTGCGGCTCGTCGGCAATGCGCACCGCAGCAAAGCCGGCGTTGACACACTCGCGGATTAGGCCGTTGCGCGAGAAAAGCCGCATTACCAGCCTCGACCCCGGCCCTCCGTGAAATACAAGGTCGGAGAAAGTCTCCGTCCGTCCGTCGGCGGTCCGGTTCTCTAGGCGCCAGGAACCGTTCATCTCGATAAGCTGGTAGTCGTACAAATCCGGAAAATGCTCGCGCGTTTCCGGCTCAAGCGAATAAGGCACGGAAAAAATGAAAACGCCGTGCGATTTAAGCAGGCGACGCGCGTTTACGAAGGCCCGTGATACCGGAGGCGCGATATGCTCGAATACGTCGCTGGCAATGATGAAATCGAACCGGTGGGTGAGATCCTCGGGCGCGGCCGCGATATCGAGCCTTGGCTCCTGGTGGAAGAAGGTATTTGTATAGGCCAGTTTGTCGCTGAGCCGCTTGGCGTAATTTTCGGAATCCGACAGCCCTATGCCGCTGATGTCGCGACGCCGTGGCAACTCGCGGATGGTCATGCTTCGGCCGAACAATTCGGTCGTGAGCAGGTGCACGATGGCCCGGTTGCGCACCGTCGACCCGCAGCGGGCACAGGATGGTACCTCACGTTGGAGTGCCGCCTCCGGCACGGAACAGGCGCTGCCGCAGATGTTGCACCGGAAGTCGACCTTCCGGCCGTCAGACGAAACATCTCGTGAATGGCGGAAGGTCGCAAGCTTACGGAAACCCTGCGATATTTGTGTCGAGAATCGCATGCGTGGTGATACCCGTGGTTCGTTACGACGTTTTCATCAACGGCGCCTCACCGCCGGCGAAAGATAACATCCCACACGCCATGCCCGAGGCCAATGCCGCGCTGCTCGAACTTGGTCAGCGGCCGGTATGCGGGCCGCGGTGCGTAGCCGTCGGCAGAGTTCTCGAGCAGGGGCTCGGCATCGAACGCGGCCAGGATCTGCGCAGCGTAGTCCTCCCAGTCGGTTGCCGCGTGCAGGAATCCGCCGGCGGCGAGCCGGCGCGCAAGCTCGTGCACGAAAGGCGGCTGCAGCAGGCGCCGTTTGTGGTGCCGCTTCTTCGGCCAGGGGTCGGGAAAGAAGATATGGATACCCGCGAGCGACGCCGCCGGAATCATCTGCGCAACGACTTCTGCCGCATCATGCTGCACGATACGTACGTTGGCGAGCCCGCGCTCGTCGATCAGCTTGAGCAGTCCGCCCACGCCCGGCGCGTGAACCTCGACGGCGAGAAAGTCGTGTTCGGGCATCGCCTGCGCGATGGCGGCGGTCGTCTCTCCCATGCCGAAGCCGATCTCGAGGATCCGCGGCGCCTTGCGGCCGAAGACGAGGTCGAAGTCGAGCGGCGCCGGCACGAAGGGAATGCCGAAGCGCGGCAACAAGGTTTCGCGCGCGCGTTGCTGCGCCGGCGAGAATCGGCCCTGGCGCAGCACGAAGCTGCGTATGGGTCGGCGGA
>DASXRG010000033.1:0-7850 GCA_036506735.1 Binatia bacterium | reverse complement strand
TTTTCCAGCTTGATCGTGGCGCCGTTCACGCCGCCGGCGCCGGGACTCTCTGTCATCTCGGGAAAGATCGCCATGTCGCGCGCGGCGTTGCGTCCGCCGGGCTCGACGCCGATCACGACGCCGATGCCGAGAAACCGGCCTTTTTCGCGCTCGCGCTTTTGTTCCTCGCGTAACTTGTCATAGCCGACCTTTTCCAGAACGCGGGCGAGCAGCGCCGGATAATCGCCGCTGTCGTAGATGTTTCCGCTGGGCGTTTCATAGGGCATCTCGTCCGGCTGGATGAGATTGATCGAGCGAACTTCGATCGGGCTCAGGTTCAACTCCTCGGCGATCCGGTCCATGATCCGCTCCCAGATGTAGCACATCCCGGGCTTGCCGATGCCGCGGTTCGGGATCACGGGGCATTTGTTGGTGACCACCGACCAACCTTCGAGCGAAATATTTTTGACCTTGTAGGTGTTGACCAGGTTGTTGAGCTTGTTGGTGAAGTGGATCGTGAGCGTGCTCGTGGAGCCGCCGACGTCGTCGATCTCTTTGAATTTCAATCCGAGGACGGTCCCATCTTTTTTGACGGCCGCCGCGACGTCGAACGCTTGCGCGCACGAGTGGCCCGCGGCCATCATGTGCTCGCTGCGGTCCTCGATCCATTTGACCGGCCGGCCGCTCTTGATCGCGAGCAAGCTCGTGATCACGACGTATTTGCGAATCAGATGGATCTTCTGGCCGAAACCGCCGCCGATGTCGGGAATGATCACCCGAATGTCGTCCAGCTCGAAAGCCTCGCGCAGCGCGTCATAAATCACCTCAGGCACCTGCGCGTTCACCCATACCGTCAGCTTCTTGCTGGCGGCGTCGAATGAGGCGACGCAGGCGAAAGGCTCCAGTGGCGTTGAGCTGTAGCGATGGATTTTCAAGTTCTCCTTGACGATTTTGTCGGCCGACTTGAAGGCGCTCTCGACGTCGCCGTAAGTAAGCCGGCCTGTCCATGCAATGTTCGATTCCAGCTCGTCGAACAGCAGGGCGGAGCCTGGACGAATCGCGTCGGCGGTATCGACGACCGGAGGAAGCGGTTCATATTCGATCGAGATCCCGTCCAGCGCGTCCTCCGCCGTTCCACGGTCGCGCGCGGCGACGGCCGCCACGGGCTCTCCCATGTAGCGGACTTTGTCCACCGCCGTCGCGTATTCCGGAATCGGCTTGCGCAGTCCCGCCGCGTAGCGGCCGGGCTTGAACGGCTTGGTCATCGTTGCCACGTCGGACGGCGTCAACGCAGTCACGACGCCCGGTAATTTGAGCGCTTCGCCTGCGTCCGCGCTCACGATCCGGGCGTGAGCGTACGGGCTTCTTAGAATCATCGCCTGCAGCATGCCCGGCAGCACGATGTCGTCGGTGAAATTGCCGCGGCCGGTCACATGCCGCGGACCTTCCTTGCTGCGGGTCGATTTTCCTATGTACTTAACGTCTGCCATTGTACGAAATCGCTTCCTTGCGAGGGGCGACCCCCTCTTCATCTCCCCCTTGCTAAGGGGGAGAAAGAGAGGGGGTAAAGGGTGCGCGTCCAGGATACTTCCTCACGGGCCACTCAGCTTCCTTGCCGCTTCCCGCACCGATTCGATTATCTGCGCGTAACCGGTGCACATGCAGAGGTTTCCCGCGAGCGCGCGGCGGATCTCATCCTCGCTAGGATCGGTATTTTTATTGAGAAGGAAAAACGCGGCCAGGACCATGCCGGGAGTGCAGTAGCCGCACTGAAAACCATATTTCTCGACGAACGCGTCTTGCACGGGATGGAGATTGCCGTTCGTTGAAAGGCCTTCGACCGTTGTAATCTCCCGTCCATTCGCCTGCACCGCGAACAGCAGACAGGATTTAATCAGTTTACCGTCGAGGAGAATCGTGCACGCGCCGCATTCGCCGATGACGCAGCCGACGTGGGTGCCGGTAAGTCCGGCGACCTCGCGGAGAAAATGGGAAAGCAGCAGCCGCGGCTCGACATCTTCTTGATAAAGCCGCCCGTTGACCGTCACGTTGATCGGTTGCTTCATGAATCGGACAATATCTTTTGCTCCAGGGAGGGTCAACCTTGGGAACGTCGGATTTGGAGAACCGCTTTACGTTGACACGCCGACGAGATGCGGCTATGGACAAAACGAGCGGGAGGCGAGCCATGGATATAAAAATAGACGAGCAGGTATTTTCCCGGCCGTGGTTTCACGGAGTCACTGACGCGGAACGGGGATGGCTCACGCGGCTATTGCAAGCCGAGGCAAAGGACCGACGGCGTTACAACGATGCCTTGCCCAAAGTGGAAATCCGGACGCCCGAGACCCAACAAGAGCGCGACCTGGTATGCGGCGCGTGGGCCTATCGCGGTCGGGGTGAGTTGACCGGCATCTGCGGCGCGTCCGCCTACGCCATCGCGCACTTTCAGTTGGATCTGCCGACCCTCAGCTTCCTCTACGATCATATCGCCGACGAGTCGCATCATGCCGTCGAGATGATCGAGTGGGCGGGGCGCTACAATGCGGACAAGGAATACTGGGAGGCGGACGCCGACTGGGAAGGCCGTTGGGGCAACGGCGAGCTCCGCGCGCTGCCGTTGAAAGAAGGACAAAGCTGGACGGACTATCTCCTGTTCATGCTGCCGATCGAAACCGGCGCCGGGCTTGGCATCCGGCCTTACGACTTGTTCCAGATCCAGCTCAGAGAGCTGGTCGAATTTTCCGCGGACCGCATTCATGGCGACGAGGCGCAGCATTTCATGTTTTTCATGCTGAGCGCGCGGCGGCTGCTTGGGAAAGACGACGGCAAGGAATTCGGCGCGCGGCTCGCGACGCTCTATCGCAACAATGTCCGCATCCTCGCGACGGAGCGGATGAAGATGTGGGATGAGTTGTTCGTCTCGCAACTAGGTGCAGACGCGACCTTTGTTCACAACATCCCCGAGATGAGACGGCATCGCTACCAGTTCATTCTCGACTCGTTGGGGATAGAAGAGAGGCTGTAAGGTTGAGCAGCTCTCAACGCACTTGCCATTACCGTGAAGACGGGAATCCATACCCCCTCTGCGTCTCCCCCTTACTAAGGGGGAGATTAAGTGGGGGTCGTCGCTCGCTGTGGCGGATTTTGTTTCTAACATTTTTGCTGCTTCCTCCGTCGAGTCAGGCGGCGGAGAAGCTGACCGGCATCCAGTCGGCGCTCGTGATGGCGCAGTCCTTGCCGTGGATCGCGCAAGAGGCGGGGCTCTTCAGAAAGTATAATCTCGACTTCCAGCTCATTTACGTAGCATCGTCGCCGACTGTCACAGGCGCTCTGCTCGGCGGCGACGCCGAGGTCGCGCTGGCGGGCGGCAGCGGCATCGTCCGCGCGTTCGTCCAGGGCGCCCGGGATCTCGTCTTCATCGGCGGCATTAAAAACTATCTCGATCAGAGCATCATGGCCCGGCCGGAGATCCGCGGCCCGGAAGGTCTCAAAGGGAAAAAAATCGGCGTGTCGCGGATCGGCGGCATCAGCCACTACTTTACCGTGCAGGCGCTCAGGCGCGTCGGCATGCAGGCCGGGCGCGATTATTTCTTTATTCAGACCGGCGGCGAGCCTGAGACGATCGCGGCGCTCGCCAATGGTATCGTCGACGCCGCCACGCTCACGGTCCTGGGCGAAGCGAAGGCGGCGTCGCTCGGATTCCGCGCCGCGGTTTACGGCCCGGACTTGCACATCCCGTCCGTCGCGGCAGCGTTCGTCACCCGCCGCTCATTTTACGCGCGGCGGTCCGAGGCGCTTTTGGGTTTCATGCGCAGTATGGCGGAGGCGATGAAGATCATGCACACCGACAAAGAGATTACTTTCAAGGTCCTGGGACGGAAACTGCGAATCGATGACTGGAAAGTCCTGGAGAGCGCGTATCAGACGAATATCGGCTCGTTCGAGAAAAGACTGGTCATCGCCCCGGAGGCTATTCAGGCGATTTTAGACGAGATCGAGGCGAAACAGGTTCAAGCTCAGGAATTGATCGATCGCCGTTTCCTCGACGCGCTGGAAAAGAGCGGATTTTTCAAGCAGCTTTGGGGGAAGTGAAAGTCATGTGCGGAGCGCCTCTCGTACCGCGCGGCGGACGAGGACTTTTACCATCTCGCGTTTGTACTCCGCCGAGCCGCGATTGTCGTCGATTGGATCGGTTTCGCTCGCCGCGACTTCCGCCATCTCGGAAATTAGTTTATCGCTGATTTTCTGCCGGCGCAGAATCTCTTCGGCGCGCTTCGCTCTTAGAATCGTTGGCGCGACGGAATTCAATCCCAGACGGATGTCGCTGCACGCTCCGTCTTGAAGTCGCATCGTCAGCGCGACGCCGACCGTCGCAAAATCTTCCTGGCTCCTGGGCAAAAACTTTATGTGCGCCCAGCGTAGCCCGTTCGTGGGCGTTGGGACGCGAATCTCCGTGAGGATCTCGCCCGGTTCGATCACGGTCTGATAATAATCGACAAAAAATTGATCCAGTGGGACAGTCCGGTTGCCTTTCGACGACGCGAGTAGGGCCTCGGCGTCCAGGGCGAGGAGGCTCGCGCCCGGATCGGTCAGCGGATCGCCCTGGCAGAGGTTGCCGCCGATCGTCGCCATATTGCGGATGCGCGGCTGGGCCACTTTGCGAAACGTTTCATGCAGCAGGGGATAGTGCTGCCGCACCGCCGGGTGAGTCTCGATGTCGCGGTGGCGCGCGCCCGCGCCGATCGTCAAGCCGTTTTTTGGATCGAAACGAATGCGGTCGAAGTCGGGAATCTTCGCGAGGCTCACGACGACGCGCGGGTTCAAGAGTTTCATCCGCATCCAGATGAGCAGCGCGGTGCCGCCGGCGATGAGCTTCGCCTGATCGCCACGCTGTTCGAGAAGCGCGCACGCTTCTTCGACACTTGTGGGTTCGAAGTAGTCGAATTTTACCATTTTGCGAATCCGACCCCTACTCAATCTCCCCCTTGCTAAGGGGGAGACAAAGAGGGGGTCGCGCTTTCAGCGGGCATACGCAAATTTTTATACGCCTACTTTTTCTCTTTCAGCGCCCGCAACACCTTCTCCGGCGTGATCGGCAGCGTCTTGACCCTCACGCCGACGGCGTCGAAGATCGCGTTGCTGATCACCGCCGCAGTCGGGTCCATGCCCAACTCGCCCAGCCCTTTCGCGCCGAATGGACCGGTTGGTTCATAGGAATCCGCGAAGGCGTGCTTCAGCGGCGGCATGTCGCGCATCGAGGGAATTCTGTAATCGGAAAAATTAGGATTCACCGGCCGCCCTTCGTCGAAGCGCAGGCCCTCGATTAATGCGTAGCCGATGCCTTGCGCCACGGAGCCTTCGACCTGTCCTTCGGCCCCGACCGGGTTGATCACCGTGCCGCAGTCGGACGCAGCGACGTACTCGAGAATTTTCACCTGGCCGGTGTCGAGATCGACTTCGACTTGCGCCGCCTGGCAGCCGTAATTGTACGCGCCCGATTCGTTGCCGTAGCGCGACGAGTCCTGCAGCACGGAGTCGGCGTCGAATTTTCCCGACGCGACGATCGGCGCGCCGCCATTGCGAAACAGCCGGGCACGCGCCACGTCGCCGACTGCCAATGATTTCTGCTCGGCGCCTTTGACGAAAATCTTTCCATCGCGCGCGATCAGATCTTCCGCATTCGCTTCGAGCATCTCCGCCGCCTGCTCGAAGAGCTGCTGCTTCACTTTCGCCGCCGCGTCGCGCACGGCGTTGCCGCTGATATACGTGAGGCGGCTGGCGAAGGCGCCGAGGCAAAACGTGGTGAGATCGGTGTCGGCCTGGGAGATCTCCACGTCCTCGATCGGAACGCCCAGCTCTTCGGCGGCGATCGCGCACATCGTGGTGAAACACCCTTGGCCTGCTTCGCCCTCGCCGCTCAAGATCAGCGCTTTGCCGTCCTCGTTGATCTTGATCGTGGCCGAGCTGCCGTCGTAGTCGCCGAAGTGGCGCTTGCCGCTGACGTGCACCGTGCAGGCGAGCCCCAGGCCGGTGTTGGGCTTTTTGTCGGCCCGCTTGTTCTTCCAGTCCATCAATTCGCCGGCCTTGTCGATGCACTGCTTCAGCTCGCAACTGATGACGCGATTGCCGTGCGGCGATACGTAGCCGGGCTCGGCCGCGTTGATGCGCGCGATCTCCAGCGGGTCTATTCCGAGTTTGTGCGCCGCCTCGTCGATCGCCTGCTCCACAGCCCACTCGGCGGACGGGTTGCCGAAACCGCGGAACGCACCCGTCGGAATCTTGTTCGTGTAAACGAGATAGGCTTGCGTCTTGACGTCGGAATATTTGTAACAGGTGTCATGGCGCAGCGCAGCGACGCCGGTGATCGCCGGTGCTTTGGCAGAATATGCGCCGTTGTCGGCGATCACGCGCGTCTGCTTGGCCCGAATCTTACCGTCTTTTTTGAAGCCCATCTTGACGTAAATCTTCATGAAGACTCGCGGCCGGCTGCCGGCGAGAAATTCCTCTTCGCGCGTGTTGATGAGCTTGACCGGCTTGCCGGCCTTGCGCGCCAGGATCGCGGCGACGAGCGCGTTATTGTCGTCGCACGATTTGCCGCCGAAGCCGCCGCCGACCGCGCTCTGAATGATGCGCACGTCGGTCTCGCGCACGCCGAGGGCGGCCGCGATCCGATAGCGCGCGTTGAACAAGGTCTGGGTGTTCATGTAGATCGTGTACTTGCCGCTGGGCGAATATTCGGCGACGCTGCCGATCGTCTCGATCGCGCAGTGCCATTGCGGCGCGCTCTGGAAAGTGTCTTCGACGACGATGTCAGATTCGGCGAAAGCCTTTTCGACGTTGCCCCGCTCGACGTCGATCACCATCGCGACGTTGCTTTCCCGGTCCTCGTGGATGCGCGGCGCTTCCGGCCGCATCGCTTCTTCGGCGTCGAAGACCCCGGGAAGCTCTTCCCAGTCGATCTCGATCAGATCGAGCGCCTCTTCCGCCGTCTCGCGATCGATCGCGGCGACCGCCGCGACCTCTTCGCCGACGTAGCGTACTTTGCCGACCGACAGCGGATACTGATCGGCGAAGAATGCGCCCCACGGTTTTTTGATCGTGTCTTCGGCGGTCACGACGCAGCGGACGCCGCGGAGTTTTTCCGCCTTGCCGGTGTCGATGTTGAGAATGCGGGCGTGCGGGTAGGGGCTGCGCAGAACTTTGCCGATCAACATCCGCGGCAGCACGATGTCGGCGATGTAGCGCGACTCGCCGGTTACTTTTTCATAACCTTCCACGCGACGAACGCGGCGGCCGACGACGGAGAAATTTTCAGCTTTCGCCATGACCGGATTAAATCAACTTGTTTTGGAAACCGGCTTGTAGACGCCGAGGCTTTGAATCTTCGCCTCGTGCGCGGGTTTGGCTGCGGGTTGAGCTACCGTGACCTTGTTGGTGACCACCGCCATCACCGATTCGAAGATTTTATAGTAGCCGGTACAGCGGCAAAGATTGCCCGACATCCATTCCTTGAGTTCTTCCTCGCTGGGCCGCGGGTTTTCATCGAGGAGCGATTTGGCGGCGATAATTTGGCCGGGCGTGCAAATGCCGCACTGAAGCCCGCCGTATTCGATAAACGCCTGCTGCAACGGGTGCAGCACGCCGTCCTGCGCCAGTCCCTCGATGGTGGTGATTTCTTTTCCGTGACACGCAACGGCGAGCGTGAGGCACGAGCTGACCAATCTTCCGTCCGCTATCACGCTGCACGCGCCGCAGACGCCGATGCTGCAGCCTTCTTTCGTTCCCGTGAGGCCGACCTCCTCGCGCAGGACATGCAGGAGCAGGCGGTTCGGCTCGATGTCGAGATCGTAGGTTTCGCCGTTGACGTT
>DASXRG010000032.1:0-15930 GCA_036506735.1 Binatia bacterium | reverse complement strand
TGATGCGTCTCACGGAAAACAATCCATTGGTTGCGGCCGATCGCGACGAGCGCGATCGGAACATTTCCAACCGATGCGAGTCGGGAAGGGGCGCCCATCACTTCCTGGTAAAAGCGACCGATCCCGCTCGCCGCGCCCGGTCTTACCCAAAACTCCAAGTACGGCATACCCAGGGCCATGTCGCCGAATTTTTCTCCCGGAGGATAGCAGCAAAAATGATTGCCCCATGGGCAAGTGACCCAAAGATGGTCCGTGTCCCGCGACCAAGTAAATTGCGTTCCTTTGAGGCGCTCTCGCAGCGACTCAAGGCGGCGCTCGAGGACTTCCAGTTCAGGCAGAACCAGCGCCACGTGACCGGAAAAACGCTGCGCAGAGCCCGTCGGCAGATGGAACTGCTGCTCGCCGGTGTTGATCCACATGTTCTCCAACCCGACAGTCAGATAGGGGTCGCGCGTCAGTCCCAGACCGACGACGTAGAACAGCGTGGCCAGGCTCTGGTCCGGAACCCGGACGTTGAGATGCTCCAGCAAGACGATATTGCCGATGTCCTCGCTCGTGTGGTTTTGGGTAGCAGCCATTTTTCTTCCTTTAAGTATTCCTATCGCCAGGTCACGTCAAGCCGCTCTCCCAACGGCTAGATTGACGCCCGCAAGCGAAAAGCATAGATTCAGCAGACACGTCTTTCGGCCAAGAGGCCGGCAAAACATGCCGCCGGGTTCCGGTAAAAAATTTGCGCGACTCTTGCCGCTTCACTTGATCTGGATCTTACTGTCGGGCGGCGCCATCGCCCAAGAACGCCACTTTCCTTTCGTCTATACTGCCGAGGTCGATCTGCCGGCTTACGCGCGCTTTCGCGCCGAAGGGATGCCGCTGAGCGAAGCCTGGTGGCACGGCTTTAAATATTTCGCCAAATATAAGAACAAGAAATTTTCCGCCCCGGAAGAAGAGATTCGTTATTTCGATTCCCAGCGGAAGCTGCTGCGATTCCTGGCGACCGAGCCGGTGAGTCCCGCTCATACCTCGCGCGTGAACCTCGCCATGGTCGGCGACATCATGTGGATTCGCAACGGCTGGAACGATTTCGTCTCCAAAGAAATTCTCGACTCCCTGAATCGATTCGACGTCGTGTTGGGCAATTTGGAAACGATCGTCTCGCCCAATTTCAAAGTACGCGACTTCTGGCCCGATTATATGAGGTTTAATTCTCACCCCGCTCTGCTGCAATCGTTCAAAAGATATAGCGGAGGAAATATTTTCACCGCCTTGTCGGTCGCCAACAATCATATGATGGACTACTCGGACAAAGGAATTTTAGACACCATGGAGTTTCTCGACGGCAATCGGATTCTGCACAGCGGAATTGGGAAGGATAAAACCGGCAAGCGCTATACGACTTTTGTCCGGAACGGCATCAGATTCGGATTTTACGCCGCCGCGTACGGCGTGAACGATCACGATGAAGCGCGGCGGACGAAACTCAATTTGAACATTCTGCCCGGTCTCGCGCCGGAAACTGAAACGGCCGTGGACATTTCGCAGGTCAAAGAAGTTCTGGCCGCGATGGATGCGGAGGGGGTGGATTTCAAGATCGTTTCTCTACACTGGGGATTTGAGTACGAGCTTTATCCGTCGCCGAAAACGATGCGCGTCGGCAGAGCCATTGTCGCGGCCGGCGCCGATGTCATCATGGGCAGCCACCCGCACGTGCTGCAGCCGAGCGAGGTTTGCTACGTCAACGGCTACGAAAAGCGCCACGGCCGTCTCACAGACCAGTTTCCTTCGGCGATCGATCCAACCGGTTGTGTGTTGAACGACGGGACGGGCGAGCCGAGAAAAGCGCTGATACTCTACTCACTCGGGAATTTTACCACCGCGATGTATTCATTCCTGTGCGAGGCGGGGGTGATCCAACGCATCCAGGTCACGAAAAACGAAACTTCCGGCGCGGTCGATTGGGGGTTGCCCGGTTATGAACTCGTCTATAATCTGCGCCGCGATCCGCTCACGCAAAAAAGAGAGATGTTGCTGATGGAGAGTTACCTGCGCCAAAATTGCCGGCAGGGCCAATGCCCGGATCATGTGATCGAGTCGGTTTCGTTTCTCCACAAACACTTGAAAGGCGCGGAGTGAATGAAGAAAGACCGGCGCGCCTCGGTCCCGACCGAGGCGTCTTTGGTTAACGGCTGATGCCTATTCGATCTTGTACGGCACCTGAATCGGGCCGTAGCCCTGCCAGTATTTTTTGTTCACCGGATCGTACCGGCCCTGGAGAAAGCCGCCGGGCTTCTCCGCGCGCACGATGATCGCGACCGTGCGCTCCTCGCCGCTCGCCTCGGCGTGGATCTCGTACGGCCGCACCAGATCGACCTCGCCCGGCCCCGCGCGCAGCTTGCTCACGCCGCGGATCTCGGCGTAATCGGGCTTCGAGCCGTCGTCCATTCTCTGATAGCGCTGGATTGTCTCGGTGCCGTCCAGGACGCCGTAGAGCGTCCAGTTGTGCGCATGATCGTGGATTTGCGTGCGCGTTTGCGGGGCCTTGGTGAGGCCGTTGATGACAAAGCCGAAGTCTGGATCTTCGTAGAATAGCAAATTTTCCGCCCGCTCTTTGTGGGCGCACTCCGGCCAGCGCCTGGAAGATTCTTTCATCTCGTCGTCGGCCAAAAGCGCGCGCAACAGCGGCGCAAGGTTCGTCCAGCGCTGTTCAGGATCTTTTTCTTGAGTGAATAATTCGCGGGCCGCAGCGATGAAGCGATTGAAAGCAGACTCGGCTGGCGAAGCCATAGAGACCTCCCGGGGACGACGTTACCTATTTCTAGTCCGCCCGTAAGGCTCGCGTCAAGGACGCGAAAGGTTTCAGGGTCGCAGGGTTTGAGGATTGAAGGGTCGGCAGATTTTCGAAAGACAATCTGAGATCTGTAATCTGAGATGTGAGATTCCTCCCGAAGCGAGGACTAAGTGCCGACGTTCCAGGAGGAAAGATAGGTTTCCTGCTCGGACGTGAGCCGGTCGATGCGGATGCCCATGCTGGAGAGCTTCAAGCTTGCGACCCAATCTTCGACCGCCTTGGGGACGTCGTAAACTTGCGGCGTAAGCTTCTTACGATTCTTCACCGCCCACTCGGATGCCAGTGCCTGGGTGGCAAAGCTCATGTCCATGACGGACGCGGGGTGGCCTTCGGCGGCCGCCAGATTGACGAGTCTGCCTTCGCCGAGGATGAAAATCTTTTTTCCGCCCGGCAAGGTGTAGGCGTCGACGAAGTTGCGCACGTTTTTTTCTTCTTTGCGCGCCATTTGCTTCAGCGCCTTCAGGTCGATTTCAATGTCGAAGTGGCCGGAGTTGCAGACCACGGCGCCGTCCTTCATCGCTTTCAGATGCTCCTTGCCGATCACGTGCATGTCGCCGGTGAGCGTGATGAAGAGATCGCCGGCCTTCGCCGCTTCCTTCATCGACATCACTTCGAATCCGTCCATCGCCGCTTCGAGCGCTCGAATGGGATCGATTTCGGTCACGATGACTTTCGACCCCATGCCGCGCGCGCGCGAGGCGACGCCCTTGCCGCACCAGCCGTAGCCGGCCACCACGACCCGCTTGCCGGCCAGAAGCATGTCTGTCGCGCGAATTACGCCGTCGATCGTCGATTGCCCCGTGCCGTAGCGGTTGTCGAAAAGATGTTTGGTGCTGGCATCGTTCACGGCGATCACGGGAATCCTGAGTTTTTTTTCGGCCGCCAGCGCGCGCAGGCGGATGACGCCGGTCGTGGTCTCTTCCATGCTGGCGATCAATTTTGACGCGAGGTGCGCATAGTCCTTGTGCAGCATCGAGACGAGGTCGGCGCCGTCGTCCATTGTGATCATCGGCGCGTGCTCGAGCGCGGCACGCAGATGCCGATAGTAGGTCTTGTGGTCTTCTCCCTTGATGGCGAAGGTGGGTATTCGATCGTGTTTGACCAGGCTGGCGGCGACATCGTCCTGAGTCGAAAGCGGATTGGACGCGCAAAGGAGGACCTGAGCACCGCCGGCCTTCAACGTCTGCACGAGGTTCGCGGTTTCCGCCGTGACGTGCAGGCAGGCGGAGAAACGAAGGCCGTGAAAAGGTTTCTCCTTCGCGAAGCGCTCGCGCACCCGGCGCAGCACCGGCATGTCCTGGCCGGCCCAGACAATACGCTTTCGTCCCTGCGGGGCTAAAGCCAAATTTCTAACGTCGTAATTCTTTCGCGCCATGATACGCACTCCTCCGCGGCGGACTGCTTAGGATTTCGACGCGGCTTTTTTCAGCGCCTCGACCTTGTCGGTCTTCTCCCAGGTAAAGCAGCCGTTTTCGGGGACGCGGCCGAAGTGGCCGTAGGAAGCGGTGGAGCGGTAGATCGGTCGCTTCAAGTCTAGAGTCTGGATGATGCCTTTGGGGGTGAGAGTGAAAACTTCGCGGACGATGCGGGCCAAATCTTTTTCCGGAATCGTTCCGGTGTCGAAGGTGTCGACGGTGATCGAGACCGGATCGGCGACGCCGATCACGTAGGCCAACTGCACCTCGCACTTGCGCGCGAGCTTGGCGGCGACGATGTTTTTGGCGATGTAGCGGCCCATGTAAGCGGCGCTGCGGTCCACCTTCGACGGGTCCTTGCCGGAAAACGCGCCGCCTCCGTGACGCCCCATCCCGCCATAGGTATCGACGATGATTTTCCGTCCGGTGAGGCCGCAGTCGCCCTGCGGCCCGCCGACGACGAACCTGCCGGTCGGATTGACGTGATAAACGGTATCCTTATCGAGATAGGCCGCCGGAACGACGGCGCGAATCACGCCGTCGATGATCGTGTCGCGGAGCTTCCTGTTGTCCGCTTCCTCGGTGTGCTGCGTCGAAACCACCACGCTGGAGACACGCGCGGGGCGGCCGTCTTTATATTCGACGGTCACTTGCGATTTGGCGTCGGGCCTGAGAAAAGGCGCTTCGCCGCCTTTGCGAATCTTGGCGAGATATTTGACCAGGCTGTGCGCCATTTGAATCGGGAACGGCAT
Organism: Binatia bacterium; assembly: GCA_036506735.1. Taxonomy (GTDB): domain Bacteria; phylum Desulfobacterota; class Binatia; order UBA9968; family UBA9968; genus JAJPJQ01. Next base: position 10,918 of record DASXRG010000032.1, on the reverse strand, counting down.
CAGCTCGGGCGTTTCATCGCAGGCATAGCCGAACATCATTCCCTGATCGCCCGCTCCCTGTTCTTTGTGCAATCCCTCGCCTTCCGTCACGCCCTGGGAGATGTCGGGCGATTGCCGCTCGACGGCTGAAATAATCGCGCAGGTATTGCCGTCGAAGCCCATCGCGGAATGGGTATAGCCGATTTCGCGGACGACGTCGCGGACGATTTCGTTGTAGCTGACTTTGGCCTTGCTGGTGATCTCGCCGGCGACGACGACCATGCCGGTCTTCGTCAGGGCCTCGCACGCGACGCGGCTGTCGGGATCTCCGCTCAAATGCGCGTCCAGGATCGCGTCGGAGATCTGGTCGCACATCTTGTCGGGATGACCTTCGGAAACCGACTCCGAGGTAAAGAGGAAATCCTTGGCTGCCATCTAATGCACCTCCGGGGACATGGGCGAATAAATGAATCTAATTCGTATAGCGGAGAAGCCTCTGGGAATCAAGCTTCATTCGTTCTCGAGAAACTTTTTCTCCACCAGTTTTTCGACGGCGCGGAGCGCTTCCTCGGCCTGCTTTCCTTTCGCCTCGACGTGGATCTCGCTGCCCTGGGTGGCCGCCAGGGTGAGCACGCCCATGATGCTTCTCCCGTCCACCGTTTGGCCGTCTTTGGATATCATGACTTCCGCTTCGAACTTGTTTACCGTCTGCACCAAGAGAGCCGCGGCCCGGGCGTGGAGACCCAGCTTGTTTTTGATGGCGAGTGTTTTTGCTAATTTGTCCATCGTTTTATTTATCGATGTCGCGATGCTTCACGTGAATGCGAAATTCCTCGCGGTCGAACTTCTTTTTGAGCTCCTCGACGAGAACCACGGAGCGATGCCTTCCCCCCGTGCAGCCGAGCGCCAAGGTCAAACTGCTCTTGCCTTCGCGGATGTACTCGGGCAGGGTAAATTCCAGCAGCGCGTAAAGCCGCTTGAGAAAAATGTCGGTCGCTTCCAGCTTGAGAACGTACTCTTCAACGGCAGGCTCCAGTCCTTGCTTTTCTCTCAGCTCGGGAACGAAAAAAGGATTGGGCAGAAAACGGACGTCGAAGATCATGTCGGCGTCCGACGGAATGCCGTACTTATAACCGAACGAGATCAGGAATAGATTCAACCTGCGCGGGTTCGCGCTTTGGCTGAAATGTTCCTCGATTTCCTGCTTGAGCTCGTGCACGTTGAACCGGCTCGTGTCGATCACTTTGTCGGCCAACGCGCGCATCCCTTCGAGCGCCTTGCGTTCGCGGGCGATTCCCTCCTGAATCGGACCGTCGCCCGCCAGCGGATGCGGCCGGCGCGTCTCGCTGAAGCGGCGCAGCAGCACCTCGTCCGAGGCGTCCAAGAACAAAACCTCGACGTGGTGGCCGACGCTGCGGAGGGCGGTCAGGACCTCGGGCCAGGATTGCAAGAATTGACCGGCCCTCAGATCGACGCCCAAGGCGATCCGTTTGATGCCTTCGGCGTATCCCTGGCACAGCTCGATAAATTTCGGGATCAGCGCGACCGGCAGGTTGTCGATGCAGAAAAAGCCGCGGTCTTCGAGCGCGCGGATCGCGACGCTCTTTCCCGAGCCCGAAAGCCCGGTGACGACGACGATGTTTAAGTTGTCAGGCATAAAAAAGTGCTGAGCGATGAGTGCTGAGGACTGAGTAAAGCCCGTCCCCTTTCTCAGAACTTCTCATCTTCCTCTTGGATCACGGCGAAGATCTCTTCCTGCGTCTGTCCCTCCATGAGCCGAACGCGAAACGAGCTGTCCTTGAGCAGCCGCGAGATCCGCGCCAGCGCTTTCAAGTGATCCGCCGCGGAATCTTCCGGCGCGAGCAGGACGAAAAAGAGATGGGTCGGGCCGCCGTCGAGCGACTCGAAGTCCACGCCTTGAAGGCTGCGGGCGAAAATTCCCGCGACTTTGCGGATGCCCACCGCCTTGCCGTGGGGGATGGCGACGCCTTCGCCGATCGCGGTGCTGCTGATCTTTTCTCTTTCCAGCAGCGTGTCGAATAAAGTCTTAGCGTTCAAAAAACGGTCCTGCGCGGCCAGCCAATCGGCCATTTCCTTGAGCACGGTCTTCTTGTCTTTGCCCTTCAAGTCGGGGATGATTCTCGCGGCATTCAAGAAATCGGTGATCTTCAAGGTTTTGCCCTTCTCCTTTTGAGTCTCGTCTTGGTCTTATATTTTCGAATCTGCTGCTCGATCTTGTCGATCAAGAGGTCGATGGCGGAATAGAGATCGTCGGTCTGCTCGCGCCCGTGAATCGTCATGCCGCGCGCCTGCATCGTGACTTCCGCGACCTGCCGCTTGCGCGAATCGACCGAGAGGACCACGTGGGCTTCCAGGGGCCGCTGAAAATACTTGCCGATCTTGTGGAGCTTGTCCTGGGCATAATGTTTCAAGGCATCCGTCGGCTCGGTGTGGCGGAAAGTCACCGAAACTTTCACGTCCGTCATAGAGTGATTTCCGTCATTTGCGGAGATAGGGTTGCCGTCGCCGGGAGGAGGGGAGAATGCCCATCGCCTCGCGGTACTTGGCGACCGTGCGCCGGGCGATGGCGATCGCGTCGTCGCTGAGCAGCTTGGCGATGTGCTGATCGCTGAACGGTTTTCTCGGGTCTTCCTTGGAGATGATGCCGCGGATCTTGTCCTTGACGCTCTCGGAGGCGACGTCTTCCCCGTTGCCCGATCGGATGGCGCTTTGGAAAAAATATTTGAGCTCGAACAGCCCGTGCGTCGTGTGCACGTATTTGTTCGCCGTGGCCCGGCTCACGGTGGACTCATGCATGCCGATGTCCTCGGCCACGTCCTTCAGCACCATGGGGCGGAGCTGGCTCACGCCTTTTTCCAGGAACTCGCGCTGAAACTTGAAAATGCTTTGGGTCACCCGGTAGAGGGTCTGCTGGCGCTGGTGGATGCTTTTGATGAGCCACGTGGCGGCGCGCACTTTTTCTTGCAGATACTGCCGGGCCTTTTCCTCTTGCTCTCCCTGCTGGCCGGCGAGCTTGCGGTAGAAGGAGCTTACGCGCAGGCGCGGCAGCCCTTCATCGTTGAGAAACACGACGTATTCATCGCCGATTTTTTCCACCGAGACGTCCGGGATAATGGTGCGGATCTCTTCGTCGTCGAATCCGCGCGCCGGCCGCGGCTCCAATGAGGCAATCACCTGGGAGGCCGCAACGATGTCGTCCACGGTCACGCCCAGCTCGCGGGCGAGCTTCTCGAACCGTTTGCCCTCGAGTTGCGCCAGATGGTCCGCGACGATGCGCGCCGCCAGGCTGTCGCCGAGGCCGAGATTCTGGAGCTGGACCAACAGGCATTCGCGCAAGTCCCGCGCCGCGACGCCCGGCGGATCGAAAAACTGGATCTTCTTGAGCACCGCTTCCGCGTCTTCCGGCGCGCCGCCGGTCGCCTGGCAGACCTCGTCGAGCGACAGCGCGAGATAGCCGTTCTCGGCTAAATTTCCGATGATGTAAAGGCCGATCTTCTCTTGCTCCTCGGTCAGCCGGGAGAGGCGCAACTGCCAAACCAGATGGTCTTCCAGGGAGGTTTTCTTGGTCAGCGTGTTCTCCCACGACGGCGGTCCTTCTTCGTCGTCGCCGCCGGATTCCGCGGTGAGCGAGCCGTGCAGAGAGTTGGAATGGGTGTCGAGATACTCTTGCCAATCGAGCGTGCCGATCTTGTCCGCCGCCGTGAGCTCGCGCGCCGGCTCGGGCGCTTCCAGCCGTTCCGGCAGCTCTTCTTCGGGCTTGAGTGGCTGAAGGTCCGGCTCGCCCGCGGGATTCTCCTCCAGGGTCGGGTTCTCTTGCAGCTCCTGCGAGATCATCTCCTCGAGCTCGATTCGGGAGAGCTGGAGCAGTTTGATCGCCTGCTGCAACTGGGGCGTCATCACCAGTTGCTGCGCGAGTCGTTGGACCTGTCTGATCTCGAGCGCCATGGTTAGAGCCTGAAACCCTCCCCGAGATAGACTTTGCGCGCTTTCTCGCTGGTCGCGATCGTCTCGGGATTGCCTTCTTCCAGGACCAGTCCTTCATTGATGATGTAGGCGCGATCGCAGATGCCCAAAGTTTCACGCACGTTGTGATCGGTGATCAAGACGCCGATGCCGCTCACGGTGAGCTTGCGAATAATTTTTTGGATCTCGGCGACCGCGATCGGGTCGATGCCGGTGAAGGGCTCGTCGAGCAGGATAAAGAACGGCGACAGCACCAGCGCGCGGGCGATTTCCACCCGGCGCCGCTCGCCGCCGGAAAGCGTGACCGCCTTTTGCTTGGCGAGCTCGGCGACGCCCAGCATCTGGAGCAGCCGCGCGGCGCGCTCGCGCTGCTCCTCTTCGCTCAAATCGAGCGTTTCCAAGATCGCCAGCAGATTTTCCTCCACGGTGAGGCCGCGAAACACGGAAGATTCCTGCGGCAGGTAGCTCAGTCCCGCGCGCGCGCGCAGGTAGATCGGCATCGAGGTCAGATCTTCCCCGTTCAAGAGAACCTTCCCGTTATCGGGATGAACCAGACCGACCATCATGTGAAAGGTCGTGGTTTTTCCCGCGCCGTTGGGCCCGAGCAATCCAACGACCTCTCCTCCTTTGACGTCCAGGTTTACTCCATCGACGACCCGCCGGCCGCCGTAGGACTTGGTTACGCCCTCCGCTTGAAGTTGGCTCATTTTTCTTTTTTCGGCTCGCCCTCGTCTTTTTTCTGCTGTAGCTCTTCAGGGTAAATGATGCCTATCACCCGCTGAGCTTTCCCGCTTTCGATGGTCATTTTGTCGTCGGTGAGCGAGTAAATAATTCGCTCGCCCGAAAATTGACTATTGCCTTGCCGTACCACCGGATCGCCGGTCATCGTGACGGTCTGGCCCACGCCGTCGAAAACCGCCTTGGTGCCGGTGGCGATGCGGTCTCCCTGCGTCACCCGGACGAGTTTGCCCTCGGCGATCAGCTGCTTGATCTGCTGCAGATCGGGATCGAAATAGGTGGTCAGCTTGTCGCTGTGCATCGTCATTTCGCCTTGGGTCGCCACGACCTTGCCCAGATAAATGACGATATTTTTCTGCCGGTCTCCTTCCATCCGGTCCGACGTGATATAAATAGGATCTTTGCTGGCGAGCGGACCGCCCGCTTTGGATTTTGTTTTTGCCTCGGGCTTGGCTTTTGTCTCAGCCTTGGTTTTTGTCTCAGCCTTGGTTTTTTCCTCCGCCGCTTCGCCGGCCCACGCCGGCGAATGAGCGCCGCCGAAAAGCAAGCCGGCGGCGAGCGCCGCCGCGCCTAAACGCCGGCGCCATGGCTGATCAGCCTTCCTTCTTCGCATCGGATTTTCCCTTCTTCTTTCCCATCTTGTCGAGCTTGTCCGGCTCCATTCTGGTCTTTACGTTGTTGCTCACCCGTATCTTATCGTCGTCGAGATTGACCTCCATCTGCCCGCCGTCCATTTCCATGCCTTCGCCTTTGACCGTCACCCGGCCGGGCAAAACCATATGATTCTTGCTTTTGAAATAGAGAATCTCCCCCGTGTTCAGGACGTAGCCGCGAAAGTTCACCTGCACTTCGCCCAGGAGCTGCGCCTTCTGCATCTCTTGTTCGTCGTCGAGCCAAAGGCGGCCTTCGTTGCCGGTAGCTTCCACCGTCGTGTCGTCTTTCTGATAGAAAAAGATGCGCGGTTTGTTGAGCACCAATTGGCCTTCGGGTTTGAGATAGCGCGCCTCGGTGCCGAAGACCTCCCAGGTCTTGCGCCCGTCTTCCACTTGAGCCCGATGAAAATCCTTGATCTGGAGCGCGGCGTCGGGGGCGTATTTGAGAGCCTCTTTAAGGACCTGTTTGCCGGCCTTACCTTTCCAGACGCTCTCGCCAACTTTATAGGTCACCACGCCCAGACAGGCGGAGATCGCTATCAGGAGAATCGTTCTGATCCTACGCGTGTTCATACCCAACCTGCGCAAAATACCATCTTTCAAAAAAGCTGTAAATAGATGGGCACGGAAATTGCTAGACTCGGGGAGAAAATTTAGAAGTGGTAATACTTGTGGGTGACGCGCCGCCACTTGCGCTGCGCTTTCAGTAGCAGCTCGGCAACCTCTCTTACCGCGCCCTTACCCCCGCGGGCGGCGGTCACATAATCGGTTAGTCGCTTCAAATCGGTCCGGCAGTCATTCACTGTGATCGCCATGCCGACGTGCCTGAGCAGCGGCAGGTCCACGAGGTCGTCTCCGATATAGGCGATGTCGCGGTCCTGGAGTCGGGTCGCGCGCTTGATCTTCTCGTAGGCGACGAGCTTGTCGTCGGCGCCCTGAAAAACCAAGTCGATGGCTAGGTCCTTCGCGCGATGTTTGACCGCGGTGGAAGACCGCCCGGAAATTATCCCGACGCGGATTCCGCCGCGCTGCAACAGCTTGATCCCATGACCGTCGCGCACGTCGAAGGTTTTGATTTCTTGGCCGCGATTGTCGATCATGATCGCGCCGTCGGTGAAAACCCCGTCGACGTCGAGCAACAGCAGTTTTATTCTGCGGGCTTTGGTGCGGACTCGGGCTGTGATGCGCTGCACGGGGGAATCAGGCGAGGCCGGCTTTCAGGAGATCGTGCAGATGGACGACGCCGGCCGGCTTTTTCGTTCCGTTTTCCAGGACGAACAAGGACGTGATCGAGTGCTCTTCCATAACCGTCATGGCGTGCGCCGCCAGCGCGTCGGACGGGATCGTCTTGGGATTGCGGCTCATCAGATCTTTCGCCTTAAAGGCGAAGATATCGCCCTTGCTCTCCAGCCCGCGGCGTAGATCGCCGTCGGTGACGACGCCGATGAGATTGCCCTCGCCGTTCACCACTCCGGTCACTCCCAGCCGCTTGGAGGTGATTTCCAGGATCGCCTCCTTCATGGGAGTCTCCCCGCTCACCAGCGGCACCTCGGCGCCCCGATGCATCAGATCTTCGACGCGCAGCAGCAGTTTGCGCCCGAGGGTTCCGCCCGGATGGCGCAGCGCGAAATCTTCCTCTTTGAAGCCTTTCTTTTCCAGGAGAACGACCGCCAGCGCATCGCCCAACGCGAGGGCCGCGGTCGTGCTGGCGGTCGGCGAGAGTCCCAGAGGGCAAGCCTCTTCTTTGATGCCGGCGTTCAGGACCACGTCGGCGGTGGTCGAAAGGTTGGAGCCGGAATTGCCGGTCATGACGATCAGCTTGACGCCGAGCCGTTTGATGATCGGGACAAATTTCAAGATTTCCTCGGTCTCGCCGCTGTTGGAGACGGCGAGCACGACGTCGCCCTTGTTGATCATTCCCATGTCGCCGTGGTTGGCGTCGCCGGCGTGGAGAAAAAGCGACGGCGTGCCTGTGCTCGACAGCGTGGCCGCGATTTTCCGGCAGATGAGGCCCGATTTGCCCAGCCCGGTGACGACGACTTTGCCCTTGCAGTGATAGAGCAGATCCACCGCGCGAACGAAATTCTCGTCGAGTCGCTCGATGAGGGAAAGAATCCCCCGCGCCTCGATATCGAGCACATCGCGCGCGCGCTTGAGAGTTTTGCCCGCGTCCATAGTCAGTGACTTTTCAATAATCCGTCGATTTCTTTCACCCGCTTGAGCAGTTCTTCCAGTTCTTTGAGCGGCAGGGAGTTGGGTCCGTCGCTCAGCGCCCGGTCGGGATCCTCGTGGACTTCCATGAACAGCGCGTCGATGCCGACCGCGACGGCGGCGCGGGCGAGCGCCGGTATATAGCGCCGCTCGCCGCCCGAGGCGTTGCCCAGACCGCCGGGAAGCTGCAGGCTGTGGGTCGCGTCGAAGACCACCGGATAGCCCAGCTCGCTCAAGACGACCAGCGCGCGCATGTCCGAGACGAGATTGTTGTAACCGAAGGAAACGCCGCGCTCGGTGACCATGACCCGGTCGTTTCCGCTCGAGACGATCTTCTCAACGATGTTGCGCGCGTCCCACGGCGCGAGGAATTGCCCCTTCTTTACGTTGACGACTTTTCCCGACCGCGCGACCGCGGCCACGAAATCGGTTTGGCGGCAGAGGAAGGCGGGAATCTGCAGCACGTCCACCGCCTCTTTGACCATCGCGACCTGTTCTTTCTCATGCACGTCGGTCAGCACCGGAACGCCGATCTCTCGCCGTACCTTGGCGAGGATGCCGAGCCCCGCTTCGAGCCCCGGCCCGCGGAAAGACGACAGCGAAGTACGGTTGGCCTTGTCGTAAGAGGATTTGAAAATCACCGGCATGCCGACACGATCGGCGGCCTGCTTGATAAAGTCCGCGTGGCGCAGCGCCGAATCGGCGCTCTCGATCACGCAGGGGCCGGCGATCAGCGCCAGCGGCATTCCGGCGCCGATCTCAAAGCCGCCGATTTTTATTTTCTTGGAAGCCATGCTGCGTGGTTAGTAGACCACCGGGGGGCACGGAATGCAAATTTCAATTTACGATTTGCCTTCGCACTTATGGCCGGCTCAGGTTCGCGCGACTTTGATCCGCGGCACTTCTTTCAGCGCCTGCCGGTTCTGCAACGACGCTTTTACGAATGCCTTGAAGAGCGGATGGCAGTCCATCGGCCGGGACTTGAACTCGGGATGGAACTGGCAGCCGAGGAACCACGGATGGTCTTTCAGCTCGACGATCTCCACCAGCGCGCCGTCCGGCGACAGGCCGCTCAGAACCATGCCTTTCTGCGCCAAGAGGTCCCGGTACTTATTGTTGAATTCGTAGCGATGGCGATGGCGCTCGGAGATTTTCTTCTTGCCGTAAGCGCGCGCCGCGAGCGAGTCCTCTTGAAGGTTGCAGCCGTAAGCCCCGAGCCGCATCGTGGCGCCTTTCTTGTCCACACCTTTTTGCGTCTCCATGAGATCGATCACCGGATGGGGACTGTTCGGATCGAACTCACTGGAATTGGCCCCTTCGAGGCCGCCGACGTTGCGGGCAAACTCTACGACCGCCATTTGCATGCCGAGGCATATGCCGAAATAGGGGATGCGGTTCTCGCGCGCGTAACGCGCTGCGGTGATCTTGCCTTCGCTGCCGCGGTCGCCGAAGCCGCCGGGAACGAGTATGCCGTCGGCCTGCTCCAACGCTTTGGTGCCGCTCTCTTCGATGCCCTCGGCTTCGATGCACTTGAGCTCGACTCTTGCCTCATTGGCGATGCCGCCGTGCACGAGAGCTTCCATCAGGCTCTTGTAGGATTCCTTCAGCTCCATGTACTTGCCGACCACGGCGATGCGCACGGTCTCTTTGGGATTTTTCAGCGTCTGGACGACTTTTTCCCACTTCTTGAGATTCGGCGCGCCGGTCCACATGTGGAGCTTCTCGACGATCCTCTCGTCCAGGCCCTCCTGGTGGAAGATCAGCGGCACTTCGTAAATCCACTCCACGTCCTTGGCGGTGATGACGGAATTTTCGTCGACGTTACAGAAGTTGGCGATCTTGGTTTTGACTTTTTTGTCGAGGAAGCGGTCCGTGCGGCACAGCAGGATGTCGGGCTGAATGCCCAGCCCGGTCAGCTCCTTGACGCTGTGCTGCGTCGGCTTGGTCTTCAGCTCGCCGCCGGCGGCGATGTAGGGAACCAGAGTAAGATGAACGTAAAGAACGTTTTCTTTGCCCCAATCCCAGCCGAACTCGCGCGCGGCCTCGAGGAACGGCAGACCTTCGATGTCTCCGACCGTCCCGCCGACTTCGCAGATCGCCATGTCGTAGCCCTCGGCCGCGGCCTGGATGCGCCGCTTGATCTCGTCCGTTATGTGCGGAATGACCTGCACGGTGCCGCCGAGGTAATCGCCGCGCCGCTCTTTGCTGATGACGGTTTCGTAAACCTGGCCGGTGGTGAAATTGTTTTTCTTTCCCATCGGCGTTGAGACGTAGCGCTCGTAATGGCCGAGATCGAGATCGGTCTCCGCGCCGTCGTCGGTGACGAAGACCTCGCCGTGCTGGAACGGGCTCATCGTGCCCGGGTCCACGTTGATATAGGGGTCCATCTTCAGGTGCGTGACTCTCAAGCCGCGGCTCTCCATCAACGCGCCGATCGATGCCGAGGCCAGTCCCTTACCCAGCGACGAGACCACGCCGCCGGTCACAAAAATGAATTTGGTCTTCACGCTTGCCATGGTTCTCTGTGTCTCCCTGGTTCTCAGTGTTGCGTGCGAAGGTATGCTTCCGCTTTCTCTAAATCTTCCGGTGTATCGACCTCCACTGAAGGCTCCTCCACGTCGGCGACGCGAATGCGATAGCCGTTCGACAGCGCCCGAAGTTGCTCCAATTTTTCCGCCCGCTCCAGCGCCGTCGGGGGCGTGCGCGCGAACTTCAGCAGAAATTCGCGCCGGTAAACGTAGATGCCGACGTGACGATAGCCCAAAATTTTCTCTCCACCCGCGCGCGCGTGAGCGGAAGCCGGCGGCCCGTTCTCGCGCTGGTACGGAATTGCGGCGCGCGAAAAATACAGCGCGTATCCTTCGTCGTCGGTGACGACTTTGACGACGTTGGGGTTGAGCCATTCGTCGCGCGCGAAAATCGCCGTGCGCGCGGTCCCCATCGGGATCGAGCGCTCCCGGCGCAGCGGCTTCAAGGTGCGCAAAATCGTCTGCGGCCGGATGAACGGGAGGTCGCCCTGGACGTTGATCACCCACTCGGCCTTGATCTTCTTCGCGACTTCGGCCAGGCGGTCCGTGCCGCTCGCGTGTTTTGTCGAAGTCAGCATCGCCTCCGCGCCGAAGGATTTGGCCGTGGCTAAAATGCGGTCATCGTCGGTGGCGACGATGACGCGGTCCAAGCCGGGGGTGCGGGAAGTGTTTTCGTAGACGTGCTGGATCATCGGTTTGCCGCCGATCAGGGCCAGGGGCTTTCCGGGGAAGCGGGTCGAACCGTAGCGGACCGGGATGATCGCGACGACGGCCATGGATCAAACCCTGAGCGTGGAAGGGCAGGTTGAAGAGTTATCGCTCAGG
>DASXRG010000031.1:0-2428 GCA_036506735.1 Binatia bacterium | reverse complement strand
GTTGGCGGCGATCGCGTTGATCGCGCTCGTCGGCGCGGCGATCTATCGCTTCGCGCTGATTCGCGTGCGCGGCATGCCGCTCCTGGAGATCATCGTGACCTTCGCGCTCGGCACGGCGGCGCTGGAGGCGTTGCGCTATTTCGGCTTTCTCGGTTCCAACTACAGCCTGCCGCCGCTGTTTCGCGGCAGCGTGGATTTCTTCGGCGTGCCGGTGGACGCGCAACGGATCGCGCTGGTCGCCGTCGGTGGAATCCTTGTTCTCGCTCTCTGGCTCTTCACCCACCATACACGCCTCGGCCTCGCGTTTCGCGCCATGGCTCAGGATGAGCAAGCCGCGATGATGCTGGGCATTGATTCGGATATTACGGCGACCTTCAGCCTGGCTTTCGGCGCGGCGTTGGTCGGACTCGCCGCGGTGGTGGTGCTGCCGCTGGGTTATATCGCGACCGAGTCCGGCGCCAGCATACTGGTCTCGGCCATCGCCGTTTGCATTCTGGGCGGGCTCGAAAGCATCGGCGGCGTCATCGCGGCGAGCCTGGTGATCGGCTACGCGCAGATTTTGACCGTCGCCTATTGGGGACCGCACTATCAGATGATCGTCTCCCTCCTGGCGATTCTCGTTACCCTGATCCTCAAACCTTCGGGCTTGTTCGGCAAACAAAAAGAGCTGGAAGAGAGAGTCTAGTGGCAAGACGACTCGAAAGAATCGACCGGCCGATCAAAGTCCTGACCGAGGACATCTACACTCTCAGCTCGCTCAGGAACATGCTGTACGTCGCCGCGCCGCGGCTCCTGCCGCCGCTGTTGCTCCTGCTTCTCCCGCTGACGGCGCCGAGCGAGTATATTCAAAGAGTCGCGACCCTCACCGCCGTCTACGCGCTGCTGGCGCTCAGCTGGGATTTCATCGCGCTCGCGACCGGTCTCGTCTCTCTGGGTCAGGCGCTGTTCTTCGGCATCGGCGCTTATCTCGCCGCTCTGCTCAATTTGAATTTGGGCCTGCCGCCGTTTTTGACTCTGCTGTGCGCCACCGTTCTCGGCGCCACGATCAGCACGGCGCTTTTAGCACCCTGCCTACCGCTCAGGGGAATTTATTTTGCGATGACGACGCTGGTCTATCCACTGCTCTTCGCGCGCGTCATCGAGGCGACCGCGGTCGTCGGCGGCACCGACGGTCTCGTCGGCGTGGACTCGTTTTCCGATCTTTGGGCGGAGCGCTATCTGATCATCATTTTTCTCCTCGCGTCCACGTTCGCTTTGCGGCGGTTCATGACGACCGATTTCGGTCTGGTGCTGCGCGCGATCAGCGACAACGATCAGGCTGTCAAGGCCTCGGGCATCGACATCACTTTTTACAAACTGATCGCGCTGTGGATCGGCTCCGCGCTCGCTTGTTTTGCCGGCGCCTATTTCACCCATCTATACATGTTCGCCGGCCTTTCGGCTTTCTCGCTCGACCTTTCGATTCTTCCGATCGCCTGCGCGGTGGTCGGCGGGATCGGCACCCTCGCGGGGCCCGTGCTGGGCGCCTTCATCCTGGTTCCGCTGGCCGAGATGCTGCGCGATCTCGGCACGCTCAGAATCGTATTCTACAGCCTGCTGCTCGTCGCGCTGGTTCTGTTCAAGCCGGAGGGAATCATGAGTTACCTGAAGCGGAAGTATGAGCAGGTCGAGCGCTGGGTGGACGTTTGAAGAAAGGATGAAGGATGAGGGCTGAGGGATGAAAACGGGCGACGAGGGATTGTTGGCTCTGGAAAACGTCTCCAAGAGCTTCGGCGGCGTCAAGGCGCTGGACCACGTGAGCTTCTCCGTGGCCGCGAACGAAATCGTCGGCATTATCGGCCTAAACGGCTCGGGAAAGACCACCGCCGTGAACACCATTACCGGCTTCGTCAAGCCCGACTCCGGCGCGATCCGCTTCAAGGACGAAGAGATCACCGGCTTGCCGCCGCACAAGGTCGCTTCACTCGGAATCGCGCGCAGCTTTCAAACCGTGCGCCCGTTTCACAATCTGCCGGCGTATAAAAATTTAATCGTCCCGCTCTACGCGCCGCGAATCCGCAAGTTCACCGCCAGCGGCCGCTGGGGCGACCGCGATGCCGTCGCGCTCGATCTCCTCGAAGAGGTCGGCTTCGAGCGCGACTCCTACGTGCCGTACAAGCCGGCCTCCACCCTCCCCCATGGTTACCTGCGCCGGCTCGAGCTGGCCCGCTGCCTGGCGCTCCGGCCGGACCTGCTCATCACCGACGAGCTTTTCTCCGGCTTGAGCGCTTCGGAGGTCGCGAGCATTGTCCCGCTGATCGAGAAACTGCAGGACCGCGGCATGAGCTTGATCATGGTGGAGCACCGGCTGCGGGAATTATTCCGGCTGGCCGATCGAGTCGTCGTGATGGATCGCGGCCGAAAAGTCGCCGAGGGCGCTCCGGCGGAA
>DASXRG010000030.1:0-12540 GCA_036506735.1 Binatia bacterium | reverse complement strand
GGGCAGCTTCCCGGCCGGGTTGATCTTAAGAAACTCCGGCGTCTTGTGCTCGCGCTTGGCAAAATCGATCGGAACGATCTCGTAGCTTGCGCCGCATTCGTCGAGCATCCATTTGGCGATCACGGCGCGGCTCTTGGGATTATAGTAGAGGTTCATCGCATCACCTCCCACAGAGATAGAGTAATCAGTCTGTTGGAGAAGTCCGTGTAAATCAACTGCGCCGCTACAAGAGGCGCTCTCAGAATCGCGAAACGATCCACAGCGAGCCGGAGACCGTGACTAGATCCTCTAGCAGGGCGATGTAGATGTCCGGCACACCCAGCGCTTTCACGAGCCGCGTGCGCGCCTGGTAGCTGCCGAAAGTTCCGGCAATCGCGCCGGCGGCGCCGAGAACCACGCCGAGAAAAACTTCTTGTGCAACGGCGGCAACGCATGCCCCCGTCACCGCGCCAGTGATGATCCGCGCCGATAATCCCATAGCCGAAGTGCGGTTCGGTGTTTGCGGCAGCTTGTCGCCGACCAGCTCTACGAGAGCGAGCAGAGTGAAAATTACGACGGACGGAAGTGAACCGATAAAAGACAGCGGGCGCTCGAGTTTCAGCCAGCCCAGGTGCGCCGCCCACGCCGTCGCCGCCGTCGCCGTGAGCGAGCGCAGTCCGGCGAAGAAGCCGATGAGAAAGGCAAAAATAAGCGTCATCTTCCCGTCCTCCCCTCGTTTGCGCTCTACAGATGGGCCGATCATCTAGGCAATGGCATAGAAACCATTGATACGGATAGTAAACTCGTCGCATTCAATATTCGACAACCGCGTTGTTGGGATAGCAGTACAGCCACCGCTCGCCGGGTTCCGCCGATGCGATCACGGGATGCTTGCTCGCCCGCGCGTGCTTGGTCGCGTGGCGGTTCGGCGAATCGTCGCAACACAATGTCGCGCCGCACGTCTGACACGTCCGCAGATGAATCCACTCGGCGCCGATTTTCACGCACTCCTCGCACTCACGGCGTAGCGCGTGTTTCACGGTCTTGATGGCGCGGATATGAGAACAGGCTTTGTCGGATGTCATCGTATCTATTCATGTAATACCCGATGTACGAACGCGATCGCAATCGATCCTTCGCCGACGGCGGACGCGACTCTCTTGATGTTGCCCGCCCGGACGTCGCCGACCGCAAACACGCCGGGCAGAGTCGTTTCCAGGAGAAGGGGAGCGCGGGCGAGCGGCCAGTGCGCGGCGGCCAAGTCGTCCGGCGACAGATCCGGTCCGGTCTTGATGAATCCGTTTGCGTCGCATGCGACACAGTCGGCGAGCCAGCGGGTGGCGGGGGTGGCGCCGGCCATGACGAAGACGTGGCGGATATCGCGCGTCTCGGTGGCGCCGGTCCGATGGTTCCGCAAGCGCACGCGCTCCAAATGGTCGTCTCCTTCGAAGGCGGCAAGCTCGGTATTCGTGTGTAAGACGATCACGGGATTTTCTTCGATGCGCCGAATCAGATAGCGCGACATGCTTTCCGCCAGCCCGCTCGATCGGACGATCATATGCACGCGCTTGACGGTCTCGGCGAGATACACCGCGGCCTGCCCGGCCGAGTTGCCGCCGCCCACGACGATCACTTCTTCGCCGCGGCACAACTGCGCCTCCATGAAAGTCGCGCCGTAATACACCCCCGCGCCTTCGAACTGCGATAAGTTCTCGAGCGCCGGTTTCCGATACTCGGCGCCGGTCGCGATGATAATCGTGCGCGCCGGCAGCTTGAGACCGTCGTCGGTCTCAACCCCGTACGGCATTCGCTCGCACTGAAGACCTGTCGCGCTCTTCGCGATGATCACCTGCGCGCCGAACTTCTCGGCCTGGGTGAACGCGCGCCCGGCGAGCGCCTGGCCCGAGATGCCCGTCGGAAAGCCGAGGTAGTTCTCGATCTTCGAGCTGGAGCCCGCCTGCCCCCCCGGCGCGTTCGTCTCCAGAACGAGGACACCGAGCCCTTCAGACGCGGCGTACACCGCCGCCGCGAGTCCCGCGGGTCCGGCACCGACAATCACCACGTCGCGTATCCGGGTCTGGTCGATCGCGTCGTTAAAGCCGAGGCACTCGGCGACTTGTCGATTGGTCGGATTCTTGAGCACCATTTCGCCGCGGCAGATCACCACCGGCACATCGGCGGCGGCGACGTGAAATTTATCGAGCAGAACCTGAACGTCGGCGTCGCGGTCGAGATCAATAAAGGAATACGGATGGCCGTTGCGCGTCAGGAACTCTTTGACCCGGAGGGTTCCGGGGCAATGAGTCGATCCGACCAGCACGACGTCGCCGAAGCCGTGGGCGATCAGCTCCACGCGGCGCAGGATGAAGGCGCGCATGAAGAGCTCGCTGAGCTCGCTGTCGGTCTGCACTAGCGCCAACAGGTGCTCGCGATCGAGCTCGATCACTTCGCCCGGCTCGGTGACGCGCGACCGGACGAGCGCCGGACGGCCCGACAGCATGTTGACCTCGCCGGTGAACTGGCCGGGTCCATGGACGGCGACGAGCGCCTCGGCGGAGCCGGATGGCCGGACGGCTTCGAGCCGACCGGCGGTGACGACGAAGAACGGCACGACCGGCGCGCCGGCTTCGACCAGCACCTCGCCGCGCCGGACCTGACGCACGCGGCCGTGCGCCGCGATGCGCGCGATCTGCGCGGGCGTGAGGGTCGGAAACATACGCTCCTGCAGCGAGGGACGCGTCGACGTGATGGGTTGAATTGTATTGGTCATGGCGCTGCGCCTCTCAATGGCTTGAACCTGGTCAGTTTCTCAAGTCGATTGCGGAAATAGCCGCGCCAGCTTTCAGGAAGAGCCTCGACTTCAATCGCCCGGCGCAGCAGCGAGACGTTATGTTTCTCGCTCGTATACAGCCGGGTGATGTCGCTTACCTTTACGTTGTCTCTGCTTTCTTCGATCAGTTGAATCTCGTCGCCGGCGCCGACTTCGCCCTCCTCAAGCACGGCAAAGTAGAAGCCCGTGCGCCCGCTGGCGAGGAAACGTTTGACGATGTCCGGGCGGCCGAACTTGATGCCCAGCTTGTAACACGGCATGCGCGGCTCGGTCACCCTCACCACGGCTGAGCCGACGCGAAACTTATCGCCGACGTTCAGCTCGGATTCGGAGAGCCCCGCGGTCGTGAAGTTCTCGCCGAACATGCCCCAGGGAAGCGCCATCTCAGGCAACTCGCGCTTCCAGTAGTCGTAGTGTTCGGAGGGATAGGCGTAGACCGCCTTGGTCGGTCCGCCGTGAACGGAGAGATCGGCCTGGCGGTCGCCGTCGAGGTTGAGCGTCCGCAGCATCACACGCCCCGTGATGGGCGTTTTGAAAATTCCGGTGGTGACCGGATCGCCGTTCTCTATGACGACCCGGGGAAGACCGACGTTGACCGAGACGAGCTTCATAGAAAACGTTTTCTCTTAGTGTCCGGTTGTGCAGTGTCTCTCTTCGTAAGGGCCATTCAATCCGACGCAGTCGAATCCGTCAACGGGTCAACGCAGGCCGCCCGCGACGACCAGCGTTTCGCCCGTGATCCAAGCGGAATCCGCCGAAGCCAGGAAGACGGCGGCGGGCGCGACGTCCTCGGCTTGGCCGATGCGGCCGAGCGGCGTGCGCGATTCGATGTCTCTACGGAATTCGCTGTCGATAAAACCGCCCGCGTGCACTCCCTCGGTCTCCACCATGCCGGGGTTGATGGAGTTTACGCGGATCTTGCGCGGGCCGAGCTCTTTGGCCAGAGACTTGGTCACCGAATCGACGGCTCCTTTGGTGGCGCTGTATACCGATGTATTCGCAGGGGCTGCAGTGCTTGCCACCGAGCTGATGTTGATGATGCTGCCGCCCGCGGCGTCGAAATACCGTACGGCTTCCTTTGAGGCGAGGATCAGACCGAGAACATTGAGATCGAAGTGCTTGTGGAAGTGCTCTTCGGTAATTTGTTCGAGCGGGACAAACTCATAGACGCCGGCGTTGTTGACGAGAATGTCGAGCCTGCCGAACGCCTTCTTCGTCTCGGCGAAGAGACGCTCGATCTCCGCCTTCTTGGCCATGTTCGCCCGCACGGCAAGCGCCCGGCCGCCATTGCCTTCGATCTCGGCGACGACGCGGTCGGCGCCCTCTTTGCTCGACGCGTAGTTGACGACGACCGCCGCGCCGTCGGCCGCCAACTGTTTCGCGATCCCCGCGCCGATTCCCTTGGATGCGCCGGTGACGATTGCGACCTTACCTTCGAGCCGTTTCCCGTGGAGCCCCTGATTTTTTATCCGCTCGCTGAGAGCGCCGCCGTTTTGCCTGGGAAGATTCGTAGACATATGAGGTTTCTCCTTTCAGACTGATCGTATTGTGAAACCAGACAAGGCAAGCCGGGTGCCAAGCTCCTTAGATTTTCCGAAAGTTCGTAAACAGCGAAAATCGCGCGAGTTGCAGGTGCTCGCTTATGGCTTAAAAGGAATGTGGCGGAGGAAAATCTGCCGAGTTATCGGCAGGCGCCGAAATATCGGCGGCTACTTGGAGCGGGTGATGCCCAAATGTTTCATGCGGGATTGGAGGGTCGTGCGCTTCATGCCGAGCTTAGCGGCCGCGCCCGCCTGACCGCCGATCACCCAGTTGGTTTCGCGCAGCGTTTTTAAAATGTGCTCGCGCTCGGCGGCTTCCAGCGTGGTCGCGCCGTTGGTCGGCGCGGTTACTGCCGCAGCCTTCAATTCGGCGAGCGGCACCCTCAGTTCCGAGCCGGGCGAGAGAATCACGGCGCGCTCGATGAAGTTTTCCAATTCCCGAATGTTGCCGGGCCAGGGATATTTTCCGAGCGCCGTGAGAACCTCATTCGGAACAGTCCGGATCTCCTTCTTCATGAGACGGCCGTACTTCTGCGCGAAGTAACGGACGAGCAGCGGAATGTCTGCGGGCCGGTCGCGCAGCGATGGCATCGTAACGGGAAAGACTTTCAGTCGATAGTAGAGATCGGCGCGGAATTTTTTTTCTTCGACCATTCGCTCCAGGCCGGCGTTCGTGGCCGCGATCAACCGCACGTTCACGCGGATCGTCTTGTTGCTGCCGAGCCGCTCGAACTCCTGCTCCTGCAAGACGCGCAAGAGCTTCGGCTGGAGCTCCAGCGGAATATCGCCGACCTCGTCGAGAAAAAGCGTTCCCTTGTCCGCCAGCTCGAAGCGGCCGATTTTCTGCGCGATCGCGCCGGTGAACGCGCCGCGCTCGTGGCCGAATAACTCGCTTTCGAGGAGCCCGGTCGGAATCGCCGCGCAGTTCACTTTGGCGAAGACGCGCTCGCGGCGCGCGCTCAAGTTGTGGATCGCGCGGGCGATCAATTCCTTGCCGGTGCCGGTCTCGCCGAGAATCAGCACCGTCGAATCGGTCGGCGCGACGGTCTCCACCAGCTTCAGGATGCGTTTCAGCGCCGCGCTCTCGCCCACGATCTCCTCGAAGTTGTACTCGGTCTTGATCTCCTCTTCGAGGAAGCGCTTTTCTTGGGCGAGCTTGTTCGCCCGGGCGACCTCATGTCCGAAGACGATCGCGTTCTCGACGGCAATCGCGATTTGATTCGCGACGTGGTGCAGCAATTCTCCTTCCTGCTGCGGAAAAGTTTCCTCGTGCATGCTGGCCACGACCAGCGTTCCGAGCGGGCGGCCATGGGCGATCAGCGGCAAGCAGCAGGCCGACTTCAGGCCTTCGGCAAGGATGCGCCGGCCGACGTCGGAACCGAATTGCTCCGCGTCGCGGAATGTGATGAACACGGGCTTGCCGGACGTCAATGCGCGGCCCGTCGGACTTCCTTCCACCGGAACCCAAAGACCTTCCTGCAATAGCCCCTTGCTGACGGGAAAATCTAATGCGTGAATGTAGAGCCGCTGCGTTTCAGCATCGTAAAGGGAAAGGCTGGCATATTCGTGTTGCATCAGCCGCCGGAGAGATGCCGAGACGGCGTTCAGCAACTCGTGCAAATTGAGCGCCGAGACTACGGCATTATTCACCTCAAGCAGTAGACTCAGGTGATCGCGCTCTTGTCTTAACTGCCCCTGCGTGGATTGCACCTGCTCGAAGTTACGCGCGTTGTCGACCGCCACCGCGACCTGCCGGGCCACTTGCTCGAGAAACGCCAGGTCGGCGCAATTGTAATCGTTTATTTTGTAGCTGCCGAACATCATCGCGCCGAGCCGCCGGTACGCCGTGGTCAGCGGCACGACGGAGCACGACTTGATCTGGTTTTGTTTCAACACCGCGACTCCCTGAGGGGCGCGGGTTTCTTGGTCGAGGTCCGACACCACGACAGATCGTTGCGTTTGCCACACCAGGCCGCCCAACGTTTGATCGACCGGCAGTTCGACGAAAGGAATCTCGCTGCCGGGCCGGCTTTCGGCTGCGGTCTCCATAATATGGAGGCGCATCGTGTGGTGCTCGGGGCTGTGCAGGATCAGCCCGATCGTGTCGAAACTTACCACGCGCGGCAAACGGACCGCGAGGTCGTGGAAGAGCGCTTGCAAGTCGGTGTGCAGCGCGATCGATTCCGAAACCTCGAGCACCGCCTGGAGGCGCTCGCAGAGAATCTCCGCCGGCTGGGGACAAGGCTGGTCGGCCATATGGGAAGCATATACTCAAGTGCGCGCATCAAACAAGCGAGGCTTCAGGCTGGTTTCCTGGCTGCCGCTCCACCCGCGTCGCCGGCCTATTTACCCGCCGGCGGAGTCGATAATGTATTGCAGCACGGGCTTCCAGACCCGCGGGTCGCTGTCGACGTTGCGGTGCTCGGCGCAAAAACCGGTGAACGGGCCCCAGGGATTTTCGATCGGAACGTTCGTCACGCGCGTGGCGGCCGGGTCCTCCGCGTCCAGTTTAACCCGGCCGGGGCAGAACGAGAATTTGGACGGCACGTAAAAGTTAAATGCCTGCGCGACGTTGCTCGGCACGGTCCCGTACGACTGAAAACCCTCCATGAGGGCGAGCATCTGCACCGGAATCGCCGCTTTCTTGAGCTCACGCACGGCATCGGCGACGACGGCGCCGCCCTGGCTGTGGCCGACGAGGTAGAGTTTGTCGCCGGCGGAATACAGATATTTAACCGCGTCCGTGACGACGTCGGTATCGCCTTTGATCATGAGCGCGATGCTGTCGGGAATATGTCGAGAGATTTCGAGCCCCAGGACGTGCATCAACGAGTCGTGAAACGCGACCCGGGCCAGACCTTCCTCGTCGATCAAGTTTTTATACGGCGGCCAGTCCTTGGGAACGAAGTAGCGCGCCCGGTCCCAGGAGGGGACCTCGCCGCCATAGACGCCGATGTAGATGATCCTGCCGCGCCGTGAGCGACCGGCGGCGGGGCGCACCCGCAGATGCGCCAACTGATCGGGGCTGGTGAACTTTATCGTCCGCGGCGGCGGCCCGGGCTCGCTCGGCGGCGCTTGAGTGGCCGAGCAGGAGGCGAGAAAAAACAACAATGCGATTGGCAGTACTCGATGCGCTTGCCGATGGATGCGCTGCATCGAGGTTCAATGTAAGCAGCTACGCCGGAGTTGTAAAGCGTACCCCGTTGACACTTTTGCCGCTGCGCGGCAGAATTTATCGGATGACCCATTCGATTGAACTCAGGGTCATGGTCCTTCGAGAGCCTCAGGACGCTGAGGGAAATCGAAGCGTGAGGGAACTCGAACCATGATTGTGAGCGTCGGTGTGGACCTGATCGAGGTGGCGCGCATCCAGCGAGCGCTGGAAGATGTTGCCATCGGCCAAAGGTTTCGCGACCGCGTCTATACGGAAAAGGAGATTCAATACTGCGAAAAAAGAGGGCGCGGCAAGTATCAAAGCTACGCGGGCCGGTTCGCCGCCAAAGAAGCCGTGATGAAAGCCCTGGGCACGGGTTGGGGATCAAAGGTGAGCTGGTCGACTATAGAGGTTGTGCGCGGGCCGCGCGGCAAGCCCGAGATTGTGCTGCACGACCCTACATCCGCTTTCGCGGAAAAACTCGGCATCCGGCGCCTCTTGGTATCGATCACGCACACGGATGCGCACGCGCTCGCTTATGCTTTGGCGCAAGACGAATGATCGCCCGTCTGGAGAAATCTCAGAGACTGGGAGAATGCATGAGGTTGTTATTTTTCTTTCCGGGAAGGAAAAAGAGCGTGGCGAGAGCCCAGATGCCGAGAAGAAGGCCGGCCGCGGTCCAGATTTTTTTATTTCGGCCGCTCTGGGCGGCGATCAGGCCGCACAGGATGGCGTCGAGAAGATGCACGAGAGCGGTCGTGCGCAGCAAGGTCGCCGGATCGAGATCCGGTTTGATGAAGTAAAGCCCGGAGAAATAACCCAAGATGGTGTAAAAGCTCAACAGCCCTTGACGCTCCCTTCGGGACCCTAATATACTCAGCCTCCTTCGAAATAGGAAGCGTGGCCATGGCCGTCAGAACCATCCGGTGGAACAATAACCATGTCGTCATGCTCGATCAGCGGCTGTTGCCCAACAAAGAGATTTACCGGGTATACCGCGACTATGAAGGCGTGGCGCAAGCCATCCGCGACATGGTCGTGCGCGGCGCGCCGGCGATCGGCGTGGCCGCCGCCATGGGCGTGGCGCTGGGCGCGCTCTGGGTAAAAGGAAAAAATTTCGACCGCGAGATCGAGCGCATCTTTCGCACGATGGAAAAAACCCGGCCGACGGCGGTCAATCTTTTCTGGGCGCTGGCGCGGATGCGCCGGATCTACACCGAGAAGCGCAGCCAGGGAGTCGAGGTCGTCAAGCAATTGCTGAAAAGCGAGGCGGCCAAGATTTACCAGGAGGACATCGCCGCCAACCGGCAACTGGGAAAATTCGGCGCCAAGCTCTTGGGCGGCTCCTCGCGCATCATGACGCACTGCAACGCGGGCGCTCTCGCCACGGCCGGCTACGGCACGGCGCTGGGCGTCGTCCGCGCCATGAAAGAGGCCGGAAAAAACGTCGAGGTGTTGGCCAACGAGACGCGGCCGTTTCTCCAGGGCGCGCGGCTCACCGCCTGGGAGCTCAAGAAAGATAAGATTCCGGTGACGTTGCTCGCCGATAGCATGATGGCTTACGCCATGCAGAAGGGTAAAGTGGACGCGGTGATCGTCGGCGCCGATCGGATCGCCGCCAACGGCGACGTCGCCAACAAGATCGGCACTTACGCGATCGCCGTGCTCGCCAAGCGCCACAATATTCCCTTTTACGTGGCCGCGCCGACTTCCACCATTGACGGCAAGTGTCCGACGGGCGCCGAGGTGCCGATCGAGCAGCGCGACCCGCGCGAGGTCTCGCACATCTTCGGCCGCGCGATCACCCCGAGAGGCGTACGGATTCTCAATCCCGCTTTCGACGTTACGAGCCACGATTTAATTTCGGCGATCATCACCGAGAAAGGAGTGATCACGCCGCCGTTCACGCAGAACATCCGTCCGTATGTCCAACATTCGTAACCCGCAGGAGCTCGAAGCGTTCTTTCACAATTCGGGCAAGCCGCGCTCCAAATGGCGCGTCGGCACCGAGTACGAAAAGATCGGCATCCGGCGCGACAGCGCCAAGGCGATTTCCTACTCCGGCCCGGGCGGCGTCGAGGCGATACTCAAGGCGCTCATCGAGGAATACAACTGGCAGCCGATCGAAGAGGAAGGCCACATCATCGCGCTCGAACGGGGCAACGCGCAAATTACTCTGGAGCCGGGCGGGCAGATCGAGCTCTCCGGCGAGCCCTGCGAGACGATCCACTGCACCCACGCCGAGTTCACCCAGCACATCACGGAACTCCTGGAAGTGTCGAAGCGGATGAACGTGATCTTTCTCGGCCTCGGCATCCAACCGGTCAGCACGCTGGAAGAGATCGAATGGGTGCCGAAAAAGCGCTACCGGATCATGGGGCCGTATATGTTGAAGGTCGGCACGCTCGGTCAGCGGATGATGAAACAAACCGCCACCGTGCAGGCCAACATCGACTACAGCGACGAAAAAGACGCCATGGCGAAGTTTCGCACGGGGATGGGGCTGGCGCCGCTGATCACGGCGATGTTCGCCAACTCGCCGATCTCGGAAGGGCGCCTGAACGGATTCAAAAGCTTTCGCGGCCACATCTGGACCGACACCGACAAATCCCGCGCCGGCTTGCTGCGCTTCGCTTTCGATCCGAGCGTCTCATTCGCGCACTACGTCGAGTATGCGCTCGACGTGCCGATGTATTTCATCAGGCGCAACGGCGACTACATCGATTTCACCGGCATCCCTTTCCGCCATTTTTTGACGCGCGGCCACCTGGGACACACCGCGACGATGGAGGATTGGGAGCTGCACCTGACCACGCTCTTCCCCGAGGTCAGGATCAAGCGCTACATGGAGGTGCGCTCCGCCGACAGCCAACCGCCCGAGCTGATGCCGGCGCTGGCCGCGCTCATCAAGGGCACGCTATACGATTCCGATTGCCTCCAGGCGGCATGGGATCTCGTCAAAGACTGGTCGTGGGACGAGCGCATGCAGTTTTACCACGACTCGCATCGCGAGGCGCTCGCGGCGCGCCTGCGCCGATACGCGGCCGCCGATCTGGCGCAAGAGCTGATTCAGATCGCATGGGAAGGGCTCAGGCGGCAGGGAGCGGTGAACGAGAACGGCGATGACGAGACGATCTACTTGAAACCGCTGCGCGATCTCGTGGCGCAGAAAAAATGCCCGGCCGATCTCATCATCGAGAAGTGGGAAGGCGAGCTGCACCACGACATCAAAAAGCTCATCGACTACAGCGCCTACCGGCTGCCGTGAATCTCGGCGACGATTTTTTCGCTCTCTCCGATACAGCTTGCAAGTTTTCCTTCGCTCGCCAAGCCTGCCAGCGCCTGGCTCTTGAGTTCGCGGATTCTTCCACAGCTTTCTTCGACCCGCTCCCGTAGCGCTTCGCTGCGCTCGAACTCGCGGCAGAGAAAATCGAAGGCTGCGACCGCCTTCTCGATTTCGTGACCGAAGAGCAGCACGTCGACTCCGGCGAGCACGGCGAGGCGAACCGCTTCGTCCACGGAATAATTCGCGCTGATCGCTTTCATCTCAAGGTCGTCGCTGAAGACGACCCCGTCGTATTGCAACTCCTCGCGCAACAAGCCGCCGACGATGTGGCGCGAGAGCGTTGCGGGATGCTCCGCGTCGAGCGCGGGATAGACGACGTGCGCGGTCATCATCGTTTCCACCTGGTTGCGGCAGGCGTGAACGAACGGCGGCAGCTCCACAGACTTAAGCTCGTCGAGCTTTTTTTGCACGACCGGAAGCTCCAGGTGCGAATCCTGCGCGGTGTCGCCATGACCGGGAAAATGTTTCACGCAAGGAATCACGCCGCCTGCTCTCAAGCCGCGCACAACTTCCCAGCCGAGCCGCGTCACTTCATCAGGATCGGAGCCGAGCGCACGGTCGCCGATGACCGGATTGCTTGGATTCGAATTCACGTCGAGGACCGGAGCGAAGTTCAAGTTGATGCCGGCGGCGTTAATCTCGCGCGCCATCGCCAGGCCGGCGCGGCAAGCGAGATCGGCGCTTGCGGTTCGACCTAATGCGGCTGCGGGCGGAAAATGGGTGAACGGCGGCGGCAGCCGGTGGACCCTGCCGCCTTCCTGATCGATGGCGATGAAGGGATTGATCTCTCTGCCCGTTCGCCAAAGTGAACGGCAGAGAGAAACAATCCGCTGCGGCTCTTTTAGGTTATGGCTGAAGAGAATGAATCCGCCGACGGGAAAGTCGCGCAGTAACCGGCGTTCGCCGGACGTCAGCTCGTCGCCTTCGAGCCCGATCATGATCATCTGCCCGATCTGCTTCGAGAGCTCCATGCAGGCAAATATACCACAAGAGCGGGATCGCTAACTCCCGATTTCTTTTGGTTTTGTTTCTCGTCCAGAGCGAGATGGCGCTCGACCAAGATGTTAAGGAAGGAATAAAAGCGCGATCCGCGCGAGACGCCGGCGTCGCCACGGTTGGCGGCGCTGTTCTTAGAATCGGCGGAACTTTGTTTGCTCGCTCCTTGCCCTCACCGCTTTCTCTCCGGCGGCGTCGCAGGCTCGATCTCGTGGTCGGTGAGCCATTCGTCCATGGCCTCGCACACACGCGCGGTGCGGAAGGTGGACCAGCGCTCGCGCTCGTCGTGCTAATCGGCAAGGACGTTTTTGAATCGACGAAACGCGCCACGGCCGTCGAGCGCCACCGCCAGCTTATCGCGCAGCGAACGATCGGCCACAGTCCCTGCGAAATCGATCATCCAATCGTATTCGACGGATGAGGGAAGAGGCTGGATGTAAACGAAGTAACCCTCGGCAAGCTCCTTATCGATCTCCTCCTCGGAAGGCGCGATGTTATCTACAAACTCAGGGTTGGCGACTACTTCGACCGTCCCAGTTCTAAGATCCAGGTAACATTTGTGCGGCTCCTTGGTAAGGATAAGACCCATTTCCAAATCGTCCCAGTCTATAGGCACTTTTCGCTCCATCGCTCTACCTGAGCCGCCTCAAACCGGCGTTGACCTCTTTCAAATTGAATTCCTCCGGATCGAATT
>DASXRG010000029.1:0-12399 GCA_036506735.1 Binatia bacterium | reverse complement strand
TTTTTTTCGGGACTCCTCTTGACGCGGACGCCGGTCTCGTTTAAGTAAAGCTACTTAGGAAAGCGCCATGGAAGCCACCGGACAGATGATTCTGGTCGTCGAGGACGAGGTCCCGATGTTGAATCTGCTCAAGAAAATTCTTGAGGACGCGGGTTATCGGGTGGTGGGGGCCAAGGACGGGATCGAGGCGATCGACGTTTACAGCCGCCACCAGAGCGAAGTGGCCCTCGTGCTCTGCGATATGGCCCTGCCCAAGCTGGGCGGCTGGACGGTTTTCCTGGCTCTCAGAGAGCGCAATCCTAACGTGAAGATGATCCTGACCAGCGGCTACCTCGACCCCAAGGTGCGCTCCGACATGGTCAAGGGGGGGGTCAGGGACTTTATCCCCAAACCGTACGTTCCCGACACCATCTTGAGGAGTGTTCGGCAGGCGCTCGCTACCTAAACGGTAGGCAGTACGCAGTAAGCAATAGGCAGGAAAGAATTTCCGGTTTTATTCCGCTTCGGCTTCCAGCCTCGCCGTCGTGACGAAATTCTGCACGGGCGCTCCGTTATCCGCGGCCGCGAGCGCCGCTATCACCTCATCCGGCATGTAGGGCTTGTTGATGAACCGGTTGACGCCTTGTTGAGCCAGCGTTGATCTCAGTTCCGGCTCCAGGTATCCGCTCGTGACCACGATCCTGGCGTCGGGATTTTCCGCCCGGATCTTCGCCAACACCTCGGTACCGGAAATCCTCGGCAGGTCGAGATCGAGCAAAATCACGTCGATGTTATTCTTGTTGCGTCTATAAGTCTCCACCGCGCCCTCGCCGTCGATCGCGGTAAGAACCCGGTAGCCGCGCTCGGCGAGAATGTTACGCAGCAAGTGCAGCACGGCCTTTTCGTCCTCGACCACCAGCGCCGTCTCGTACCCGGCCGCAGCCTCGGGCGGCGTTTCACCGACAGGGTCCTGAGCGCCGTTGTGGTTGTTGGCGGGTAGGACCGGCAACAGGATTTGGAATATCGTGCCTTTGCCGGGCGTGCTCTGGACGTCGATAAATCCCTGGTGGTTCTTAACCACCCCGTAGACAACCGCGAGACCGAGCCCGGTCCCTTTTTCCGTTTCCTTGGTGGTAAAAAAGGGCTCGAAGATGCGGGTCCTGAGGCTCTCGTCGATGCCGAGGCCGTTGTCGGCAATCTCGATGCAGACGAACCGGTCGGCTTTCGGCTCGAGATATTCGGGCAGGATCTTTCCGTCCACCATCATGGTCCGGACCCCGAGCTTGCCGCCCTCGGGCATCGCGTCGCGCGCGTTCACACAAAGATTGAGCAGCGCTTGATTGAGCTGATTCGAGTCGGCCGGCAGCGGCGGCAGGTCGCAGGCGAGATTCAGCGCGACTTCGATGTTCTTCGGAAAAGTTCCTTTGACCAGCTTCACCAGCCCGCGGACCACCTCGTTCACGTCGGTGATCTCCAGGTTGGCGTCGGTTTTCCGGGCGAGAGTCAGAAGCTGCTGCACGACGCCGGCGCCGCGCTGGATCGCCTCGTTGATGACCTTGAGGCTCTCGGCCAGCTCGGCATTTTCGCCGGCATGGCCGGCGATCAAGGTCGAGTATCCCTGGATGATATTCAGAATGTTGTTGAAGTCGTGCGCAATTCCCCCCGCGAGAGTCCCGATGCTTTCCATCTTCTGCGCCTGGCGGAGCTGATCTTCGAGCTTGACGCGCTCTTCCATGTCCCGTATCGCCGCCTCGTTGGCCCGCCTGAGATCCTCGGTGCGCTCGACCACCCTGTTCTCGAGCTCCAGGTTGAGGCTCTCCAACTCCTGCTCTTTCCGCCGCAGCGCTTCGAGAAGTCTCTGCTGCTCGGTCAAGGCCGCGCGCTGGCGGATCAATTCGGCGCGCGCGTTTTCGGCGGCGCGCATTCGCTTGAGCTGCGCGATCATCCACTCCACGCGGGCGGCGGCGGACTTGCGGTTGCCGTCTTTCCCGTCGAGGATCAACGGCGCTTCGTAAAACAGATTGGCGTAAACTTCGTCGCCGAGAATGGCCAGCGGATGGGTGCGCAGCGACGCGAAGATCGCTTCCGGCGACAGGCGGCTGCGGTTGTACTGGCAGACGATTTTTCCGGCAAAGCCCGGGACGAAGATGGTGTTGAGGGTCGCCTCCCAGTGCTCGAGCAGTTTGGTGTTGATGTCCGGGCCGAGAGTCCAAGTCATTTCGACGGCGAACCGGCTGCCCTGGAAGCCCGACCTCGATGCCCGGTCGATCAATTCCAGCACCTGAAAGGATTTTTTTTCCGACGACAACCGGCCGGGCTGGCGCCATTCGCGCCGCGTCCAGAGTTTAAGCGCGCCGCGGTCGCATTCTTTGGCGATGTCGATGCCGCCCCGCTCCAGACGGCCCGCCAGCTCATCGACGGTTTGATCGTCGGCGATGTAAATGAATTGCTCGTTGCGGGCCAGTCCGTCCTGGACGAACGGGACCAACGCCGCCATTTGTTCCGCCGGCTCCTTCTCGTAGAGCAGGCACAGGTGGTCGCCCGCCTGCAAATCCAAAATCTGTTGCGCCAGCTCAGTTTGCATCTTTATCCTCGCTCTACGCTCGTCGGTCGTCCTCTATGCCTTCCGGTATTTAATCGATGGGTTCCGCCGAGCCAATCGGGTAAAAACCGGAGTTTGCAAACAAAATTTCCGCATTGAGATGGCTTCCCGCCTGCTCTAACCGGCCGAGGTGGCGGTCGGCTCGTTGATCACCGCGCCGATCTTGGCCGCCAGGTCGGCCGGCTCATAAGGCTTATAGAGGATTTCGATCACGCCCTGCCGGAGCATTTCCGAGCGCACATCGGCTTTGATATAGCCGCTGGCGAAGATGGCTTTCACCGTCGGCTGCTCCTGTTTCATGCTCAAAAACGCTTCCCAGCCGCTGAGTCTGGGCAATCCGAGGTCGAGAATCACCGCGGCGATTTCCGCTTTGTGTTGCTTATGCAGCTCGACCGCCTCGACGCCGTCGCGCGCCACCAGGACCTTGTATCCCTTCCTTTGCAGAAAGCCCTGTATCAAATCCAATTGCGGCTCCTCGTCTTCCACGAAAAGAAGCGTCCCGTGGCCGTAGGCGGACGTTCGCGCGTGTCCGGCCGCCGCCGGTGGCGCAGCGCCGCGCGTGTCATCGGCCGGTTGCACGGGCAGGTAGACGCGGAACGTCGAGCCGCGGCCCGGCTCGCTTTCGATGTCGATGAAACCGCGGTGGCTCTGCGCGATGCCGTACACTACGGTAAGACCCAGGCCGGTTCCCTCCCCTTGTCCCTTGGTCGTGAAAAAAGGGTCGAAGACCCGTTCGCGCGTCGTGGCGTCCATGCCGGCGCCGGTATCGGCGACCGCGATGCAGACGTATTCCCGATCCTCGGCGGCGTGAAAGCGGGCGCGCAAATCCTTACCCGCGGCGGTCTCGGTTCTGAGGACGAGAGTGCCGCCGCTTCCCATCGCGTCTCGGGCGTTGACGCAGAGGTTGAGCAGCGCCTGGCTCAAGCGGTTGGGATCGGCGATGATCGGCGGAATTCGCGGATTAAGCTCCATGGCGATGTTTATCGTCTTGGAAAACGTCTCGCCCAAGAGCTTCGCGAGCTGGCGCAGAAAGCCGTTGACATCGACCGGCTCGAATTTCAGCTCGCTCTTGCGCGCCACGGTGAGAAGCTGCTGCACCACCGACGCGCCGCGCTCGACGGTTTGGCGGATCACCCCCAAGCTTTCGGCGGTCGCGGGATCGCCGTTGTCGCGCAAGGTCGCCACGTAACCGAGAATGATGTTGAGGATATTGTTGAAATCGTGCGCGATGCCGCCCGCCAAGGTCCCCAGGCTCTCCATTTTCTGCGCCTGCAGGAGCTGCTCCTGCAGTTTTTCCCGCTGTACGACGCTGCGCACCAACTCGGTGGTGCGCTCCTCGACCCGCCGCTCCAATTCCTGGTTCATGCGCCGGCGTTCCTCCTCGGCCCGCTTGCGCTGCGTGATGTCCTGGACTTCGATGACGGTGCCGACCGGAACGTCGTTGCGCAAGATGGGGCTGGCGGAACAGAGCGCGGCAAAAAAGCTGCCGTCCTGGCGCACGAATGCGTCCTCATGGTCGTGCACCGACTGGCCCGTCGTCACTGCCTGGTTGAGCGAGCAGTCTTCGATCGGGTAGGGCGTGCCGTCGGGATGCGAATGGTGGATCTTTTCATGCACGACTTGTCCGAGCAGCTCCTCCGCCGTATAGCCCGTCATCCGCTCCGTGGCCGGATTGACGAAAGTCGCCCGGCCCTGGGTGTCGATCATGACCAGCATCGAAGGCGCATGGTCGGTGATCGTTTCCAACAATTGCCTCTGATAATTCAGCTCTTCCTCGTGAATTCTCAGCTGCTCCGCCGCCTCGTGAAACGCGCGGGAGACTTCTTCGACCTCGGCGACGCCGGTGTGTTGCTCGACGATAACCGGCTCGGCGTTCGAGAGCGCGCCGGCCGAGCGGGCCAGCGCGGAGACCGGTCCCGCGATGCGCCGGCCGAAGACGAGGGCCAATCCCACTGCGACGAGCGCCATCACTCCCGCGGCTGCGGCCAGAGTGATCGTCGATTTGCGCAGCTTCGCTTCGACGCCCGCGACCGGCACGCCCGTCGCCAGAGTCCAACCGGAGATCGTCGAGCGGCTGTGGGCCGAGTAAAAGAACTGACCTTCTAAGCCGACGTTCCGGTACGCGCCTTCGGGCGCGCTACGCGATTGCTGGAGCAATCCCGGCGACGGCGGTTGGCCGACCCAGCGGTCGTTGTTGAGGGTGCGCGCGACGATGATGCCGTTTTGATCGAGCAAGGTGAGCGTGGCATCGGACGCGATCGGGTAGTTCGATAGAAATTCGAGCCAGCGCGCCGCATGGATCACGCCGACGAGAACGTATTGCGCCCCGCGGTCGGACTTGGCCGGCACTATGATGTGCGTGACGTATTCGCCGCTCACCGGCCCTTGCGACAGCGCCGTCACGAACGGGCGCTCCAATTGGACCACCGTCCTGATCGAGGCCTTGTCCGGGGCCTCGGGCAATCGCGCGCCGAAAGGCGGCCTCAGGTTGATCATCTGCTTGCCGCTCGGCGCGTCGACCAGAACGATGTTGCTCCAGGTTCTTTGACGGTCGCGGAATCTCACGGTGCGCTCGTAAAAGGCGTGAAGATCGCCAGAGCGGAGCGCCGTCGAATCGGCCAGGACTTCGAGCGCGCGGATGTTCCCGTCGAGCTCGCGATCGAGGGCGATCGCCATGCCGCGGACGCGATCCAAAAATCGCTCGTGGAAAGCCGTCCGTTGCTCGCGCCAGAAGACGGCCGTCATGACCGCGGTAAAGGCGAGAATCGGCACCACGGCGCCGAGAACCAGGAAAATTAAATGAGACCGGATTTTCATGGATTAATTTTGAATTCTGAATTCTAAATGTTGAATTGAGCAATGCGAAATTCAATTCAAAATTCGTCATTCATAATTCAACATTATCCTGGTGCGCCGGCTCCCGGATGGCTGCGCCGAGCTTGGCCACCAGGTCGTCCGGCAGGTAGGGTTTGTGAATGATTTCGACCACGCCCTGTCTGATCATTTCCAACCGGATATCCGCTTTGATGTAGCCGCTGGTGAAGATGGTTCTGATGCCGGGCTGTTCCTGCTTCATGCTGAGGAAAGCTTCCCAGCCGTTCAGTCTGGGCAATCCCAGGTCGAGAATCACCGCGGCGATCTCGTCCTTGTGCCGCTTGTGCATTTCCACCGCTTCGATGCCGTCGCGCGCCACCAGGACCCGGTAGCCTCGGTTCTCCAGAACGCTCTGAATCAAATTCAGTTGGGGCTCCTCGTCGTCCACAAAGAGCACCGTCTCGTGGCCGGTCGACGCTTCCGCCGGCCGCTTTTCCACGTGGACGGCAACCGGGCGCTGCCCGTCGGCGGCGCGCAAAGGCAGATAGATGCGAAAAGTGGTGCCGTGCCCCGGCTCGCTGTCCACCGCGACAAAACCGTCGTGCTCGCGCACGATCCCATAGACCGCTGTGAGACCGAGGCCCGTCCCTTGCCCCGGCCCTTTGGTCGTGAAAAACGGGTCGAAAATACGCTCGCGGGTCGCCGCGTCCATACCCGAGCCGGTGTCGGCGACCGAGATCGAGAGATAGGTCTCCTCCCGGGCCTCGGCGAATTGCTTTCTCAGCTCGTCGCCGCTCACGACTCCGTCTTTCAATAGCAATTTTCCCGAGCCGTTCATGGCGTCGCGCGCGTTGACGCAGAGGTTGAGGATCGCCTGATGCAGCCGGTTGGGGTCGGCCAAGGTCCGCGGCAGGGCGGGATCGAGTTCGAGAGAGACGACCATCGTTTTCGGGAACGTCTCGCTCAACAGCTTGGCGAACTCTTGCAAGAGGTCGTTGATATTGGTCGATTGAAAGCTCAAGTTGCCGTTGCGGGCCAGGGCGAGAAGCTGCTGCACGAGCAACGCGCCGCGCATCCCGGTCTCCTGGATCACCTGCAGCCCGTCGCGGGTCTTGGCCGCGTCGCCCGGGTTGTCCGCCAGCGCCGAGGAGTATCCCAGGATGATGGTCAGAATATTATTGAAGTCGTGCGCGATTCCCCCCGCGAGAGTCCCGATGCTTTCCATCTTTTGCGCCTGCGCGAGCTGCTGCTGCAATTTCTCCCGCTGCTCGATCTCGTAGATGAGCTCGGCCGTGCGCGACTCGACGCGCTTTTCCAGCTCGGTGTTGAGCTGGCGCAGCTCTTCCTCCATCTTCTTTTTCTGGGTGATGTCGCGCGCCACGCTCGACGCGCCGATGATGCGGCCGGCGGCGTCGAGCACCGGCGAGATCGTGAGCGAGACGTCGATCGCGCGGCCGTCCTTCGAAACGCGGACGGTTTCGAACGATCCGACGCGCTCGTCGCGCCGCAGCCGCTCGAGGATCCGCTGCTCCTCGTGGTGTCTTTCCGGCGGAATGATGAAGCTGACATGCCTGCCGATCGCCTCTTCGGCTTTGTAGCCGAAGAGCCGCTCGGCGCCGGCGTTCCACGAAAGGATGACGCCGTCCAGATTCTTGCTGATGATGGCGTCCTGCGAAGATTCCACCACGGCGGCGAGCAGCGCCTGGGCCTCCTTGACCGCCTGCTGCTTCATCCGCTCGTTCATGCGGAACAGATCGACGAAGACCGCCACCTTGGTCTTCAGCACGTCCGGCACGACCGGCTTGAAGAGATAGTCGACCGCGCCGCTGGCGACGCCCTTGATCACGTCTTTGTCGAGCGTGTCGACCGCGGAGAGAAAAATGATCGGGATGTAACGAAACCGCTCGTTCTGGCGAATCATCTGCGCGGTCTCGAAGCCGTCCATATCCGGCATACGCACGTCGAGCAGGATCAGCGCGAAGTCCTGGCGCAAGAGCTGGCGCAGCGCCTCCCGGCCCGATTTGGCGAGCACGATCGTTCGCCCCGGCGCCGAGAGCAGCGCCTCCATGGCGGCGAGCGTCTTCAGGTCGTCGTCGACGATCAGAATGTTCGCAATCGGGTCGCTCATATCCTCGCTTCGCTCCTGCGTCGCTCGCTCGGAATCTCAGATCTCAAATTTCATATCTCAAAGTCCCCATTTGAGATTTGAGATCTGAGATGCGCGGAGCGCCTGCTCCGAGCTATGCCGCCGTGGTGTCCACCATGCCTCCCGATACCTTTCGCGTCAGCGGATGCTTGCCGAAGAGCCAGATGCGCAAGAGCGCGAGCAGCTCCTCGGTATCCACCGGTTTCGCGATGTAGTCGGACGCGCCGGCCTCGAGACATTTTTCCCGGTCGCCTTTCATTGCCTTGGCGGTCAGCGCGAGAATCGGCAACAGCCGCTGTTTGGAATTTTTGCGAATGCGCCGCATGGTTTCGTAGCCGTCCATCTCGGGCATCATGATGTCCATCAGCACGGCGTCGATCTCGGGATCTGCGTCGAGCAACTCGATCGCCTCGGCGCCGGTTTCCCGGCTCACGACCGTGAGGCCGTGCTGCTCGAGCAGACTCGTCAGCGCGAAAATGTTGCGCACGTCGTCGTCCACGACCAGGACCTTTTTTTCCTGCAGCGCCTCGTCGGTCTGCCTGAGCCGTTTGAGCATCTCCTGTTTGGCCGGCGGCAGCTCGGACTCGACCAGGTGCAGGAAGAGCGAGGTCTCGTCGAGCAGCCGCTCGGGCGACTGCACTCCCTTGAGCACGACGCTCTCGGCCATCCGGAGCAACTGGATCTCATCTTCTTCCGTCAAGTCCCTGCCGGTGAAGACGACGATCGGGAGGTCGCGCAGGTCCGCTTCCTCGCGGATGCGCTCGAGCAGGTCGAAGCCGGAAATGTCAGGCAGCTTGAGATCGAGCACCACGCAATCGAACTTGACGCCGTTGCGCAGCGCCTCCCACGCTTCGGCGCCGGTCGCCGCGGTGGTGATGTCCACGCTGCCGTGGCTCAGCAGCTCGACGATGCTTTGCCGCTCGACGTCGTTGTCTTCGACGACCAGCAGGTGGCGCCGGCTCGACTGGGCGTATTCCAGCACGCGGTCGGCCGCTTTTCTGAGCTCATCGGTCGTCGAAGGCTTGATCAAATAAGAGAACGCGCCGTGGCCCAGACCCTGCAGCCGCTCTTCCTCGACGGTGATGATCTGGACGGGGATATGTCGGGTGATGGGATCCTGCTTCAAGTGGCTCAAGACGGTCCAGCCCAGCATGTCCGGCAGAAAGATGTCCAGAGTTATCGCCAGCGGATTGTACTGGCGCGCCAGCGAACGGACGGCGGCGCCCTGCGCCGTGACGACGCCCTTGAAGCCCTTTTCCCGCACCAGGCCCAAGAGCACGCGGGCGAAATGCGGATCGTCTTCCACGATCATGACCACCGGATCGCCAGCCATGATCGATTGGCGATCGTCCGGAATCTCCTCCGGCTTGTCCACTTGCCGGACGATCAGCGGCGCCGGGGCCGGCATTTCCTCCTTGAAGCCGGCGACCGGGAGCGCGCCGAGGTAGTTCTCCGGCAGGTACATCGTGAACGTGCTGCCCTGGTTGGGCGCGCTGAGGAGGCGGATCTCGCCGCC
Organism: Binatia bacterium; assembly: GCA_036506735.1. GTDB lineage: Bacteria > Desulfobacterota > Binatia > UBA9968 > UBA9968 > JAJPJQ01. The sequence continues at coordinate 3,342 of DASXRG010000029.1, read as the reverse complement.
GAGCAAGGTCGCCAGCTCGCGGCTGATCGCGAGGCCGAGGCCCGTGCCGCCGAAGCGCCGGCTGGTGCCCGCATCGGCCTGATGGAAAGCTTCGAAGATGATTCTCTGCTTGTCGGGCGGAATGCCGATGCCGGTGTCGCTGACCTCGAAGGCGATCACCTTGGGGCCGCTGTTGAGCAGCACGTGATCGGGGCTCCAGCCGCTCGTGGCCAGCTTGATGCGCATGGTCACGCGGCCCTGCATGGTGAACTTGAACGCGTTGGAGAGCAGGTTCTTGAGCACCTGCTGGAGCCGCTTGACGTCGGTTTGGATGCTGTGCGGGAGCAGCGGATCCATCTCGATGTCGAACGCCAGTTGCCGCGCCTCGGCCACGTGGCGGAAGCTGCGCTCCACGGCGTCGCGCACCTTCGAGAACACAACGTCCTCGGGCTCGACGGTGACGGTGCCGGACTCGATCTTCGAGAGGTCGAGAATGTCGCTGATCAGGTTCAGCAGGTCCGTGCCGGCGGCGTGGACGTTCTTGGCGAACTCGACCTGCTTCGCGCTCAGGTTGTGTTCGACGTTGTCGGCGAGCTGCTGCGCCAGGATCAAGATCGAATTGAGCGGCGTGCGCAGCTCGTGCGACATGTTGGCGAGAAATTCCGATTTGTACTTGGACGCCAGCGCCAGCTCGGACGCCTTTTCTTCGACCGCGTGGCGCGCCTGGTCGATTTCGCGATTCTTGCGCTCGACCTCGGCGTTTTGCTCGGCCAACTGCTTGGCCTTGGTCGCGAGCTCTTCGTTGGTCTGCTGCAGCTCTTTTTGCTGCGCCTGCAGCTCGATGGCGAGCTTCTGCGACTGTTGCAGCAAGCCTTCGGTGCGCATCGTCGCCTCGATCGTATTGAGCACGATGCCGATGCTTTCCGTCAACTGGGCGAGAAAGGTGAGATGGGTCGAGGTGAAGGCCGCCAGCGAGGCGAGCTCGATGACCGCCTTGGTTTGTCCTTCGAAGAGCACCGGCAGCACGATCAAGTTGCGCGGCGTCGCTTCGCCGAGGCCGGAGCTGATGCGGACATAGTCGCCGGGTATCTGATCCAGCAGGATGCGGCGCTTCTCCACGGCGCACTGGCCGACGAGGCCGACGCCGACCGGCAGCTCCACCGGAATATCGGGATTTTCGCTGCGCGCGTAGCCGGCCAGCATTTGCAGCCGGGCCTCGCCGTTGGTGGAGTCCATCTGGTACATGGCGCCGTATTGCGCGCTGACCAGCGGCGCCAATTCGGAGAGCAGCATCTGGCCGACGGTGGTGAGGTCGCGCTGGCCTTGGAGCATGCTGGTGAATTTTCCCAGGTTAGTCTTGAGCCAGTCCTGCTCGGTGTTCTGCTCGGTGGTCGCGCGCAGGTTCTGGATCATCGCGTTGATGTTGTCTTTGAGTTCCGCGACCTCGCCGCGCGCGTCGACCTGAATCGACCGCGTGAGATCGCCCTTGGTGACGGCGGTCGCCACGTCGGCGATCGCGCGCACCTGCGTGGTCAAATTCGCTGCGAGCAGGTTCACGTTATCGGTCAGATCTTTCCAGATGCCCGAGCCGCCCGGCACGTTCGCTTGTCCGCCCAGGCGTCCTTCGACGCCGACCTCGCGCGCGACGGTCGTGACCTGCTCGGCGAAGATGGCCAAAGTGTCGGTCATGTTGTTGATCGTTTCGGCTAGCGCCGCGACCTCGCCTTTCGCCTCGACGGTGAGCCTTTCACTCAAGCTGCCGTTAGCGACGGCGGTGACGACCTTGACGATGCCGCGCACCTGCGCCGTCAGGTTGGCGGCCATGACGTTGACGTTGTCGGTCAAGTCTTTCCAGATGCCGGCGACGCCAGGCACCAGCGCCTGGCCGCCGAGCTTGCCTTCCGTTCCGACCTCGCGCGCGACGCGCGTGACTTCGGCGGCGAAGGCGTTCAACTGGTCGACCATCGTGTTCATCGCCTCCTTTAACTGGAGGATCTCGCCGCGCACATTGGCGGTTATTTTCTTCGAGAGATCGCCCTTGGCGACGGCGATGGTCACGTCGGCGATATTTCTGACCTGCGCGGTCAGGTTGTTCGCCATCAGGTTGACGTTATCGGTCAAGTCTTTCCAGGTTCCGGCGACGCCGGGGACGACGGCCTGGCCGCCGAGCTTGCCTTCGGTGCCGACCTCGCGCGCGACGCGTGTGACTTCGGCGGCGAAGGCGTTCAACTGATCGACCATCGTGTTGACCGTGTCTTTCACCTGCAAAATTTCGCCGCGCACGTCGACGGTGATTTTTTTCGACAAGTCGCCGTTGGCGACGGCGATGGTCACGTCGGCGATGTTACGGACTTGCGCGGTCAGGTTCGCGGCCATGAAGTTGACGTTGTCGGTCAAGTCTTTCCAGGTGCCGGCGACGCCGGTGACCACCGCCTGGCCGCCGAGCTTGCCTTCGGTGCCGACCTCGCGCGCGACGCGTGTGACTTCGGCGGCGAAGGCGTTTAGCTGATCGACCATCGTGTTGATGGCCGCTTTCAACTGCAAGATCTCGCCGCGCACGTCGACGGTGATTTTTTTCGACAAGTCGCCGTTGGCGACGGCGATGGTCACGTCGGCGATGTTTCTGACCTGCGCGGTCAGGTTCGACGCCATCGCGTTGACGGAGTCGGTCAAGTCCTTCCAGGTGCCGGCGACGCCGGGCACGACCGCCTGCCCGCCGAGTTTCCCTTCCGTTCCCACTTCGCGCGCGACGCGCGTGACCTCGGCCGCAAAGCTCCGGAGCTGGTCGACCATGGTGTTGATCGTGTCTTTGAGCTGCAAGATCTCGCCGCGGACATCCACGGTGATTTTTTTCGACAAGTCGCCGTTGGCGACGGCGATGGTGACGTCGGCGATGTTACGGACCTGCGCGGTGAGATTTCCGGCCATCATGTTGACGCTCTCGGTCAAGTCCTTCCACACGCCGCTCACGTCGCGCACCTGCGCCTGCCCGCCAAGTTTCCCTTCCGTTCCCACTTCGCGCGCGACGCGTGTGACCTCGGCCGCGAAAGCGTTCAACTGATCGACCATCGTGTTGACGGCTTCTTTTAGCTGGAGAATTTCGCCTTTGACGTCGACGGTGATTTTCTTCGACAAGTCGCCGTTGGCGACGGCGATCGTCACGTCGGCGATGTTACGGACCTGCGCGGTCAGGTTGCCGGCCATCATGTTGACGCTCTCGGTCAGGTCCTTCCACACGCCGCTCACGTCGCGGACCTGCGCCTGCCCGCCCAACTTTCCTTCGGTTCCGACCTCTCTGGCGACGCGCGTGACCTCGGCCGCGAAGGCATTCAACTGATCGACCATCGTGTTGATCGCTTCTTT
>DASXRG010000028.1:0-7656 GCA_036506735.1 Binatia bacterium | reverse complement strand
GGCAAGCCGCGCGAGTCTTGCCTCGCGGCTCGCGGCTTTATGCGCGCTCTTGATCGGCTGGATCAAAGCGATCGGCGTGCCCCGCTCGGTGACAATGACCTCTTCTCCCTCTTTGGTGTGTCGAAGGTACTCGGTGAGACGATTCTTTAGTTCCTTGATGCCGACGGTGCTCAAGATCATTCTCCAGGTAGCTATGGTAGCTACTTTTGTGCTGGTGTCAAGCGCCTGTTCGCTCTAAGCCGCTTCCAAGTTGACGGAAGACAGCCGTGTCGGGTAACCTCTATGACAAACGCGGGCAACGCTAGGAGACCAATATGGGTCGGTGGACGCATCTTAAAACGAAGTGGCGGTTCGCCACGGCGGGACTCTTCATCGCGCTTTGCTCTGTTGCTGCCCGCGCCGCCGAACCTGTCGGATCGGAAAACAAGATCGTCCTCAAATGGCTGGGTGTGGTGGGCTGGGAGATCCGGGTCGGCAAAACGGTTGTTCTCATCGATCCCTTTCTGACGCGCAGAAGCGCCGCGAGAGATCAGGAGTGGAAGACCGACGAGGAGGCGGTGCTCAAAGCGGTCGCGGGCGCCGACTATATCTTTGTGGGCCACAGCCACGCCGATCACGTCGCCGACGTTCCGTTCATCGCCAAACGCTTCGGCGCCAAGGTCATAGGCTCGCGCACGACGACGAATCTCGCGTTGACGGCGGGCGTGGACAAAGCGCAACTGACGACGATCCAGGGCGGGGAAAAATTCGACTTCCAAGATTTCTCCGTCGAGGTAGTCGAGAGCCGCCATGGGATTTCGCAGACGGCGGGACGAACCGAGGTGTCCGAGCCCAAAGAGCTTGGGGCGCCGCGGTCAGGCCCTCTCCTCGGAAGGCATTTCGTCGAAGGGGGAAGCTTTCTCTACAACTTCAGTTTTGGCAAACACCGCGTTCTACATCAGAGTACGGCCAACTTTGTCGAAGAAAAGCTCGCGGGTTTGAATCCGGACGTCGCTCTTCTCGCCGAACCGGGTAGGGGATACAACCTGAAAAACGCCCTGCAAACGCTCAAACCCAAGGTGATCATCATCCAGCATTACGACGACTGGCGCATGCCGTTTTCCCAAGGGCTGCCGAGCGATCACGTGAAGCGTGCCGAGCGGTTCAAACGCTATATCGAGGCGGTGGACGGCCGAATCAAAGTGATCATTCCCGATTTTTTCATGACCTACGCTTTGGAATAGAGACGGCGCACCTGCCAACACACAGCGCACGGCAGAGCCGAAGTGTTGATTCTCGATCGTCCTCACACTCACCCGCCGTCCCCCACCACCACGAAGGACGCCCAGAACATCGGGTGAGCATAGCTGTAGGGCTGGCCGCCCTCGGGCTGCGCCGCTTGCTGCATGACCCACAGCGACGCTTCGCGCACCGCTTGGGCTCTACCGAGCTTGGCGTTCGCTGACTGGCGCTTGAATAATTCCGTCGTCAGCAGCTTCGCCGAAACCGTTTCCACCGGCCAGTGCGATACCAATAGTGCCTTCGCTCCGGCGAAGAAGAAAGCGCGGCCAAGACCAGAGACAGCTTCCGATGCTTGCCCATCCGCCGACGCCGTGTTGCAGGCCGACAGCACGACCCAATCGGCGCGTAGTTTCAATTCGAGTATTTCCGCGAGGGTCAGCAGCCCATCGTCTTCTTCATTGGTTAGGTTCGGATTGCTTAGTGCCAACGCCGGCTGGGACAGATCGGGCAATTCGCCTGCGACCAGACCGTGGGTGGCAAACATCACGACCCGGTACTGCGAGAGATCCAATCGCTTCACAAGTTCTTCCGAAGCGCTCCGGCCGAGATGAACATCGTTGCCCGCGTCCGCGCGCAGTATCGTGGCGATCTCGCGAATTTCCTCGGAGGTGTCCGGCAGCGGCTCCAGTAGATCGAGATTGCTCGAGCGCCGCTGAACTCGGGCTGCATCAGCCGCCGCTCCCGGCGCCGTCGCGTTGCGCCGAACGATTCCGCGCGACGCGGTTCCCGACGACCGGCCGCCCCGCCCTTGGTTTTCTTTGAACACCGGGTCGCCAAAGCCGATAAAACTTTTTCCCGCCGGTTGCGCCGCCGTGGTTCTGAGACTCGACAAGGCGCTAACGGATGGCAGATAGGAAATCGCCGCTTGCTTGAGCAGCCACGGCGCATCGGCATGTTCCGCGAAGGGTATGGCGCTCTGGCTCCTCTTGGCCGGCTTGAAAGGAGTTGTGACGAGCACGGAAAGCGGCAGCTCGCTCAAAGCTCCGTGCGAAACGATGATCAATTCCTTGGCGCCTTTCCATCCACGTTCTACGGGAGCCAGGAGTTTACGATAGAGTTCGTACGCGGTGTCGTAGTCGAAGCTCGGCAGTTTATCGAGGTCGACGGCGCTCGGGTCGAGGGATTTTCGCAGCCGGGCGACGATTTCAACCAGCGATGCGTGCGGCAGATCGGCAACGTTAAACGACGGCTCTCCCTTGGCGGTCACGGCCCAGACCAGCGTCTTGTCTTGTGTCGTATAGAGAGAAATCAGCGCTTCATCCGGACGCAATAACTTCCGCGCATCGGCAATCGTCAGCGCTTTGGGCTCCATGAGCTCGGTGTAATTGGGCATCTTGAGCCTTAGATCCGCCTGGGCTTTTTCATTTTCTTGGCGCAAACGGACCAGCTCGGCTTGCGCTTTGGCGACCGATTGCGCCTTTTCCGGACTGTTCTCCATGCCTTGGAGTATGGTGAGCGATTCGGACGCGACCCTAACCGCGTGTTCCAAATCCTGCGCGCGGCGCATTGCCGCCGCGGACTCCGGGTCGCTGCTGTTGGCTCGGATAATCGCCGCCGAGAGCGCCTTCTGAACTTTACTGCCGCGCGCCGCATCCGCGATCCGAAAGGCTTCGGTAGCGGGCTCGATGCCTTCGAGTCGCGCTCCCTTCTGGTGCATGTCCGCCAGCAGCGCGATGTAACCGTCCAAAAACCAATTGAGCCGCGCGGTTGATAGATAGCCGTGCTCGCCAGAGCTATTCTTCTCCGTGCGCAGCTCCAAGATTTTCGGTATCGCCGCCGAAAGCGTCTTAACCGCCGCATCTCTTTGACCGGTTGCGCCGAGCCCGAGGGCGTGAAAGGCCCGGCCTTCCCAGAGCCTGACCGATCCTTCGTCATCATAGCTTTCTCGGAATTTGACAACGGCGGCGATCATTTTGAGACCTTCTTGAATACGGCCTAGCCGTTGCATGACATAGCCCCACTCGGGAGAGATGGTTCCCGTCAGAGCGACCTGTTGCTTATTCAACCGCAGGCCATCGCGCCAAGCCTTGAATATCTCGTCCGCCTTGAGCCAATTCCCCTGGGCCATTTCGCTTTGCGCCAACAGATAGCGCATGTCGGCAACTTGAATGCCGGCGTCGCCGCCGGGCGCGTTCTGCAGCTGCGCGATTGAAGTATCCAGTAGGCTCGTTGCTTCGCGAATCAGTCCTTGCTCCAAATAGACGCGGGCTATCGGATACGCCACGGTGGCCGCTTCGAAATAACTGCGCTGCTGTTTCTGGGCCAAGACGCGCGCCGCTTCGCGGGCATCATTGATGTAGGCCCCCGCTTCACGGACTTTGCCGACCATGGCGGCGTGCGCCATCGCCCGGCTCAAACATCGAGGCAGATAGGGGTACCATATGCTATCAGCACCCTTGGGATTCTTTTCGAGGTAAGCACGGATCGCCGTGACACAGGTACGGTAGTCCGCTTCGGCCTCTTTGAGGTAGCCAAGCATGCCATTCACATTACCTTTGGCATCGCTGAGGACAGCTTCCCAGAGGTCGCGAAACTGCGGCCAGTCCCGGTTGTTCGCTCTGACCGTGGCGAACAATTCTTCCGCCGTGGCGAGATATTTTTTGGCGCCCTCCTTGTCGAACAAGCGCACCGCGAGGCCCGCCAGGAAGCTCGCTTGATAAAATTTATTGCCGCGGTCGTTGGTGACTTGGAGCGCATTTTCCCGCATGGTTCTCGCCGCCCGCAAATCGCCAGTTTCGTTAAGCGTCCGTCCCGCCAAGTCGTAAAGTAGATACGATAGAGGATCTTTAGGGCCGACGACGCGAATGCCTTCGTTGAGCTCTCGTATTTGCCGGTTTGCGTCGCCGAGGACCCCGGCGGCCCGAGCGCGTTCCAAATAGACCTTGAGCAAATCCGCCTTCGGCGTCGTCTTAGGGTCGGGCTCAGGAGCGTCGAGGACCGCTTGCGGCTTCGTTGCTTGCTCGGCGCCGGGTGCGTTGGCGGGAATTGCACTGCCGGCGCCCGCAATAACGGTGAAAAGCAATATCAGCCCAAACACTACCGTCGGCATATACATCCTCGTGCGCTTGAATGCTTCCCTCGTCGTAACCAGACGGGGGTTCTCATCTGGTTGGGGCTTTTATTATCCTGTCCTCGAATATACTATCTGTACCCCTGGAACGGCTGTCTACACCCTGACGCGCAAGCTGTGCGATCATCATGCCCATCTTCGAAACCCTGAAGAGACGAAAGCGGCGATTTTACAAATCGCTCGTTCTCGGATTTTCCGTCAGCTTGATCACTTCTCTCGTTTCTTATCTGGGCTACCTGCAAGGCTTCGAGGCGAAGGCGCTCGATCTGCTGCTCCGGATGCGCGGGCAGGTGAAGTCGCCGGAGATCGTTTTGGTCCAGATCGACGATCAAGCCTTTGCCAAGCTCGGCGAAAAGCAGCCGCTGCCGCGCTCGTACATCGCGGGCCTCATCGATGTCCTCGGCAGAAGCGGCGCGAAAGTGATCGGCGTCGATGTCGAATTCAAAGTGAAGACCAACCCGCGCGAAGACGAGATGCTCGTGAAGGCGATCCAGGGCGCCTCGGACAACGGTCTCAGCAGAGTCGTGCCGGTTTTCGTGATTCGGCAGGACAAAGAGGTGAACGACACGGTGCTGTATTCCCACGCGCCGTTTTTCAGTCCGAAGCTGCCGGTCATTTCCGGCTTCGCCAATGCGCCGCCCGATGCGGACGGCCTGTTCCGCCAGCTTCCCCTGGCGGTCCGCAGCAGCGACGGAAAAGTTCTGCCTTCGCTCGCGCTCGCGGTCCTGGCGCGCCATGCCGGCTACGACGACGCGCGGCTGGAAGAGGCGATGAATCGGCGCGACGGGGATCGAGTCACGCTGCGCCTGCCCGAGTGGGACAAATTCTCCGGCAAGCTGCTGTCTGAGCCGACGCCGATCTCGTTTGAAATAGACGAGCAATGGAAAATCAATTTTGCCGGCGCCGAGGGGAGCTTCACGTCGATTCCAAGCGATCCGGTCTTCCAGCTGGCGAAGCTAAAAACCGCGCTCGCGGAAGACAATCCGTTTCGCAACAAGATCGTGCTGATCGGCGCGAGCTTCGGTGACAGCCGCGACTTTTTCCCGACTCCGCGCGGTTTGATGCCCGGCGTGGAGATCCACGCCAACATCATTCATACGATCCTCTCTCGTGCGCAGATCATGCCGGCGCAGCGCTGGGTCGCCGTGGCCCTCTCGCTCCTCTTCGCGCTGGTGATGAGCCTGCTGCTCACTTTGTTTCGGCCGACGGCGGCGACCGTGGTTTCTCTGACCGCGATCCCGCTGCTGCTCATCCCCCTCAGCTATCTCGCTTTCGCGCGCCTCGGCATCTGGGTGGACTTCGTCACGCCGCTGGTGGCGATTCGCTGGGGCGCCAGCATCGCGGATTACTTGGAGGGCCGCCGCGTGCGCCGCTCGCTCGGACAATTGGTGGACCGGGACGTGGCGAATCAGATGGTCGATCAGGACGAGACGCTCGGCGGGCAGATGCGGGAGGCGACTATTTTCTTCACCGATGTGCGAAACTACACGACGCTCTGCGAGGGCAGAACGCCGGAGGAAGTCGTCGGCATTCTGAACGAGTTGTTTGCAACGGTGGGCAGAGTGATCGCGCGCCACCAGGGCTGCATCGTCGATTTCATCGGCGACGCGGTGCTCGCCGCCTTCGGCGCGCATAAAGACAATCCCAATCATGCGGCGGATGCGGTCGCGACCGCCCTCGAGGCGCAGGCGGAGCTTGACAGGCTCAACGCGGGTTGGCAAAAGAGGGGCATGCCGCGTTTGCAGATCGGCGTCGGGATTCACTCGGGCGAGGTGCTCGCCGGCATCATCGGCTCGGGCGAGCGGAAAAAGTTCGGCGTGACCGGCGACACCGTCAACACCGGCTCAAGAGTCGAAGGGCTCAACAAAGAGTTTTCCACTTCGATCCTGATTACGCGAGAGACCTTGGAGCGGTTGAACGGACAGTTCAAGGTGCAAGGACGTGGAGAGGTAAAAGTTAAAGGGAGAGAGAAGCCGGTCGAGGTGTTCGAAGTTTTGGGAACAGCAACTTCCATTTAGGAAAACGCTGGATTCCCGCTTGCACGGGAATGAGGAAAACCGGAGGTCGCGATGAAGATGAAACTTTGTCTCATATCATTACTTCTCGCAGTGATCGTCTGCACTGGCCATGCTCTCGCCCAGGACACGATCGGGGTCATCACCGAGATCAAGCTCAATCGCGGCGCCGTGCAGATCCGCCTGCCGGGAAAGAGCTGGCAAAAGCCGGCGCTGCTCCAGTCGGTTTACGCCGGCACTCAGGTACAGGCTTCGAAAGACGCCACCGCGGTTGTCCTCTACACCGAGGGCGGGAAGACCGCCACGGTCGACGAGAAGAACTCGCCGTTCGAGATCAAGGCCGCTGACGCAAAGGGCGGCGCGGGCGCGGGGGTGAAAGAAATCGCCAGCGCGCTCATGGGCAAGAAAAAACCGGCCGCGTACGTCCCGCTCGCCGTGCGCGGCGGCAAGCGCCCGCCGGTTTTGGTCGCGCCGCGCAACACCAAGCTCATGACCGACGCGCCGACCCTCCAATGGATGGGCATGGATCGCCAGCCCGGCACCGTGCGGATTTACGGCCCGGAAGGCGTCGTCTGGTCGGCGGAAAACGTCTCGCTCACGCAGATGAAATATCCCGCGTCGGCGCCGCGTCTCAAGCCGGGCGTGGAGTACGCCTGGATGATCGAGAAAAAAGACGTTCCGGTGGAGAAGGTCCGTTTTCAGATTCTGCAGCCGGCGGAGATCAAATCGGTGCAGGATCAAATCGCCGCGCTCCAGAATACCTCCGGCGCATCCAGGACCACGCAGGCGATTCTCAAAGCCGGACTGCTCGGTTCACGCGAGCTCTACTACGACGCGCGCGAAGTGCTGAGAGAAGCGGTCAAGGCGGACCCCGACGAGCCGACCTTGCATTTCCTCTTGGCGGACGTTTACGAAAAAACCGGACTCAAGGACTTGGCGGCGGAGGAATATAGCGAGTCGGACTTTCTCCTCAAGCAGAGACCGTAACGGCGTGCTCGTCAGGGGGTCGGCTCACGAGCCAGCTCGTCGTCGATGACGCGCACAAAGGCATCAAGGGACTGAGCTCCCGAAATCATGCGGCCATTGATAAAGAAGGTCGGGGTGCCGGCGACCCCTACACGCTGCCCTTCCTCAATGTCCTGCTTGACCGCGGCCTGATGTTTTCCGCTCTCCAGGCATTTCTCAAAGGCACTAGGATCCAGCTTTATTTCCCTTGCAAGCGCCTTGAAGCTCTCCGGACTGGAGTTCGGCGGGCTCGCGAAAAGCTTGTCATGATAGGCCCAGAATTTT
>DASXRG010000027.1:0-9633 GCA_036506735.1 Binatia bacterium | reverse complement strand
CCGCTCACGCGCAAAACCTTCCGCTCTATCGCATCGCTTACGGCACCACGGGAGAAAATCCGACCGTTTTGTGGATCGCCGTCGAGCAAGGCTTTTACCGCAGGCACGGCGTCAACGCCGAAGTGCTCTACATGCGCAGCGGCCCGCTGGCGGTGTCGGCGCTGGCCTCGGGCGACGTGCAGATGGTCTTCACCAGCGCGAACAACGTCCTCAACGGCGCGGCCGCGGGTTTGGACGTCGCGGTCGTGGCGACGGTGATCCCCAAGGCGGAGGGCGCGTTCGTCGCGCGGCCCGAGATTCGGCGGGCGGATGATCTCAAAGGAAAATTCGTCGCGATCCAGAGCGTCGGCGGCGGCGGGTGGGCCAACAACATGCTGGCGCTGGATTATCTCAATCTCGATCCGGAGCGGGACCGCATTCAGTTTTTGGTTTTTCCCGATCAGGCTTCGCGCGTGCAGGCGCTGGAGATCGGCCGGGTCCAGGCCGCGTGGCTCGGCTACACGTTCAGCGACGTGCTCAAGAAGAAAGGCTACGCGGTGCTGGTGGACCTGGGGCGGGCGCCGATCCCCTATCTCGGGACTTCGCTCGTGACCCGCAGGCTCAACGTGGATCGGGATCCGAAAGCGGTCGAAGGAGTCATCAAGGGAACCCTCGACGCGGTGCGCTTTGTGCTCAACCCGGAAAACCGGGCGGTGGTGGTGAAAACTTTGATGCGCCGTCTTCGCCTTAGCCGCGTCGAAGAGGCGGAATCGGGTTATCACTCTCTCGTCGCCACTTACGTCGCCGATCTTCGCCCGAACGCGGCAGGCGTCGGCAAGATTTACCAAATTCTCTCGAAGGCCAACCCCAAGCTCAAGAAGATCAAACCGGAAGAGATCATCGACGACGCGATGATCAAGCGAATTCACGAGAGCGGCTATTGAATCCGCGGCGCTGAAGCCGAAAGCCGGGCCGACGCGACGCGCGGAGATTATCTTTCCGATTCGAGAGCGGAACCGACCACGATCCGGTTTTGGATTTCCGTGACCTCGGGTACGCTGCGCGCGGCGCGCTCCGCGGCGAGCTTTTGTCTCTCGGTTTCGACGCGGCCGTCGAGGACCGCCGCGCCCTCGATAACGGAAACCGTAACGCCCTCGATCGCCCGGTTCTGAATCGCTTTGGCTACTTGCAGTTCGAGTTTTTTTCTCCGGCCTTCACGATTGTTGAACGCCCGGCTCCGGTCCTGTTTTTCCGGTTTCTTGGTGACGTCGCGCGCAGACGCGTCGGCGCTTGGTTGAGCGCGGCTCTCGACGTCCGGCGGCGCAGCCTCGGATTCGTCGGCCGGTTTTACCTCCAAAGCGGGCGCGATTTCTGCGGCGCGCCGCGTGCTGCCGGCCGTCGCGTGTTCCCCATTGTCCTCTCGCATGCCGATCAAATCCTCCACGCTCGTCTTCAAATAAGCGAGGTAACTTTCGGCGTCCTTCGGGTAGAAGACGGCGCCGGCGGCGGCGAGCGCTATCAGAATCAGCAACATGACCAACCCGACCCGAGCGAAAATTCTGCCATAACGTCGTCTGCGCTCCCGGTGTCGGACCGGCGGATCGATCTCCATCTCGCCCGGTTCCCACGCCGTGTCCGCCGTTTCTCTCTCCGCGGGCTCCGAAGCCGCGCCCGGAAGTTCCGTTCCGACATGCGCATGCTTGCCGAGACGGAGATCGCGCGCGGCTTCCTCGACTACGGGCCGCGTCACTATTTTCTGCGAGCCCGCATAAGCGTTCAGCAGCGCGTTGTCGCAAATCACATTGATGAGCCGGGGAATGCCTCGCGAATAGAAAGCGATCCGCTCGATCGCGTCGGCGCCAAATAACGCCGGCCCTTCGTAGCCGGCGGTCTGGAGCCTGAAATCGATGTAGGAGCGCACCTCGCCGGGCTTGAGAGGAGCGAGCTCGCACTCGAGCACGACGCGCTGCTTCAATTGACGCAACTGCGGTCGATCGAGTTTTTCTTTCAGCTCGGGCTGGCCCATCAGCACGATCTGAAGCAGCTTTTCTTTGTCGGTCTCCAGATTGGAGAGCAGCCGGATGCCTTCGAGCGCTTCATCGCTCAGATTTTGCGCTTCGTCGATCAACAGACAGACGACGTTGCCCACACTGAGCTGTTCGATCAGATAATCGTTGAGCTGCTCGATCATGCTGATCCGGTCGTCGGCCGGTATCGACAGGCCGAGGTCGCGCAGCGTGAGCCGGAGCAATTCGTTGAAGGTCAGATAGGTGTTGAAGATGAAAACCGAATGCGTCGAGGAGCCCATGCGGCGCATGAGCTTGCGCAGCAGAGTTGTTTTTCCCGTTCCCACCTCTCCGGTGATGACGATGAAACCTTTTTTGGCCTCGATCCCATATTGAAGCGTCGCGTAGGCTTCGATGTAGGTGGCATTGGTCCAGAGAAAATCGGGATCTGGCGTGACATTGAACGGCGTTTCGCGGAAACCGAAGTAATTGCTGTACATGTGGCTGCCGCCACCGGAGTATTCCTTGTCGGGCGTATGGGAAACGAGGAGAACGCGCCGCCAGACACTCCCGCGGCACACCTGATTATTAGGGAAAAAAACTTTCTGTCAAGGGGGAAAGCGAATCGATGTGGTGGTTGCGTTTTTCTCGCGCGCTCTCATCGAGCGCAGGTCCGGCAGCCGTTGCTCAGACGGCTGCCGGACCTGCATGGTGATCGGTGGTTCGGCGGATGCTTACGCCCGCGTCGCTTCGATCGCGCCTTCTTCCCAGATGCTGTGCTTGCGCGTCTCCGGCATCAGGAAGATGGCGATCAGGAACATGATCGCGGGAACCGCGATGGGATAGACCAGGGCCCACAAGAGGGGGTCGCTGGAGCCGCTCTCCACCGCCTTGGCGTAAGCCGCTGTGGTGACGATAGGCACGAGACCGCCGCCCCAGCCGTTGCCGATGTGATAGGGCACCGATACGGAGGTGTAGCGGATGCGTGAGGGAAAGAACTCCGCCAGGAACGCCCCGATGGGGCCGTAGGTCATGCCCACGTAGTTGACCAGGATCACGACGATGAGCACGGCCATCCCGAAGTTGACGTTCTTGGGATCGGCGTAGACGCCGAGCGCCGTGTAGAGCGGGTAGTACGTCAGCGACGCCAGGGCCATGCCGCCGAGGATGATCGGCTTCCGGCCGATCTTGTCGGAGAGCCAGCCCCAGAAGATCAAGGTCGGGGTCGCGATCAGCAGCGCGAGGGCGATGATATAGCTGGAGGTGAGCACGTCGAGCTTCTTGACCGATTGGAGGTAGAACAGCGCCCAGAACTGGCCGCTGTACCAGACGCATCCCTGCCCCAGCACGACCACGCTGGCGATCAAGATGTACCGAATGTTCTTGCTCATGAAAGCCTCGCGCCACGGGTTGGTCGTCGTGCGACCCCGGGCCTTCATGTCCTGGAAGATCGGCGTCTCGCCGAGCGAGAGCCGGATCCAGATAGCGATTCCGACCAAGAGGAGCGAGATGATAAACGGCACGCGCCAGCCCCAGTCGTTGAAAGCTTCGATGCCCAGGTAGGTCCGCGTGCCGATGATCACGCCCAGCGACACGACGATGCCGAGCGTCGGCGACGTCTGGAGCCAGCCGGTGTAGTAGCCGCGGTTCTTGTCCTCGATATGCTCGGCGACGTAGGTAATCGCGCCGCCGTACTCCCCGCCGAGGCAGAGGCCCTGGATCAGGCGGAGGGCGAAGAGGATGAAGGCCGCCGCGAGTCCGATCGAGGCGTAGCTGGGAACAAAGCCGATGAGGGCCGTTCCCACGCCCATGCCGGTCAGCGTGACGATGAAGGTATACTTCCGGCCCACCTTATCGCCCAGCCAGCCGAAGAGAAACGCCCCCAGCGGCCGGATCAGGAAGCCGACCGAGAAGATCGCCACGGTGCTGAGGAAGGCCGCGACCGGGTGGCTCTTCTCGAAGAACTTGACCGCGAGGATCGAGGCCAGGCTGCCGAAGATGTAGAAGTCGTACCACTCGATGATGTTGCCGACGGATGCGGCAATGACGACGCGGCGTAGTTCTTTTCCCGAAACGTTAGTTGCTGGCATAAGCTCCCCTCCTTTTTAGTGGTTTCGCTCTATTCCCGACGGTTATCGAGGTGCCGTGTCCCGGTGTCCAAGCAACCTTACTGCGCGGACCATAGTCGAGTAGAAGCTACCGTGTCAACAGGGATTTTTCCTGATGACGGTAACGATGAGAATAGCTATCAGAGGTCGCCGTCTATGTGCTCTCGCGTGCGCTTTGAGCAGCTCGGCAAATGATTCGGCAATAAGATTCGATCGACAATTCAGCCGTGGTAGATTCAGGTGCGGGATTGTGTTTAGGTGTCTAAATCAATCGTCGTGCGAGGTGAACATCGTGGAGCAACAGTCGCTGAGACAATCGGTTTTCAGCCGGGCCGGACGACTCTCGCTCATCGTTTGCCTGGCGGCGGGGTGCGTCATTGCCGCCGCTCCGGCCTGGGGCGAGACGATCAAAGGAAACGTTCGCTACGCGGGCGGGCCGGTGGAAAAGAAAAAGCTTCCCGTCACGATCGATCAGTACATCTGCGGCAAAGAAAAGGAAGGGGAAGAGCTGGTGCTGTCGTCGTCGAACGGCGTCCGCAACGCCGTCGTGTCGCTGCAGAACCCGCCCCCCGGCGCGAAGTGGGACGCCAATCTCCCGGCCGTGAAAATGGATCAGAAGCAGTGCGCGTTCGTCCCGCGCGTCGTCGTGGTGCCGGTCGGCGGGACCGTGGACTTTTTGAACAGCGATCGGCTCCTGCACAACGTCCGCGGCGGCGGCAAGGAAAATCCGCCGTTCAACCGGGCGCAGCCGCACGCGCGGACCATTTCCATCGCGTTCAAAAAACCGGAGGTGATGCGGGTCGAATGCGACCTGCACTCCTGGATGCGCGGCTGGGTCGTGGTCGCGGACCACCCCTTTTACGCCGTGACCAACGAGCAGGGCGAGTTCGTTTTCGAGAACGTGCCGCCGGGCAAATACACCTTGCAGGTCTGGCAAGAGAGCCTTGGAACGGTAACCCAGGAGGTGACCGTGGATAAAGCGACCACGACCGTCAGCGTCGGGATGTCCAAGAAATAAAATCCGCCTCTCGCCCGCCTACGGAGTCACCGCGATTTTTTTCGTCGCTTCCCAGGCGGCGGAATGAGTCGGCTCTTCGATCGCGCGCAGCGATCCTCCCTGATCGAGCGCGACGGTGAACGTAACTTTGGGGAAGGAATAGACCGGGTGGAGATAGACCCGGGCGATCTCCGCGGTATCGATATACAGAGCGATGTAGCGGACGTGGTGTTCGGTGAGAGACGGATGCTCGCCGCCGCTGCCGACGCTCACCGTAACGTCGAACCACTGCCCGCGCTTGACCGAATCCGGCGCCGCGATCTTCGGCGTGTGTTTCGGATCGACGGAACCGCGCACCTCCTTGTATTCGGGAGTGAACTGCTCTTCCTGCCCGCCCCACGCGGGACGCGTCGCCGCGTCGGCGAGAAAAAGTCCGACAAAAACCGCAACTGTCGCCACGCTCCTTGCGATCCATCGATCATTCCGTTGCATGTTCAGTGCCTCCTCTGTTGAATAACTCCGAGTTTGTCTTACCCAATCAGGCCGTCCCCGCCGCGCGCCAGCGCAGCACGTCGTAGGCCGTAACCCCGTCTTGCTTCCCCGCCACTCTCAAGACGCCGAGATCCCGCACCTCCACCGCGTCCTTCACGCGCTCGTAGGTGCTGCCGGTGATCAGGATCTGCCCGGGTCCGGCGTTCGACTCGAAGCGCTGCGCCACGTTGACCTCGTTGCCGATCACCGTGTAATCCGTTCTCCGCTCGGAGCCGATGTTTCCCGCCAGCACGATACCGGTATTGATGCCGATCCCCATGTTGAGACGCAGGTCGGGAAACTTGGCGAACGTGATGCGGCTTACCCGCTCCTGCATCGTGAGCGCGCAATGGACCGCGTTGGGAGCGTCGTCGTCGCGCCGTATCGGGGCGCCGAAGAACGCCATGAACCCGTCGCCGCGGAACTTGTCGAGCGTGCCGTTGAACTCGAAGACCGTATCGATCACGTTGGTGAGGTAGGCGTTGAGAATCACGACCGCGTCTTCCGGATCGAGCCGCTCGGCCAGCGGGGTGAATCCCCTCAGGTCGCCGAAGAGCACGGTGACTTCGCGTTTCTCTCCGCCCAATTTCAAGTGGCGTCCGGGATCGGCGACGATCTCGGCCGCGACTTTCTCGGAAACGTAGCGGCCGAACAGAGTGCGGAGCAGACAGTTCTTGGTCTCGATGTCGTCGTGCAGTTTCTTGATCCGGAGCAGCGATTTGACGCGCGTCAAAAGCTCCTCCCGGTTGAACGGCTTGGTGAGAAAATCGTCGGCGCCCGCTTCGATGCCGCGGATCCGGTGCGAGACCTCGTTGAGCGCCGTCAGCATGACGACCGGGAGGAGCCGCGTCGCCTCGTTGGCGCGAATGCGCTCGCAGACTTCATAGCCCGACATGCCCGGCATCATCACGTCGAGGAGCACTAAGTCCGAGGGCGCGGTTTCCATGAGGCTCAGCGCCGTGGGACCGTCGGGCGCCGTGATGACCTCGTAGTGCGCCGCAGTCAACGACTTATGCAAAAGATCGAGGTTCTGCTTGTTGTCGTCGACCGCCAGGATGCGAAAAGATCGCTCCGCCACGTGGCCAATCCTTTCTGGTCAATTCTCCGGCACCAACGTTCGTATCATCTGCAAAAGCTCGCGCGGGCTGTACGGCTTGGCGAGATACGCGGAGGCGCCGGCTTCCTTCGCCTTCTCGCTGTCGCCGCTGAGCGCGAACGAGGTGATCACGACGATCGGAACGTGGGCGGTCTTCGGGTCGGTGCGGAGCCGCCGCGTCGCATCCAGCCCGGAGAGTTTGGGGAGCTGAATGTCCATGAGAATCAGATCGGGGATGTCGCGCAGCGCCGTCGCCACGCCCTGCTCGCCGTCGGTCGCTTCGATCAACTTGTAAGCGGTCCGGCTCAAAAGCTGCCGGACGATTTTCAAGTTGTACTCGTTGTCTTCCACGTACAGGATGGTTTTACCGCTCATACAGGGTTCCCTCCGTCCAGACGCAACGGGATCTCGAAGAAAAACGTCGAGCCCTGTCCCAGCTCGCTCTCAACCCAGATGCGGCCGCCGTGCATCTCGACGAATTTCTTCGTGATGCTGAGTCCCAGTCCGCTGCCGCCGAATTCCCGGGTGATGGCGGCGTCCACCTGGCGGAACTGGCCGAAAACATTTTCGAGCTGGTCCTTGGGAATTCCGATACCGGTGTCGGAGACTCGATAGACCAACCGATCGCCTTTTTGCGCGACCCGGACTTCGACCCGCCCCTGCCGGGTAAATTTGAGCGCGTTGCCCGCCAGGTTCATGAGACATTGGGTGATGCGCTTGCCGTCGCCATAGGCCAACGGTATGCCTGCTTCGGCCCGGGCGGTGAACTCCACTCCTTTGTCCGCCGCGAGCGATTGCAGCGAGCTGCCGATGATGTCGACCACGTCCTGGACCGAGTATTCGGCGAGCATCAGCTCCATTCGTCCCGCCTCGATCTTGGAGAGATCGAGGACGTCGTTGATCAAGTTGAGCAGGTGCTTGCCGTTGACCTGAATGTCGGTGAGCGGTTCCTTCAAATTGGCCGGGACATCGCCGTAAATGTCGTCGAGCAGCATTTCCACGAAACCCAGGATCGCGTTCATCGGCGTGCGCAGCTCGTGGCTCATGTTGGCGAGAAATTCGGACTTGGCCTTGCTCGCCTCCTGGAGCTGCTCGTTGAGCCGCTGCAGCTCGCGCGCGGCTTCCTGCTGGTTCTGATACAAGCTGTGCAGCTCGCGGCTCATCTGGTTCATCCGGTCGGCGAGCACGCCGAACTCGTCCCGATTGGGCACGTTGATCGTGGCTTCGAAGTTCCCTTTCGCGACTTCGGTCAAGAACCCGTGCGCCTCGCGCACCGGCAGAATGAACGACCACGAGATCGCAAACCCCAACAAGGTGGCGAGGAGAATCGAGCTGGCCACGAATCCGCCCATGAGGATCAGCGTGCGCCGCGTCGCCGGGGCGAGGCTCGCCCGGAGAACGTCCATCTGTCCCTCTTCGTAGGCCACGACCTGGTTGACCAGTTCTTCGATGCGCTGGTAGGTCGGGTATCCGCTGCTCAGTTGCAGGTTCATCGCCGCCTCGACCTTGCCGTCGCGCAAAAGGTTCGCGATGTCGGCGACCGCGGTCAGAGCTTCGTCCTGAGCGGCGCGGATGCGCTGGATCAGCTCCCGCTCCTCCGGTCGCGCCTCATTCTCAATCAGCGCGAGCGTGTTGTTGAAGCGGTTGTTCTCGCGCAACGTCCGCTCGACCGTCGCCTTGTCCTGCAAGAGCAGCGCCATCGCGGTAAAATTCATCTGCAGCGCCAGCGCATGCTGGATCTGGCGCGACCAGTCGACGCGCTTGTGCGCTTCGTCGAGCAGCCGGCTCTGCTGGGACGTTCGGCTGATCGCTTGCAGGCTCATCGCGCCCATCGCGACGAAGAGCAGCGCGACCATGAGAAACCCCGTGAGCAGTTTCGCGTGGACCGAAGACTTGATGCCCGCCACCCAGCGGACGAGTTTTCCGAGCGGCGTGCGGGTCAGGAGGAAATGCGCGAATCTCTCCTCCCAGCCGGCCGGCGTCTCAGCCGAAGCCGAAATGCCGCGCGGGGCGATTATCTCTTGTTTGGCCACGTGGTTTCCGTGAGCGAACGCGTTTGCAAATGCTAGCACTCCGACGACTTACGTCAAGCCGAATTATGGGCTCACACTCGCTCCGTTAGGGGTAAGGCGTGAGGCGTGAAGGGGTTTGCGGCCCCTTACATCTTACACCTCACGACTCACGCCTGATCTACGTTTTGGCGTGCGACTTGAGCAGATCGGCGAACTGCTTGTGCAGCTTCTTGAGTTTCGGCGGAATCATGAATTGACAGTAAGGCTGGTAGGGATTTTTCGCGTAGTATTTCCGGTGGTAACCTTCGGCTTCGTAGAAGTCGCCGAGCGGCTCCAGCGTGGTGACGACCGGCCGCTCGAAAGTTTTCGTGTCGTTCAGCTCCTTGATGAAACTCTCCGCTTCGTTGCGCTGCGCCTCGTTGGCATAGAGAACCACCGAGCGGTACTGCGTGCCGACGTCGTTACCCTGGCGGTTGAGCGTCGTCGGGTCGTGCGTGGCGAAAAAAACGGTGAGAAGATCTTTGAAGCCGATCCGGCTCGGATCGTATTCGATGCGGATCGCTTCCGCATGGCCGGTATCGCCGCCGCAAACCTGCTCGTACGTCGGATTTTTCGTCTTCCCGCCGGCATAACCGGGCATGACGGAAACGACGCCGTCGAGCTCATCGAACACCGCCTCGGTACACCAGAAGCAGCCGCCGCCGAACACGGCAACCTGCTTGTTTTCCGTCGCCATCGATACGTACCATATGCAATTGAAAGCGGTCGGTCAATCTTGTAGCCGCCTATGGTCACCAACACTGCGTTTAGGGACATGACCCTTGGTCCAATCGTGGGAAACGATTTGTCTCCTTGCCTTTCCCGTTTAACCCTTCTCCACAATTTTATGGAGCTTTCGAGGCAC
>DASXRG010000026.1:0-10049 GCA_036506735.1 Binatia bacterium | reverse complement strand
TCCGGCTATCCGACGATCATCGACATCTCCAAGCAGGATTTTGAATACCCGATCTCGGCCGTGTTCACCACCCGTTCCTTCATTCGTACCGAGCCGGAGACGGTGATGAATTTCATGCGCGGCCTGGCGGACGGAATGAATTTCTACCGCGACGAAAAGAACCGCGACCGGGTGATCAAGTTTCTCGGCGAATATTACCGATCGAACGCCGTGGAAGAGCTCGACGAGACGCGCCGCGCCTACAGCCAGGTCACGCCCGGGCTGCCGGTCATTACGGCGAAGTCGATCGAAAACGTGATCAAGAACGACAAGGACCTCGCCGGGCTGTCGCTCAATCCGGCCGATATTCTCGATCTATCGTTCCTTCAGAGGCTGGAAAAAGAAAGAAAGACTCAAGCGCGTTAGCCCGATCAGAAGATGATCGTGTTGACTCCGGATAATTCATCGATGGAGACGGAGGAGGAAAAATCATTCTTTTCTGCCTTGGACGGCGAATGACTCAAGCTTCGTGTGCTTCGTGCTCTTCGTGGTGAGAGGGTTTCAACCACGAAGGACACGAAGGTCTCGAAGGAAGACAACAGGTCTCGCGCTAGAGGATTCCGGATCGGGGTTAGAAAGGCGGCACATGGAATACCGTCACGTCATATACGAAAACAGAGAAGGGATCGGCCGGATCACGTTCAACCGGCCGGAGGCGATGAACGCGTTTAGTCAGGAAATGGCCGGCGAGATCGTGATGGTTTGCCGCCAAGCCGAGGAGGACGATAACGTCCGGCTCGTGATTTTCACGGGCGCCGGCGACAAGGCGTTCTCGGCCGGGATGGATTTGAAAGAGCGCGCGCAGAGGACGTTCTCGGTGCTGGAAAGAAGGCAACAGAAGATAAGCCCGACGCCCGTCACGCCCACGCAAGCGGTGGCGGCCATCACCAAGCCGACGATCGCCGCGATCAACGGCTACGCCATCGGCGGCGGGCTCGAGATCGCGCTCGCCTGCGATCTGCGCGTCGCCTCGGAAGACGCCAAGCTCGGCCTTACCGAAGTGCGGCACGGCATCATGCCCGGGGCGGGTGGAACCCAACGGCTGGCGCGCGTGGTCGGTAGGGCGAAGGCGCTGGAGATCTGTCTGTCGGGGCGATTGATCGACGGCAAGGAGGCGTTTCGTATCGGTCTCATCAACGAAGTCACGCCGCGGGAAGAGCTGGCGGTCGCGGCGGAGCGCCTGGCGCAGACGATCCTCAAAGGCGCGCCGACGTCCCTGCGCTATATAAAGGAAGCGATCTCAAAGGGCTTGGACCTTCCGCTCGATCAGGGCTTGCGCCTGGAGGCGGATCTTTCGGCGCTCATCGGCACGACCGAAGACAGCAAGGAGGGGCCGCGCGCTTTCGCCGAGAAGCGCGAGCCGGTATGGAAGGGGAAATGAGATCGCGGCTCGGGGCGCCTTTCCGGCCTGATGCAATAGAGGCGTCTTACGCCCGACAAAACTGCCAATGGTTTTTTCGAGGTACGCTTGGGTTTCCTCGTCCGGTGCATCAGTCCTGCAAGGCATCCCCAAGCCGCTCGGTGAGAGACGGTAAAGAAAAATGACGCTGCCGTTAGTCATGGGCGACGCTCTCCGACGGAATGCCTATAAGTACGCCGTCAAGGTTGCGATCAAGGACGAAGCCCGTAAGGTGACGTACCGGGAGCTGAATCAGCGCGTCAATCAACTCGCGCGTGGGCTGTTGGCGACGGGTGTTCGTAAAGGCGATGCGGCGGCTCTTCTCGTCGGCAATCGCATCGAGCATCTGGAAATTCTTTTCGCTCTGGCGAAGATCGGGGCTCTGGCGATTCCGTTCGACGCGAAGTGGCGCGCTCTGGAGATCGCCTCCACGCTGGCCGCGCTGGAGCCGGCGGCGCTATTCGTGGAAAAAGATTGCCTGCAAGAATTTTTTGCCGCGGCGAAAAAGCAGAAGCCGCTCGACTCGATCAAGACGTTCGTTGTCGGAGAGCGCAGTTTTGACGACCTGATTCGGAATTCGAACGACGGCGAGCCGGACGTGGAAGTTCTGGAAGACGACCCGTTCGTGGTGATGATCACTTCGGGGACGACCGGCTTTCCGAAAGGATGCTTGACCAGCCATCGGACCTACGTCTTTCATTGCATCAACAATGCGATCGAGAAAGGTTTGGGCGCGCACGACACCGCGCTGCTGTCGTCGCCGATTTATTTCTCCCACGGCAGATCGTTCACCCTCGGCACGCTTTACCTCGGCGGCACGGTGATCATCCATCGTCACTTCGATCCGGCGCGGGTTCTCGAGACCATCGAGCGGGAAAAAGTGACCTACCTCGGCACCGTTCCGACCATGTGCGAACGGCTGCTGCAGGCGCCCGAGGTCGAGAAGTACGATACCAGCTCGGTGCGCTGCCTCAGCATCACGGGAGGAAAGGTGCATCCGCCGGTGCTGGAAAAGTTGCGCAAGTTCATCACGCCCAATATCTACCGCACGTATGCCGCCACCGACTCGGGACAGATGGCGATCGCCAAGCCGGCGGATATGGAAACCAAGCCGCTCTCGGCCGGCCGGCCGGTGTGGTGCGCCGAGCTCAGGATCGTCGACCGGCAGCGACAGCCGCTTCCGGTCGGAGAAGTCGGCGAGATCATCAGCAAGAGCCCGCTGGCGACGCAGGGCTATTATAAAAATCCGGAGGCGACCGATGCGGCGTTTCGCGACGGCTGGTTTCATACGGGGGACCTGGGTTACTTCGACGAAGAGGGTTACCTCTACGTGGCGGGGCGGAAGAAAGACATGATCAAGAGCGGCGGCATCAGCATCTATCCGCTGGAGATTGAGACCGTGCTTTATCATCATCCGGACGTTCTGGAGGCGGCGGTGATCGGCGTGGCGGATGCTCAGTGGGTCGAAGCCACGAAGGCGGTCGTCGTTCTTCGCCCAGGCGCGGCCATAGGGGGCGACGACCTAATACAATTTTGCAAGCAGCGTCTCGCGCCCTACAAGGTCCCCAAGTCCGTGGACATCGTCGACTCGCTGCCGCACACGGAGCTCGGAAAAGTGGCGAAGGAGCAGTTAAAGGAAAGATTTAAGTAAGTCGCATACTCGGCAGTCAAATAGGAGTTCTATATGACACAATACCAAACTATTCTGGTCGACAAGAACGATGGGATTACGACGGTTACATTCAACCGGCCCGAGCAGCGCAACGCGATGAGCCCGCAGTTGCACCGCGACATGTATACCGCGCTGAAAGAGCTGCGTTACGACCAGGAGACGCGGGTCATCATTCTGACCGGCGCCGGCCCGAGCTTTTGCGCCGGCCAGGATCTGAAGCAATATTTTCTCGAGATGGACGCGCAGCCCGAGAGCGTGCGCGATGAGATTCGCGACCTATCGCGGCGCTGGCGCAACGAGCTGATCCGCACGATGCCGCAGCCGGTCATTGCGATGATCAACGGCTGGGTTTTCGGCGGCGGCTTCACGATCGTCACGGCCGCCGACATTGCGATCGCCGCAGAAGACGCGACCTTCGGTTTGTCCGAAATTAATTTCGGCCACTTTCCCGGCGGCGAAGTCACGATCGTGCTGACCGAACATCTCCAGCCCAAGCACGCGCTGTTCTACGCGTTGACGGGGAAGACCTTCAGCGCGAAGGAGGCGGAGCGCATCGGGCTCATCACCCAGGCGGTGCCGCGCGCCGAGTTGGAGAAAGAGACGATGGCGATCGCGCGGAATCTCGTCGAAAAAGATCCCGTGGCATTGAAGGCCGTCAAAGAAGCCTGGTATCACACGTTCTATTCTCCGCCGGACGCGGCCTACGAGATTTCCGGTCTCATCTCCGAGCGCGTGACGCGGCAGCACGGCGGACGGCCGGGCATCAGGCAATTCAAGGAAAAGAAGTATCAGCCGGGATTGGGCGCGTATAAATGGGACAAGTAGCGAACCGTTGAAAAAGGCCCATATGCTTCGTTGCGCTCAATCGCCTCGCTCCGACGTACTGCATAAGTACGCCTCCGCTCGTCGATTAATCGCGCGCCTTGCCTCTGGGACCTTTTTGAACGGTTTGGCAAACATGTTTTCAAAAATTAAAAGCCGATGAAGATAATTGTCTTGCTGTTGCAAGTTCTCCTACTCTGCCCGGGCGCGTTTGCCCAGGAGAAAGTGAACTTTCCGGTCAGCGCGTCGTCGAAGACGCTGGGTTACAGTCCGATGTGGGTGGCGCTGAAGCAGGGATTCTTCAGCCGTAACGGGCTGGACGTTCAACTCGTGCTGATCTCCGGGGCCGACAAGTCGATGATGGCTCTCCTCGGCGGTTCCGTCTACGTCTCGAGCGGCGCCATCGATGCTGGCATCGCCGCCGCGGAGCAGGGCGCCGATCTCGTTTCGATCGGCGGCGTCATCAACGGGCTCACGCATATGATCATGGGGGCGAAGAAATTCCGAAGTTACGAAGATCTGCGCGGCGCGACGATCGGCTCTTCAGGTCTCACCTCGGGAACCGCTTTCGTGCTCAGAAAGGTATTGCAGGCCAAAGGACTGGAGTATCCGCGCGACTACAAGCTCATCAACGTGGGCGGCTCGGCGCCTTCGTTCCTGGCTTTGACCGCGGGTAAAGTCGATGCGTCGATCATCGCGGTGCCGCTGAGCTTCGACGCGGCGGACATGGGCTTCAACGTGATCGGACGCGTGGTCGACGTCATTCCCAATTACCAGCTCACCGAGATATCGACCAAGCGCTCGTGGGCGGAAAAGAACCGGCCGCTGCTCGTCCGTTTCATGAAAGCGATGGTGCAGTCGATGCGCTGGCTTTACGACAATAAGGAAGCGGCAATCGCATTTCTCGCCAAAGAAATGAACTTGAAGCCGGATCAAGCCCGCAAAGGTTGGGAATACTACACGGAGAATCGCATCTGGGATCCCAACGCCGACCTCAACATCGAAGGCGTGAAGGTGGTGATTCAGATTTACGCCGAGCGGGTGCAGATGAAGGGGCCGCTGCCCACGCCGGCGAAATACGTCGACCAGAGCTACGTCAGAGAGGCGCTGAAAGAGTTGGGGAGCAGATGAACGTAAAGTTCAAGGTTCCAGGTTCCAGGTTCAAGGTTAGGAGATCGGCTATGAAGAAAAGCGCGTGTTTCTCATTGCTGGTGCTCTGGCTAGCGGCGGCGGACACCGCGGTGGGCCAGCCGTCGCCGGATCTGCTCCAGGCGGCGAAGAAGGAAGGCAAGCTCGTCTGGTACACCTCGATGGCGATCGACACTTCGAAGCCGTTGGTGGACGTATTCGAGAAGCAGTATGCGATCAAAATCGAGCTCGTGCGCGCCGGGGAGGAGCAACTCTTGAATCGCGTTTTGACCGAGTCGCGTGCGGGAAAATCGTTTTTCGACGTGGTCTCCTCCAGCGCGATTCAGGTCCTGGCCCTGAGGAATTTTTTGGCGCCGTATGCTTCGGCCGAATCCGCGGCTTACGCCGTCGAGCTCAAAGACCCGCAGGCCCGCTGGACCGCCGTCTACAACAACAATCTCGTGCCGGTCTTCAACACGAAAATGTTGCCGGAGAAGGACGCGCCGAAGGATTACCCGGACCTCCTGGATCCCAAGTGGAATGGCAAGCTGCTGATGGACTCGACCGACTACGACTGGTACGGCACGCTGGCGGTCGTCTGGGGAAAGGAGACGGCCACGCGCTACATGGAGCGGCTGGCGCAGCAGGGCCCGGCGTGGCGCCGCGGCCACGGGCTGGTCGCGCAGTTGATCGGGGCCGGCGAAGTGCCGCTCGGCTGGGCGTATAATTTTCGCGTCGAGCGGATGAAGACCGAAGGCGCGCCGGTGGAATGGATACCGAGTTTCAATCCGATCGTGACGACGATCAACGGCGTGGGGCTCTCGGCGAAGGCGACCGCCCCGAACGCGGCGAAGCTGTTCATCGATTTTATTCTGTCGAAAAAAAGCCAGGAGATGATTCGCGAGATGCGGCGCATCCCGTCGCGCAGCGACGTCAAGCCGTTCGCGGCGAAAATGGATCAATCCAAGCTGCGCCTGAAGCTCGTCCCCGGCGAAGTCTTCGTCAACAGCGACAAATACGCGGAGGAGTTTCGGAAGATTTTTGGGTTGTGAAAAAAAAGCTTCAGTTCCACCGCGGATTGATGATGATCATCGCCAAGAAGAATAGGCCTACAGCGAGACCGGGTACGGCCAGGATCATCAGGAGCGAGATTGCCAACCGCGTGCGACCTGATCGTTGAAGCATCCGGCTGCCCGCGAGCACGCCTGCCAGCGTGCCGAGTGTGCCGAGCCAAAGCCGCATGTTGAACGACGACACCGAGCCGTCGCCCAAGCCGACGATGAAGAAGTACACGAATACGGCGGCGATGACCGCATCGATTCCCCAGAGGATCTTGAACGTCATGTAAGGCGCCTCCCAAATCCGTTTACCATCTCATGTGGTGCTTAAATAGATAGGCGCTCCTTCACCGGCAGTGAGTTTACGACGGCTTCCAGATGCCCGTGTACGGCGCGTCGGGACGCAGCTCCCAATTCTGCCCATCGAAGGCAACCCGCTCGATGGAGTTCAGATCAACGCCTTCGAGACAGCGAGCGTTGACCATATAATTTGCAGGATTCGCTCGCGGACGATAGAAGGCGGCAACGCCGCAATTTCATCTCGCTGACGATAGCCATACTTCTCTCTCTTGGTGCCGTCTAACGGAAAGTTAACCGGCGCGCCATGGACCAATTAGAAGATCATTTAAACTTGAAGCCAAGAGAATCGATTGGGAGGCATTTTGCTGAGACGGACAAGGTTACTATTCTCACTCCCAACTCAAGTGCGAGTTCTTTCCCTTCAGGTGACCCCGACGCTTCTGTTTGCTTTGCATTCTCTCGAAGTTCTTGAAGCATCGCATCTTTGCCTCGGGTGCACTCTGTCGCCGTGTCGTAAGATCCGGCAAGTTCCCATTTTTCATAGGGCAGACCAGTCAGCAACTTCGGCAATTTTTCGCCCGGCGATTTGTCCGTTGACGATGGTGGAGTGAACAGTAACCAGCCACAGGCCAATAGGATCGTACAGCGACTCATTTTTCTGCCCTCCTTCCAGGGGTCCATCCGAGTACGATTAAGCGTTAAATTGAGCGGCGGCGAGTCTCCGATGTAAGAGAGAGCGGCAGAGCCTGACCTTGCCGTTGAGCGGCCGAACAAGCGGGCGAAGTACGCTGCGAAGGTCCGGCTCGAATGGATGGCCGCGTACGACATGGGGCCTCCCTTCGTCTTGCAAGCAAGATGTACTAGGGGAGCGCCTCTCCTGTCAATGCGAAACTCGACGGGAGATATTCCTTGACATGCAATTCGGCGCTCCCATATGCTCACGTTCGAATGGTCAAGGAGGAATACCCGATGGCGACGAAAACCTACCAGACGGTCAAAGTCGAAAAGGAAGACGGCATCACGTGGGTTACGTTGAACCGCCCCGAGAAGCGCAACGCGATGAACCCGCAGCTCCACTACGACATGCTCGACGCGGTGACGGAGCTGGAGACGGACAAGGAGACGCAGGTGGTGGTGCTGACGGGCGCGGGCAACAGTTGGTGCGCGGGGCAGGATTTGCGGGAATATTTCCGCGCGACGGACAACAATCCGGTGGAAAGGCGCCGCGCGAGCTGGGCGTCGCAAGAGTGGCGCTGGCGCAGGCTCTTCACGTTTCCCAAGCCGACGATCGCGATGGTCAACGGCTACTGCTTCGGCGGCGCGTTTACGCCGCTCATCGCCTGCGACTTCGCCATTGCCGCAGAGGACGCCACGTTCGGCCTCAGCGAGATCAACTGGGGCATTTTCCCCGGCGGTCTCGTGAGCCGGGTGTTGGCCGACGCGCTGAGCTATCGCGACGCCGTGTATTACATCATGACCGGCGACACCTTCGACGGCAAGAAAGCCGCGGAGATCAGACTGGTGAATTTTGCCGTGCCGCGGGAAAGACTTAAAGAGGAAACGGTGAAGCTGGCAAAAAAATTAATGGAGAAAAATCCCCAGACCCTGCGCGCGGCCAAGGAGGTCTACAAATTCTGCCGCACGATGGACTACGCGGCGGCCGAGGACTATATGAGCGCGAAGGGCGTCGCGCTGCGCGCGACCGATCCTGAAAAAGGGCGCGAGGAAGGTACTAAGCAATTTCTGGATGAAAAAACTTTCCGGCCGGGGCTGGGAGCGTACAAGAGGACGAAAAAATAGGCAAGAGGCACGAGCCGAGAGGCAACAGGCAAGAGACCGGAAACAAAATTTAGGACTCACGCCTCGCGCCTCATGCCTCACGCCTGAATCGATTATGGACTTCGACCTGCCCGAAGAGCTGCAGATCCTCAAGCGGACCGTGCGCCGCTTCGTCGATACCGAGCTGATCCCGCTCGAACGGGAATACCGGCACGACGGCGAAGGAGCGATGCCGGAGCGTCTCCTCAAGCCGCTGCAGGAAAAAACCAAAAGCATGGGACTCTGGCTGCTCGACGTGCCCGCCGAGTACGGCGGCGCAGGGCTCGGCCTGCTCGCCCGCTGCGTAATCCACGAGGAAATCTCGCGCAGCGCCGCGCTCCCGTTTCGCGGCCAGGAGCTTTTCGGACACGAAATCAGGCCGGTCTTGTTCCACTGCAACGAAGAGCAGAAAGAGCGTTTCCTCAAGCCGGTGCTGAGCGGCGCATTGCGCGTCTGCTTTGCCCAGACCGAGCCGGACGCGGGCAGCGACCCGGCGAGCATGCAAACGCGCGCGGTTCGCGACGGCGACGATTTCATTCTCAACGGGACTAAGCGCTTCATCACCGGCGCCGGCCGCGCCGATTTCGCGCAGGTGATGGCGGTGACCGATCCCGAAAAGCGGGCGCGCGGCGGCGTCACTTGTTTTCTGGTGCATTTGAAAAGCACCGGCGTGCTGCTCGAACGCCAGTGGCCGACGATGATGGGAGATGCGCCGTGGCAGATCGTCTTCGACAACGTCCGTGTCCCTTCGGCCAACGTCATCGGAAAAGTGGGCCAAGGTTTTTCCCTGGCGCAGCAGTGGATCCAAGAAGGTAGGATCAGAGGCCATGGCGCGCGTCCGGTGGGAATCGCGCAGCGCGCGCTGGAGATGATGATCGACTACTCGCAGCAGCGGGTGACGTTCGGAAAACCTTTGGCCGAGCGCCAAGCGGTGCAATTCATGATCGCGGATTCCGCGACCGAGCTCCACGCTGCGCGCCTCATGGTCTACGAGTGCGCGTGGCGCCACGACCGGGGCGAGGACGTGCGCAATCTTTCTTACATGGTGAAAATTACCTGCACGGAGATGGCGAGCCGGGTCGTGGACCGGTCGATTCAAGTCCACGGTGGCGTCGGGCTGACGAAAGATCTGCCGCTGGAGTGGTGGTATCGGCAGATCCGCAGCACGCGAATCACTGAAGGCGCCACAGAGGTATTACGCTGGAGGTTGGCTCAGAAGATTTTAAAATTGCGCAGTTGACCCTCACCCTTTCCTCTTCCGCCTTGCGGGCGAGGGTACAGTCGATGGCAACTCTTCAACCTCTGGTTCCCTCTCCCTAGGGGAGAGGGTTAGGGTGAGGGATGAAGCAAGAGACGGGGTATGGCTGCAATTAAACTCATCGCCGGTTATGCCACCATCGGCCAGGGGGCCGGGCCGATGATTGTCACCGAGCGTGCGGGACTTTTCGCCAAGCATGGGCTGGATGTAACGACACGTCTCATGGGCGGCGCGAAGGGCGTGGTCAAAGGCCTGATGGACGGCGAGCTCGAGTTCGGCAATCTCGCGGCGCCGGCGCTTCTGAGAGCCGTCCTCGAAGAGCGCGCCGACCTCGTTTTTCTCACGGGTGGCATCAACCAGCAATTCGTGGTCGCGCGACCGGGGATCAAGGGTCGCCAGGAACTGAACGACGCGCGCATCGGCTTCGTCGGCGACGGCGGGTTGAACGACGTGCTGGTTCACTTCATCGTCGAGCGGCTCGAAAAAGAAAATATTCGCGGGCTTCGACTCGTCCCGCTTTCGAGCGGCGGCAGAGACGGCGCGGCGGCGCTTCTT
>DASXRG010000025.1:0-3216 GCA_036506735.1 Binatia bacterium | reverse complement strand
ATGCTGGAGGCTTTCCATAAGGCCGACGACATTCTGCTGCAGGCCGTGCGCGGCATCTCCGATCTGATTCAGACGCCCGGACTGATCAACTTGGACTTTGCCGACGTGCGCACCGTGATGGCCGAGATGGGGCTCGCGCTCATGGGAGCGGCAACGGCGTCGGGAGAAAATCGCGCCATCGAGGCGGCGCAGAAGGCGATCTCGAGCCCGCTCTTGGAAGACATCTCGATTCACGGCGCGCGCGGGCTGCTCATCAATATCACCGGCGGTCCGGATCTCGGCCTGCACGAGGTGAACGAGGCGGCGACCATGATTCAAGAGGAAGCGGACGACGACGCCAATATTATTTTTGGCGCGGTGATCGACGAGCGGATGAAAGACGAGATCCGCGTGACGGTGATCGCCACCGGCTTCGGCGAAAAGGAAGAGCGCCGGCAGCCGCTCAACAGCCTGGCGCAGGCCGCCGCGAGGAACGCGGGCGGGAAGAAAGTCGTCCATCTGGGAACGATCGTGGACGATCTCGAGGCGCCGACGTGGCAGCGGAGAAAAGCGGAAGAATCGGAGCCGGCGCCGCTGGAAAAAACCGGCGTCCAGTTCAGCAAGGACGACGACGACCGCTTCGACATCCCGACGTTTTTACGGAGGCAGATGGATTAGGAAAGTAAAAAGTAAAAAGGCTCCGCCTCAGCCAACAAGCAAGGGTTGATGAGCCTCAGGCTCAAAAAAGATTGGCGGATCAGCCTCTGGCTGAAAAAGGAAAAAGTAAAAAATCGGGGGCACCGGCGTGTTCGGCAGATCAAACGCCGAAGCTCGTCTTTAACCTCTTCTCTTTCTTGAATCTCTCCAGCGCGAGCTGGATCAGGCGGTCGATCAGCTCGGTGTAGCCAATGCCGCTGGCTTCCCACATCTTGGGATACATGCTGATCTTGGTGAAGCCGGGGATCGTATTGATCTCGTTGACGATGACTTCTCTGTCGCCGCGTAGAAAAAAATCCACCCGCGCCATGCCCTCGCAGCAGAGCGCTTTGAAGGTCTTGACCGCGAGCCGCTGAATTTCTCTCACGACCGGCTCGGGAAGTTTCGCCGGAATCTCCAGCGCCGCGCCTTTTTCGTCCAGATATTTCGCTTCATAAGAATAAAATTCGTGGCTGGTGACGATCTCGCCGGGCAGCGAGGCGATCGGATCTTCGTTGCCGAGGACTGAGCACTCGATCTCTCTTCCCTGAATAAATTCTTCGATGAGAATCTTTTGATCGTAGCGGAACGCGTCTTTCACCGCGGCGGCGAACTGCCGCTCGTCTTTGACCTTGTGAATGCCGACCGATGAGCCGCAATTCGCGGGTTTCACGAAAAGCGGCAGTTCGAGCTCGCGCTCGACCGCCGGGAAATCGAGCTGCTTCCGTTCCGAGCTGTGCAAGATCAAAAATCGCGCGATGGGGATCCGCGCGTCGCGGAGGAGCCGTTTCATCGCGTCCTTGTCCATTCCGACGGCGGAGCCTAGTACTCCCGCTCCGACGAAAGGGATGTCGGCCATCTTGAGCAGCCCCTGTACCGTGCCATCCTCGCCGAAGGTTCCGTGCAACACCGGAAAAATCACGTCCACGGGTTTATCCGCGCGCCGGCCGGAGAGGCGGAGCCATTGCTGGGTCTTATCGCTGGGAACCAGTCCCAGGGCGTTCTGTGCGCGATCGAACCGGATCGGTTTCGGGCGATCCGCTTTCTCGAGCAGGCGCGCGTCGTCGTTGATGTACCATTTCCCTTTCTTGTCGATGCCGATCAAAACCACTTCGTATTTATTCTTGTCGATCGCTTCGACGACGTTTTTAGCGGAGAGGAGCGAGATCTCGTGCTCGGCGGATTTCCCGCCAAAGAGAACGGCGACGCGAATTTTTTTTCTCATGGTAAAAGACTTTTTCCGATAGGCGAGCGAACGCGGGGAACCGCGGCCGTGGCCGGCGGTCTAAAACGATCTACGGTTTTTTCGCCGAGGGCGCGGCGAAGTCCGCCACCTTGGCGATCGTGCCCGGGTGCTGTTTCTTTTCGAATTTGAGGACGAAATATTTCGCTTTGACCGGATCGCCCTTATTGTCGAAGGCGATGGAGCCCGTCACGCCCTTGTAGTCGATCTTTCTTACCGCCGCGGAGACCTGCTTGCGCGTCGGCTTTTTCCCGCCGAGCTCCCGGATCGCGTTCTCGATCGCTTTGATGCCGACGTCGGCGGCGACGTAGCCGTAGAGGGCGAACGATCCGATCTCCTTGCCGAAGCGCTTTTTGTATTTTTCCGCGAAGGCTTTGGTTTCCGGCGAGAGATCCTTAGGCGGAGCCACGGTGGTGTAGTACGAGCCGACGACGGCGTTGCCGGCGATTTTGACCATCTCGATGTCGTCCAAGCCGTCCGGTCCCATGAAGGCCGCTTTGACGCCTTTTTCTCTCATCTGTTTGAGCAGCAGTCCGCCTTGATGGTAGACGCCGCCGAAATAGACGAGATCCGGATTCTTCGCCTTCATCGGAATAATCAGAGGACCAAAGTTGGTGCGCTCCTCAGTGCCTTCAAAAGCAAGAACCTGAATGCCCAGTTTTTTGGCCTCGCTGCGAAAGTTGTCGGCGACGCCTTGGCCATAAACCGTCTTGTCATGAACGATGTAGACGGATTTCGCCTTCAAATCCTCCGCCGCGAACTTGGCGCCCAACGGGCCCTGGATATCGTCGCGCCCGCAAACGCGGTTGACGTTCGGGTAACCGCGATCCGTGATGTCCGTCGCCGTATTGGCCGGAGAGATCATCGTCAGCAAAGAATCTTTGTAGACGTCGGACGCGGGAAGTGCGACGCCGGAGTTGAAGTGGCCGACCACCAGAAGTACGTCGGGATCGGCGGATACGTTCCGCGCGTTGGCGACGCCGACTTCCGGTTTGGCCTGGTCATCGAGGGGAACGAGAGTCAGATCGTAGCCCAGTGCTTTGAACCGCTTGCTCGCTTCTTCGACCGCAAGCTGCGCGCCGAGCTTGATGGGCTCGCCCGTCCCCGCCTGCTCGCCCGAGAGCGGCGTTTGGGTCACGATCTTGATCCGGCCTTTTTGTTGCGCCCATGCGTCGGGCAGGCTGATCCCATTGGCAATCAATGGGAAACTGAAAGCCAGGCTGAGCAATAGGCGCGCAAGCATAGGCGTTTCTCCTCTTGGGAGATTTTTACGCTAACGCCCGGCGCGAGTCAACGAA
>DASXRG010000024.1:0-15168 GCA_036506735.1 Binatia bacterium | reverse complement strand
ACGGAGTAGGCGATCTGGAACAATCCGCCGCAGTTGGAACAGCTTCCCATCGAGATGACATATTTCGGATCGGGCATCTGGTCGTAGAGCAGCTTGGTGCGCTTGGCCATTTTGTAAGTCAAGGTTCCGGCCACGATCATTAAATCCGATTGCCGCGGCGTCGCCCGCGGCACGCAGCCAAAGCGGTCCACGTCGGCGCGCGGTCCGCCGGTCTGCATCAGCTCGATCGCGCAACAAGCCAGGCCGAACAGCATGTACCACTGCGAAGAGGCGCGGCCCCAGTTGAGGAGCTGATCCACCTTGGTGGTAAAAACCGTTTCCGGCAACGAGTTGAGTAGCGGTTGCATCAAATTTATACCTCTTGCGATTGAACCTTCTTGACCCACTCGAGATCGCCTTTGGCCCAGGCGTAGACCAAACCCAGCAAGAGAATGCAGATAAACAGCAGAATCTCCACGAAGGCAAAGCCGCCCTGACCGCTTTCGACCCAGCGGCGGAAAGCGGCCGCGACCGGGAAAACGAAGGCGATCTCGACCTCGAAGACGATAAAGATCAGCGCGACGATGTAAAAACGGATGTTGAAGTTGACCCAGGCGCTGCCGGTGGACGGCTCGCCGCACTCGTAGGTCGAAAGCTTGCGCGCCTGCGGGTTATTCGGGCGGAGAAACCTGCCGATCAGCAAATTGACGCCGACGAACCCGGCGCCCAGGATCGTAAAGACCAATACGTTGGCAAAATCGAAAAGCATGACGAATATCGGCTTAAAATTACAAGACTAAAGAGGCAAACTAGCTGAAATTACTATAGGCACAAATCTTTCTCAGGGTCAAATTGTTTGCGCCGCCGAGCGGCATTGCCATCACGGTGTTTTTTGACTAGAGTCAAACCGACATGCATGCGAAAGAACTGCTCCGAACTGTGCACTTAGCTCTCGCGCCTTATCCGTCGTTGAAAGGACTGGAAGCCGTGCGCGAGAGTCTCGCCGAAACCACGCCGGCGCTCAAGAACGCCGATCTCAAGAAGTTCATCGACGACCGGTTTGTGAAATCCCGCTAAGGAGAAAGAGATATGCGCGTAGAGACCGAGAGGAAAATGAAACGGTGGCGCGAGCAGCGATGGTTGCTCGATCAGGTCATCCAAACCCGCGGTCTCGATTGGGACCAGGGGCGGACCGGGAAGCTGCTGCGCAATTGCGGCGCGGGCGTGGAGGCGGATTTGCGCGAGATCGGCCGCCGGGTGCAAAAGTTCACCGATATCCCGCGCGAGTTCTCGCGCGCGGCGGAGCGCCGCGAAGCGCTGGCGCGTGAGGCGGAACAAGCCGGCCACGACGTGGAGGCGCGCGAGCACTATTACGTCGCCGCGACCTTTTACACCAACGCGATGTGGGCGATTTACGAAGACAACAACCCCAAACGGATTGCCTGGGGTGAAAAGAAGCGCGCCTGCTACGACAAATTCATCCAGTTCGCCGGCCGGCCGATCGAGCGCGTGGACTTACCCTACGCGGGGAAATCGATCGCGGCTCTGCTGCACTTGCCGCCCGGCCTCAAGCCGGGGGACAAAGTTCCCTGCGTGCTCTACATTCCGGGCATGGACGGCGTGAAAGAAGATAACCCGCTCTACGGCGATCCGTTCATCGAGCGCGGCATCGCCATGCTGGCGGTCGACGGCCCCGGCCAGGGCGAGACGCGCGCGCGCGGCATCAAGTGCACCGCGTCGAATTACGAAGACGCCGGCAAGCTTGCCTGCGATTACCTGGTGAAGCGGCCCGAGATCGATGCGAACCGCCTGGCGATCATGGGATCGAGCATGGGCTCGTACTGGGGTCCGCGCGTCGCCGCGGCCGAGCCGCGCTTCAAGGCCTGCGCCGTGAGCGGCGTCTGCGTCGAGCCCGGCCAGTACACGATCTTCAACACCGCCTCGCCCACCTTCAAGCTCAACTACATGTACATGTCGGGCTACGACGACGAGGCGGCCTTCGATGAATTCGCCAAGAGCCTGACCTTGAACGAAGCGGCGGCCAAAATCTCTTGCCCTTACCTCGTCGTCGCCGGCGAAGACGACGAGCTGTGCCCGATCGAGTTCGTTTATCAGTTCATGGACGCGCTCCGCAGCCCGAAAGTCCTGGTCGTCTACGAAGGCGAAAAACACTCGATCCGCAATCCGCGCTCGCGCACGCTAATCGTCGATTGGCTCGCGGACCGGCTCGCGGGAAAGGCTCTCAAAGCGGAAAAGATCTACGTCGAGCTGAGCGGCAAAGAAACCCGCACCTCCTGGTAATTATGAACTGGTAATTATGAATTTTGAATGTTGAATGCTTGATTCGAAACTCATAATTCAAAATTCAGCATTGCGATGAAAATTGTCTACGGCGATCTGATCGGCGGCGCGAGCGGCGACATGTTCGTCGCGGCCCTGCTCGATCTCGGCCTGCCCTTTGAAACCCTCAAGTCCGAGCTTAAAAAAATCCCATCGCTAAAATACCGGCTCGAAGTCGGAACCAAAAAGCTCAACGCGATTCGCGCGACTCGCTTTCGCGTGCTGACCGGGAAAAAAGAGCCGCAGCGCGCCTGGGCGCAAATCCGCCGGCTGATCGAGGGCAGCGCTCTCGATGCCGAAGTCAAAGAGCGCGCCGGCGAAATCTTTGCCCGCTTGGCGGCGGCGGAAGGAAAGATCCACGGCGTCGCCGCCGAAAAAGTTCACTTTCACGAAGTCGGCGCGACCGATTCGATCGTCGACACCGTCTCCACCGCCATCGCGGTTCACGTTCTCAAGATCGACTCTTTTCACTTCTCACGTATTCCGCTCGGTCGCGGCGTCACCCGCTCCCGACACGGCCCGTTGCCGCTACCCGGCCCCGCCACTTTGGAGCTTCTCAAGGGCATGCCGGTTCAGTGGCTCGACTTGCAGGCGGAGACTGTGACCCCCACCGGCGCCGCAATCATCGCGGCCCTGGGGGCGCGCTTCGGCGCGCCGCCCGAGATGACCGTGGATCAGATCGGCTACGGCGCCGGCGCCAAAGAATTTCCCGACCGGCCGAACGTCCTCCGCCTCGTCATGGGCCAAGATTCCGCGGCTTGGGAGCGCGATGAGATGGTCGTCATCGAGACGAATATCGATGACATGAACCCGGAGTTTTACGACTACGTTCTCGAGCGTCTCTTCGCCGCCGGCGCGCGCGACGTCTCGCTGTCGCCGGTCCAGATGAAAAAAAACCGCCCCGGCACGCTCCTCAGAATCATCGCCGAGCCGGCGCTCAGAGAAAAACTCGCCGCGATCGTCTTTCAGGAAACATCGACGATCGGCCTGCGCTACTATCCGGTCAGCCGCGTCGTCTTGAAGCGCCGCGCCGCGCGCGTCAAAACCAGATTCGGCGCGGTGAAAGTCAAGATTATCGAAACGCCGGACGGGACAAGGAAAGCGACCCCGGAGTACGAGGACTTAAAACGGATCGCCGCGAGAAAAAAAATCCCGCTAAAAACGCTCTACGACGAAGTGGTCAGGAACAAGTAGGGCGGGTTTGAAACGCCCTGCGACGAACGACATCCATGGCCGACCCGCCGGAATCCGACGCCCAGACGCGGCTCGTGCCATGGGCGTCGCTGCGCTATCGCGACTTCAGCCTGCTGTTTGCCGCAGCTTTTTTTCTCACCACGGCGCATCAGATGCGCCAGACGCAGAACCTCTATCAGGTTTACGAACTGTCGGGATCGCCGTTCCTGCTCGGCCTCACGGGCCTCGCGCAGGCCGTGCCGCTGTTCGCGATCGGTCTTTTCGCCGGCAACCTCGCCGACCTGATGGATCGCCGGAAGCTCGCCGGACTGACGATTCTCGGAAATTTTCTCGTGGCTGCGGCGCTGGGAATTTTGACGATCGCCGGCGCGATCGAAGTCTGGCACATCCTGGTCGCGACCGCGCTCACCTCAGGGTTGAACATCATCCTCTACCCGGCGCGCATGGCGCTCATCTCCGGGCTCGTGCCGCGTTCTCATCTCACGAACGCGGCGTCGCTCAATTCCAGTGTCGCGCAAAGCGCGCATTTTATAGGCCCGATGTGCGCAGGGTTGGCACTCGCCTGGATGAACTCCGGCAACGCCTATCTGTTGAATGCGCTGTCGTATGCGCCCGCGGGAATCGCGATTCTGCTGATCCGGAGCCCGGCCGAATTTCAGCGCGTTAAGGCATCGCTGTCGGCCGCGAGCCTGCTCGGCGGCCTCAAGTTCCTCTGGTCGCAGCGGGTGGTTTTTTCCCTGGTGCTCATGGACTTCGCGATCATCGGCGTCGGTTACTATCGTCCGCTGCTCCCGGTCTTCGCCAAAGACATTTTTCACGTCGGGCCCGCCGCTTTCGGCGTGTTGGCTTCGGCGCCGGCCGTCGGCGGCACTCTCGGCACGCTCGCCCTGCTCATGGCGGGCAACGTGGAACGGAAAGGACTGGTCGTGCTCTGGGCTTTTCTTCTGTTCAGCCTCTGCCTCGGCTGCTTTGCCGTGTCGCGCGACTTTTGGCCGGCGGTTCTGCTGGTGGGCGGCCTGGGACTGACCAATTCGTTGCAGGCGGTGATGCGCCAGACCGCGTTTCACCTGCTTACGCCCGACCACATTCGCGGCCGGGCGTTCTCCGTCTTCAACATGTTTTCTCAGGGAGCCAACGCGGTCGGAGCGATGGTGGTGGGATTTACGGCGTCGCTCGCCGGCGCGCCGGGCGCGTTGATCGTCGGCAGCGCCATCGGCGTCGTCTTGACCGTGACTGTTTGGATCTTGTTGCCGGGGTTGAGACAGTTCGGTTCCGAGCCTGCATCCGCGTAGTTCGCGCCGCGTCAAGACAGCACGGGCGCCAAGACTTTCCACACGTTGGCGGCGATGATCTCGTGGCCTTTGGCGCTCGGATGCATACCGTCCGGCAAGTTCAGCTCGCGCACTCCGCCGACGCCTTCCAGGACGAAAGGAATCAGCCGGACCTTGTTCCTCTTCGCCAGCTCGGGATAGACCGCTTCGAACTGCTGCCCGTAAGCCCGCCCCATGTTGGGCGGCACTTTCATCCCCGCGACGATCACCTCCGCGTTGGGATAGCGCTCTTTGGTCCGGTCGATGATCGCCTGCAGATTTTTTTTCGTGACTTCGGGCGGCACGCCGCGCAGCCCGTCGTTGGCGCCCAGTTCGAGAACCAAGACATCGATTTTGTTTTTCAGCAGCCAATCCATCCGGCCGAGGCCGCCCGCGCTCGTGTCGCCGCTGACGCCGGCGTTGATGACTTTGACGTTCCAGCCCTTGGCGTCGATCTTCTTCTGAATCAGCGCCGGAAAAGCCTGGGAGGAGTCGAGCCCCAATCCCGCGGTCACGCTGTCGCCTAGAAACAAGACGACTCTAGGCGCGGGAGCGGCGGCAGAGAGGCCGAGCAGCGATAAAAAAGCCAGCATCGAAAGAGCGGCTGTTCGTTTTTCTCTGAGTTGCCTTGGGTTCATAAAACCTCTAAAGTTGAATCACGCGACGTTTGCCGTGCGAGCTCAAATCTTCCTTTCGAATCTCCCCCAACGCTCCATGTCCAGATCCACTATCCTAAGCGTAGAACATTTGTCCAAGGTTTTTAAGAGCGGCGCGCAAACGCTGCCGGTCTTGAAGGACGTCAGCTTCACGATCGAAGCGGGCAGCGCCTGCGCGATCGTGGGTCCGTCGGGCAGCGGCAAGACGACCTTGATCGCGATCTGCGCGGGCCTGGAGCGGCCCAGCGAAGGCGCGGTGCTTTTTAACGGGATTTCCTTGAATCTTTCCAGCGAAGAGGAGCTGTCGCGTATCCGCAACGAGTCGATCGGCTTTATTTTCCAAAGTTTTCAATTGCTGCCGTCGCTCACCGCATTGGAGAACGTCATGGTGCCGGCGGAGATCCGCGGCGAAAACCACGCGCGGAGCCGGGCGGCGGATTTATTGAAGCAGGTCGGCCTCGACGGCCGCATGCAGCACTACCCCGTCCAGCTTTCGGGAGGAGAGCAGCAGCGCGTCGCGATCGCGCGCGCGTTCATGAACCGCCCGAAAATTCTCTTCGCCGACGAGCCCACCGGCAATCTCGATACGGAAACGGCCGGGGATATCGTCCGGCTGATTTTCGAACTCAACGCCACGGCCGGCACGACCTTGATGCTGGTCACGCACGACCGCGAGCTGACCCGGCAGGCCGATCGCGTGATCAGCTTAAGAGGAGGAAGGGTGGTATCCGACGCGCGCGTGAAAGCGCAGCCCACCGCCGGTTGAGCCAACCGATGAACTCGATTTTCACACGATGGGTTTGGCTGATGGCGCTGCGCGACGCGCGGCGCGGCCTCAAGACGTTGCTGCTCTCGATGGCGTGCGTCGTTCTCGCCGTCGCCTCGGTCGTCGCGGTCGCGTCGTTTCGCGACAATTTGGCCGCCAGCGTCCAGCAGCAATCGAAGAGTCTGCTCGGCGCCGATTTGGCGCTCGACGGCCGCGAGCCGTTCTCCGACGAGGCCGAAGCGCTCATCGCCTCGCTCGGCGGCGAACAATCGCGCCAAACCAGCTTCTCTTCGATGGCCTATTTCCCCGGCAGCGGCGCGTCGCGGCTCGTCCAGGTGCGGGCATTGAGCGGCGCTTTCCCTTATTACGGCAAGTTGGAAACCGAGCCGGCATCGGCCAGCAAGAATTTCCAAAACGGCCGCAACGCACTGGTCGATGAAACCGTCATGATTCAATCGGGCGCGCGCGTCGGCGACCCTGTGAGAATCGGCGACCAGGATTTTCTGATCGCAGGCAAGCTGCGCAAGATTCCGGGCGAGACCTTGGCCTTCTCTTTGATCACGCCGCGCGTCTATGTGCCGCTCGCCCATCTGGACCAAACCCAGCTCCTGCAAAAAGGAAGTCTCGTCAGATATCGGGCTTATTTCCGGTTCGACCCGGCCGTAGACGCCGATCAAATGGTCCAAACGATATCGCCCGAGCTGTCGCGCTTGCGTCTGGAGGCCGACACGGTCAGCCGGCGCACCGCCGCGCTCACGCGCAACATGGAAAATTTGTCCCGTTACCTGCACCTGGCGGTCTTCGTCGCGGTCTTGCTCGCAGGCGTCGGCGTCGCCAGCGGCATCCACGTCTACGCCAAAGAAAAGACCTTTTCCGTGGCGGTGCTCCGGTGCGTCGGCGCGCGGCCCGGCGAAACCGTGATCGTCTATGTGATTCAGGCGCTGCTCGTCGCGCTGGCGGGCTCCGGTCTGGGCGCGATTCTCGGCGTCGCCTTGCAGTCGCTGCTGCCGCTCGCGCTCAAAGATTTCCTGCCGGTGAATTCAATTTTTTCATTCGCTCCCAACGGCATACTGGTAGGAATCGGCATCGGCCTCGTCGTCACGTTTCTTTTTTCGCTCCTTCCCTTGGTGTCGCTGAGAAACATCTCGCCGCTGCTGGCGCTGCGCTCTTCCTACGAGCAGAGCCGGCGCGCGCGCGATCCTTGGCTGTGGTTGATTTTTTTTCTCATCGCCGCCGCCGTCCTGGGATTTGCCTGGGCGGCTACCGAGCGTTGGATTCACGCGCTGTGGTTCGCCGCGGGAGTTTTTGCGACCTTCGGACTTCTCGCGCTCATCGCGAAGACGGTTTCGACTCTGATGCGGAAGCTCACGCCGGAATTCCTGCCGTTTCCATGGCGCCAGGGGCTGGCGAACCTCTACCGCCCGAACAACCAGACCACCGCCGTCATGCTCGCGATCGGCCTCGGAACTTTCCTGCTCGTGACGCTCTACAGCGTCCACGGCATGCTGCTGAAGCAGGTCGAAGAAAGGAGCGGCAAGGGCGAGCCCAACCTGGTGCTGTTCGACGTGCAAAAAGATCAAAGAGAAGAGATCCGGTCCGTCTTCAAAAAGCTCGATGTTCCGGTGTCCCAGGAGGTTCCGATCGTCACCATGCGGCTCGCCGCAATCAACGATAAACCGGTCGAAGAGATCCGCGCGGATGCCGCAACGACGATTCCGTCCTGGGCGCTGAGAAGAGAATATCGTTCCACCTACCGGAGCGGACTCGCCCGCACGGAGAAAATCATCGCGGGGAGCTGGCAAGGAAAGGTCAACCGCGACCTCGAACCGATTCCCATTTCTGTCGAGAAGGGAATCGCCGAAGCGCTCAAGGTCGGCGTCGGCGATGCTTTGCGGTTCGAAGTCCAGGGCGTCCCGCTGGCGACCCAAGTTGCCAGCATCCGCGAGGTCGATTGGCAGCGCGTCCACCCCAACTTCTTCGTGGTTTTCCCCGCCGGCGTGCTGGAGGGCGCGCCGCAGTTCTACGCACTGTTTACCCGCGTTGCCTCGCCCGAGCAGTCGGCGAGTCTGCAGCGCGCGGTCTTGCAAAGCGCGCCGAACGTTTCGATCATCGACCTGGCGCTGGTCCTCGAAACCTTGGATTCTATCCTGGGAAAAATTTCCGGCGCCATTCGCTTCATCGCCCTTTTCACTATCCTGACCGGTCTCGCCGTGCTGGCCGGCGCGGTTTTGAGCACCCGGTCGCAGCGGCTCAAAGAAAGCATCCTGATGCGGGCTCTCGGCGCGCCGCGGTCTCAGATCGTCAATGCAATCGTCGCTGAGTATATGTTTTTGGGCGCAATTTCCTGCGCGACCGGCGCGCTGCTCGCCATCGCGGCCGGTTGGGGTTTGAGTTTTTATTTCCTCGGCACCGTCCCCTCGATTGCGCCGGCGCCGCTCGTAGCGATTCCAGTCCTGGCCACGGCGGCGACGGTTGTGGCGGGAGTGCTCGGCTGTTGGGGAATTTTCCGCCGCCCCGCGCTCGAAGCGCTGCGAGCGGAGGGTTAGAGCACGATGTTTTATCTCAGCGCTAAAACCGCGTCGAGCGGTCGAAGGTCCAGTTTTTCCTCGATCAGGTCTGCCGGCGAAAGCCGGCTTGCGCTTATATTCTCGACGTAAGGAATCTCTCCCAGAAAAGGTACTGGGGTTAGAATACGTAAAGCTTCGGCGTTGGTATCGACCGCGAGCGAGGAATCATTCGATACCCGATTCAGAACGTAGCCGAGCACGCGCAGACCGCGGCACGAGGCGTGCTCCAAGGTGAGAAGCAGATGATTGATCGCGCCGAGACGATTGGCGGCAACGACGATGACGGGAAGCTTCAGGAGCTTTGCCAGGTCAGCGTAAGTGTAGTGCGCCAGCAGCGGCACGAGCAGCCCGCCCGCGCCTTCGACGAGAGTGACATCGTGCGCCGCGCTGATTTCGGTGTAGAGCGCGACAATGTGATCGACGTCGATCTTAACTCCCTCCCGCTCCGCGGCGACGCTCGGCGCCAACGGGCCTTTGAGCTGATACGGACAGATTTTTTTCAGCGGCTCCTCGCAGCCTGACGCTTCCTTCAAACGAGCCGCATCTTCGGGAAAGAGCTGCCCGTCTTTTTCAACACAGCCGGTCTCCGCCGGCTTCATCACGCCGACGCTGTAACCTGACTCCCGCAATAGCGCCGCCAGACCGCAGGCGACGAACGTTTTCCCCACGCCGGTATCGGTTCCGGTGATGAAGATACCGCTACCCATTTGTTTCCGTCACGGCTTTTATCGACGTAAATGTGACATCGACAAGTGTCTTTAATTCACTCTCTTCTACCGTCAGCGGCGGCATCAGGATGATCACGTCGCCCAAAGGCCGAATCATGACGCCGCGTTGTCGCGCGGCGAGGATGACCTGGTGTCCGATTCGTTTTTCCGACGGATAACTCTTCCTGCCGGTCTTTTCCTCGACCAGCTCGATCCCGACCATGAAGCCCCATTGGCGCGCTTCAGCCACGTGCGCGAGCGGAAGAAATTCCCGCTCCAGCCGTTCTTTCATGTAAGCGATCTTCGGCTGCATGCGTTCGAGAATCTTTTCTTTCTTGAAAAGCTCGAGACTGGCCAGTGCGACCGCGCAACCCAACGGATTGCCCGTGTACGTGTGGCCGTGGAAGAAGGTTTTGAATTCTTTGTAGGCGCCGAGAAACGCCGAGAAAATCTCTTCGGTGGTCAAGGTCGCCGCGAGCGGCAGATAGCCGCCGGTGATTCCCTTGGCAACGCAGAAGATATCCGGGCTCACGCCGGCATGCTCGCAGGCGAACATCTTTCCCGTCCGGCCGAAGCCGGTCGCGACCTCATCGGCGATGAAGAGAATCCGATTCCTGCGGCAGATCTCGCGCAGCGCCTTGACGTAAACCGCCGGCTGCGGCCACATGCCGGCCGCGCCCTGAATCAGCGGCTCGATGATGAGAGCTGCAAGTGAATTCTTTTCTTGAGTGAGTGTTCTCTCCGCCTCCTCGATCGCGCTCTCGAGCGCCTCCGCCTCGCTCATCCGCTTGAAATAACGAAAGACGTGCGGCGGGTTGAGGCGCAACACCGGAAAGAGGAGCGGCTGGTGAAAATGGTGAAACGTCTCCGAGTAGCCGACGCTCATCGCGCCGATCGTGTCGCCGTGATACGCCTCGGCGAGGGAAGCGAAGCGCGTCC
Source organism: Binatia bacterium (assembly GCA_036506735.1). Lineage (GTDB taxonomy): Bacteria > Desulfobacterota > Binatia > UBA9968 > UBA9968 > JAJPJQ01. The sequence goes on along the minus strand of DASXRG010000024.1, from coordinate 4,710 downwards.
GGCTTTGCTCTCCTTTCAGCTGCCAGTACTGAACCGCGATCTTGAGCGCGATTTCCACCGCCGTCGCGCCGTCGTCGGAGTAGAAGACCCGTTGCAAACCGGCCGGCGCGATCTCGATCAGCTTCTCCGCCAGCTCGATGCCCGGTATGTGGCTGAGGCCTAGAAGCGTCGAGTGCGCGATGCGGTCGAGCTGCGCTCTGATCGCCTGATCCAGCTCCTCTTTTCTATGTCCGTGGACGTTGCACCAGAGCGATGACACGCCGTCGAGATATCTTTTGCCTTCGACATCGACTAGGTAATGCCCCTCGCCGGCCTCGATGATGCACGGATCCTCGCTCATCCACTCCTGCATCTGGGTGAAGGGATGCCACAAATATTTGTGGTCGAGGCGTCTAAGGTCTTCGCGTCGCGTGGTCATATCAATTCACCGCGCGCTTCCTCGAACGCTTTCAGCGCGCGATGGAGGTGTTCATGCGTATGCGTCGCCATGAGCGTGATTCTCAGACGCGAGGTTCCTTCGGCCACCGTCGGCGGTCGGATGCCCTGAGCAAAGACGCCCGCCTGGAGCAGTCGCTCGGAGAACGCCATGCATTTTTCCGCGTCGCCGATCACGAGCGGCAGAATCTGGCTCTCACTCTTCCCGAGGGAGAATCCGAGATTTCTCAGCCCTTCACGCAGCGCGCGGATGTTGTGCCAGAGCGCGAGGCGGCGCTGCGGCTCGCTGTACAAGAGCCCGATGGCCGCGAGCGCCGCCGCCAGCACCGGCGGCGGCAGCGATGTCGTGAAGATAAAACTACGGCAGCGGTTGATGAGCAGCTCGCGCAGCGCCCGGCCGCTCGCGACGTAAGCGCCGAATCCGCCGAGCGCCTTTCCCAAGGTGCCCATTTGAATCGGAATGCGGTCGCCGAGTCCCAACTTCGCGACGACGCCGGCGCCGTTCGGACCGGCGACTCCGGTCGCGTGCGCTTCATCCACCATGATCATGGCGCCGAACCGTTCCGCCAGCTCGACGATCTCCGCCAGCGGCGCCTCGTCGCCGTCCATGCTGAAGAGCGTTTCGGTGACGATCAGCTTGCGGCCTTTTGCCGGAGCATTTTTGAGCGCTTCTTCGAGGGACGTCAAATCGCAGTGTGGATACACCGCGGTCTTCGCCCGCGCGAGACGGCAGCCGTCGATGATACTGGCATGGTTCAACTCGTCGCTGAAAACAAAATCTTCTGCGCCGGCGAGGGCTGGAATGATTCCGACGTTGGCCTGAAAGCCGGAGTTGAAAACGAGCGCGGCCTCGGCGCCTTTGAGCTGTGCGATCTTTTCCTCCAACTCTTCGTGCAAGGTCATGTTGCCGGATATCAAACGCGACGCGACGGCGCCGCAGCCGTAGCGGTCGATCGCTTCTTTCGCGGCCCTTTTTAAGGCCGGGTGATTCGCCAAGCCGAGATAGTTGTTGGAGGAAAAGTTGAGCACCTCGCGGCCGTCGAGCATCAGTGTCGGCCCTTGCTCGCCATCGACCCGGCGCAGCTTGCGATCGAGGCCTTGACGCTTCAGCGCTGCCAATTCTTCCTGTATAAAATCGAGCGTCATGCGTTGGATAGATCTATTATATGGAGAGTTTTAGAGCAACCGGCCTCCGCCTTGACCCTCGAACAAACGCGATGATAGACATGGAGCGAACAAGGAGGTGTCCCATGGCCGATCGTGAACGCGTTTGGGATCGTTTTTTGACCGAGCAGGACAAGTCGCACGTCGCGATGAAGCCGCCGAGAAGCATCGGCTTCGGGAAGAAACCCGCAGTGCTTTTGATCGATTTGTACCGCTGGGTTTTCGGCGACAAGCCGCAGCCGGTGTTGGAAGCGATTAAGACCTGGCCGGGAAGCTGCGGCATGGCGGGCTGGAACGCAATTCCGCACATTCAGAAGTTGCTCGAGACCGCGCGCGAGCTGCGCATTCCGATCGTCCACGTAACCGGATTGGGCGACGCCGGAGTCGCCGAATGGTCGTTTCGGCGTAACGATAACAAAGACCGAGGCCAGCTTCCGCCGGACGAGTTGGATCGCCAACGCCGCAAATTCGACATTATCGACGAGGTCGAGCCGCTGCCGGGAGAAACGGTGTTGAAAAAGTCGTCTCCCAGCGCCTTCTGGGGCACGCCCCTCGTCGGCCACCTCAATCATCTAGGCATCGATACCATCATCACCGTCGGCGAGAGCACGAGCGGATGCGTGCGCGCCAGCGTGGTTGACGGCACGACGTATCGCTTTCGCATGGTTGTCGTCGAAGAAGGCGTCTTCGACCGGCACGAGGCCTGCCATGCGATCAACCTGTTCGACATGAATCAGAAATACGCCGACGTTTTACCGCTGGACGACGTGGTTAAATATCTCCGCTCGTGGCGCGCGGAACAGCCCGTCGGAACGTAGCGGTAGCTCGCTACGTTCTGAATCTCCAATGGCAAATCTCAAATTTCAAAAAATTCCCTTTGCTTTGAGATATGAAATTTGAGATTTGAGACCTTTTGATGCGCATCGCCGTTCCCGATCTGATCTCGAATTCCTATTTTCCCGCCATCGCCGCCGTCGAGCTCGGCTTTTTCAAGGCCGAAGGACTCGACGTCGAAAAAGTCGAATTGCTTTTTCCCGTGCCGAAGACGATGGAAGCGCTGCGCGACGGGGCGCTCGATTTCGTCGTGGGCTCGGCGCATGCGACCTTGATGGCTTTCCCCGATTGGAAAGGCGCGAAGCTTTTGGCCGCGCTGGGCCAGAGAATGTATTGGCTGCTCGTGCTGCGCGCCGACTTGAGCGCGAAGCGCGGCGATTTGAGCGCGGTCAAAGGTCTCAGAATCGGCGCGGCGCCCGGAGTGGATTACGGGCTCAAGCGCTTGCTCCTCGAAGCCGGCATCGATCCGGACCGCGACGGAGTGAATATCGCCCCGGTTCCCGGCGCGACCGGCGCAACGGTTTCATTCGGCCTGACTGCGGCGAAGGCGTTGGAAGAAGGAAAGATCGACGGGTTTTGGGCCAACGCGATGGGCGCCGAGATCGCCGTCAGGCGCGGGGTCGGGACCATTGTTATAGACGTCCGCCGCGGCGACGGCCCCCCGGCCGCCCGCCACTACACTTTTCCCGCTCTGGTTACGACCGACAACAAGATCGAGCTCGAGCCTGAAAGCGCCGCCGCCGCGATCCGCGCCCTCGTGCGCGCGCACAAAGCGCTCCGCGACGAGCCACAGCGCGCGACGGAAGTGGGACGGCGGATTTTTCCGCCGACGGAAGCCGAATTGGTCGCGGAGTTGATCCGGCGCGATTTGCCTTATTACGATCCGACGATCTCGGAAGACACAGTCGCCAAAATGAACCGCTTTGCCCAAGACGTGGGGCTTCTTTCGAAGCCGGTGTCGTACGATCAAGTGGTCGCGAAACAGTTCCGCCATCTGTGGAATGGATAGGCGATGGCCAAAGTCAAAATCGTCTTTTCCTGCCAGAATTGCGGCTTCCAGTCGCCCAAGTGGCTGGGGAAGTGTCCCGACTGCAACCAATGGAACACGCTCGTCGAGGAGAAAGTCGAGCGCGCGGCGCATCCGCGCGACGAATTCGGCGCCAAGGAAAATCCGGCGTCGATTGCCGAGATCTCGACCGCCGAGGAGGGTCGGGTTCTCTCGGGCATCGGCGAATTCGACCGCGTGCTCGGCGGCGGCCTGGTGCCCGGCTCGGTGACGTTGATTGGCGGCGATCCCGGCATCGGCAAATCGACCTTGCTGATTCAGGCCTTCGCCGCGCTCAGCCAAACCGGCCTCACCTGCCTCTACGTCTCGGGCGAGGAATCGCCGCGCCAAATCAAGATGCGCGCCGAGCGGCTCGGCATCGATTCGCCGAAGCTGCTCGTTCTCAGCGAAACCGCGCTGGACAGAATCTTGGAACAGATAAAGAAAACCCAGCCCGCCGTCCTGGTCATCGATTCGATCCAGACTCTCTTTTCGTCGTCGCTCCCCTCGGCGCCGGGCAGCATCGGCCAGGTGAGAGAATGTTCCGGGGCGATCATCACCCTGGCGAAAAGAAGCGGCCTCAGCACGTTCGTCATCGGCCACGTGACCAAAGACGGCGCGATCGCCGGGCCGCGCGTGCTCGAGCACATGGTCGATACGGTGCTCTATTTCGAGGGCGACCGCGGCCACAATTTTCGCGTCCTGCGGGCGGTCAAGAACCGCTTCGGCTCGACCAACGAGATCGGCGTCTTCGAGATGAAAGAGAGCGGTCTTAAAGAAGTGAGCAATCCGTCGGAGCTGTTTCTTATGGAGCGCCCGCTTCAAGCGCCCGGCTCCGCGGTGATCTGCAGCATGGAGGGGACGCGCCCGATTCTCGTCGAGCTTCAGGCGCTGGTGAGCCACTCTTTTCTCGCCGTGCCGCGCCGCACCACGATCGGCGTCGATCACAACCGCGTGGCGCTGCTCGTCGCGGTGCTGGAAAAAAAGATGGGGCTCAAGCTCTTCAATCAGGATATTTTCGTCAACGTCGCGGGTGGAGTCCAGGTGGAGGAGCCGGCGGTCGATTTGGGCATCGTCGCCGCGGTCGGATCGAGCTACGGCGAGAAACCGATCGATTCTAAAATGGTCATCTTCGGCGAGGTAGGTCTCGCGGGCGAGATCCGCGGCGTACCGCAGGCGGAAGCGCGCCTGAAAGAGGCGGGCAAACTCGGCTTCGAGCGCGCGGTGCTGCC
>DASXRG010000023.1:0-1755 GCA_036506735.1 Binatia bacterium | reverse complement strand
CGGGCGGTGCCGATCTTGTCGCCGCACTCTTCGCACACGCCGTAGCTCCCGTCCTCCACGCGCCTGAGCGCCTCGTCGATTTTCACGATCAGCTTGCGCTCGCGGTCGCGGATGCGCAGGGTGAAGTTGCGGTCCGATTCCATCGAAGCCCGGTCGGTCGGGTCGGGAAAGTTTTCGTGCCCGTTCATTCCGTCGACGGTCTTGCCCGCTTCGGTGAGCAGCTCGTGCTTTCTTTCATTGAGCAAGCGGCGAAAGAAATCAAGGTCTCTTTGGTTCACTGACGAGTCCTTCGAGTCTGGAGCTCAATCCGAACTCTATAACATTAATAAACCGCGAAGTAAACGCGCGCGCGACGCCCAGCGCGCGCTGCGCCGCTCATTCCCAGGAAAAATACGAGCGCGGGTGGGACAGGATGAATATTTCGGTCGAGGCCGGAAGCGTCGAGCGGTTCAAAATGAGCTGGGAATCTTTCAGGCGGCGAATCGGATAGCGGTCACCGACAAATTCGGCGAAGAAGTCGGCCTGGCGCGGCGCGTCGTAATGCATTGGAATCACGATCGGCGGCCGCACCTGCTCGACGATCCTGAGCACGTCCGCGAAGCCGAGATTGGTCATCGCGTCGATCGGCGTCATCAGAACATCGACGCGGTTAAGGACCTTTTCCTGCTCGGGCGTCAGCAAGTGTCCCAGGTTGCCGAGGTGCGCCAAACAGAGGCTGCCCATCTCGTAGATGAAGATCGAGTTCGCGACCGCACCCCACGCGGGCCCTCTTTGGCTCGGAATATTGACGATCATGATGTCTTTGACGCTCGTCCGGATCGGGTTCCACGTCTGGCGCAGGGTGATGCCGCGCAGAATCACCGGCTCGCCCGAAACCGCGCCGACGTTGTTGTGCGTGATGTGATCGTTGCTCACGGTGACCGCGTCCGCGCGGATGCCGGGCGTGACGTCGAGGTTCGGATCGGTGACGACCTTCGTTTGACTGCCCGACTGGATTAAAAAACTCGAGTGGCCGAACCATTGCACGAAGTAGTTGCCGAGTTGAGGGGTGGTCCGGCCGGGCCGCGCTTGAACCAGATCTCGGCCGCCGTCGAACAGGCGCACGATCGCTGGATTGCAAAAGGCCTCGGCCAGCCGGCGCGGCCAGAGCGCCAACCACCCGGCGCAGAGCCAAATGAAATTGCGCCGTCTCATGCGTTCTCCTCGATGATCACGGCGATGAAGCTGGAGATTTTCGTCTTCGGCCTCTTCCAGGCTTCTTTCGGCAAGCCTGCTTTGACGCAGGTCTGAGCGAGGAAGGTTTCGATGTCCCAGCCGTATTGGGTCGCCACTTGCGGCAAGAGCACGCCGCGGTGGGCGCCGCTCGTGATGTAGAGGCCGTGTTTGCCGATTTCCAACGCGAGCGGCTCGGCTACCGACTCCAAAGGACTGAGGACGGAAATGTCAATGCGGATCTCGGGCAGCTCGCCCGGCGCGATGGCGGCGACGCGGCGATCGCGCGAAGCCGCGGCCTCGGTCATTTCGATGACGGTTTCGTAGAGCGGGCCGGTGGGAAAACAGGTGCCGATGCATCCTCTCAACTCGGCGCGCCGGTGCAAGCTGACGAAAGCGCCGTAGTCGGGGTTCAAAAGGCGGGGATCGTCGATTTTCTCGGCATGGTTGGCCGAACCCCGGACGAAACTCTCCAAGGTCTGGCGGGATAATTCTAGAAGCCGCTTTTGCGATGAAGGAGGAAGGTCGATGCTTGCCATCTTT
>DASXRG010000022.1:0-1594 GCA_036506735.1 Binatia bacterium | reverse complement strand
GGCGTTATCGTGTGGAGAAGCTCCTTGGTGATTTTCGCGCGCCGTTTCAAGTCAACGACGATCAGATCGGCATCGGCGCCGGGAACGATCGCGCCTTTCCTCGGGTAAAGTCCGAAGATGCGTGCCGGATTTTCGCTGGCGACCTGCGCCAGCCGTTCTATCGAGATACGACCCTTGTTCACTCCCTCGCTCAGCATCATCGGCAGCATTCCCTCGACCCGGGAGGGAAAGCCACTGATGGTGGTCCAGACGTTGCCGGTTTCCATCGATTCGCGGGTCCGGGTGTGCGCGACGTGGTCGCTGCCGATGCAATCGATGGCGCCGGAAGCGAGCGCGCGCCACAGCGTCTCATGAGTGGAGCGATCGCGCAGCGGTACGTTGATCTTCCAGGCGTCCTTGTGCAGCACGAGGTAGTGCGTGCCGATCTCGCTGTAGACGGTCATGCCGTCTGCCTTGGCTTCCTCAATCTCCGCGATCGTTTCCTTGCTCGTGACATGAACGACGTAAATTGGGCAGCCTGCGATCCGGGCATAATAAAGATAGGTCCTCGCGTGTCCCGCTTCGGTGAATGCGGGCGAGCGATCGTCCCAAGCGCCCATGTCGGTGCGGCCGGCCGCCATCAGCCGTTCCTGGAGGACGCGGGCAATCTCCCAATTTTCGCAGTGCAGCAGTGCGATGGCCGGCGCGCCGAGCTTGGCGACGGCGTCGAAGGCGCTGTAAATGCTGCCGTCGTCAAACGAGTATGCCGGCCAGGACGATTTCCACGGACCCTGCATCTGCAAGTGCAATTTGAAGGAGCTGATGCCGTGTTCTCCGGCCAGGTAAGGGATCTCGGCGACGTGCTCGTCGGTGCCGAGGATCGGCGTTAGAAAAAAATCTATTGCCGCGGTGCGCGACGCCTCATAATAGCGCGGCATCGCGCGGGTGAACGACGGAATGTCCTCCGGTCCCTTGACCTTGTCCGCGCCGCCGGTAATCGCCAAGCTGACCAACTGCATTCCCCAGGTGGTCACCCCGGCCGCCGCGGCCGCTCTGGTTTCCGAATAGAAATCATCGGCGAGCGCGCGATGGCTGCCTAAATGACACTCCGGATCGATGACGCCGGGGAGAAGATATTTGCCGGAGAGATCGATTTCACGATTGGCGGCTGGCAGAAAGGCGTCGCTGCCGACGGAGGCGATCTTGCCGTTAAGAATTGCGACACCGCCTTCGATGGTGCCGGCGGGCGTGACGATCAAACCGTTGTTGAAAACGATGTCCGCAGGTTTAGTGGCCATCTTTGAATCCGCCCGTCTCTTTTTTCACTTACTTTCTTGCTTCCGCCAGGTAGCTCATGTCGATGAGGCCGTCTATGGGCGGTGGCAGCTTTTGCAGGCCGAAGTCTTTCCAGTTCTCTGCGACTTTGCGCGCGCCTTGTAGGTCGATGCCACCGTCTCGGGGTATGGTTTTTTGGGTTTTCATGTACAGCGCATAGGTTTTTTCCGCTTCCTCTTTTTCCGCTTTGGTGCGCTCGGCGAGCGCGCGCACCGCAGCCTCCTTGTTTTTCGGGTCGTAGAAAAACTCGCAGGCTTTAAGATAGGCGCGCAGGAACCGC
>DASXRG010000021.1:0-2904 GCA_036506735.1 Binatia bacterium | reverse complement strand
CAATGAGGCAGCCTTCTTGAAGGCACTGTCGGGGGTGGGTTGAAGGCTCTCTGCAAGTTGAGGCCTTTGAGGTTATGAATTCGACCTCCCGCCAGATCGCTGCTAGCCGCGGTCGAACACGACAGACCTTCCGATCCGGAGAGGGGTATTCCCCCTCTTCGGGTCGTATATCAACAAGCAGGAGGTTTTTATGAGCGGAATGTTATGGATCGTGGCCGGGGGAATCACCGGTTGGTTGACGGGAAAGTTGGCCGGGAAAAAGGGCTACGGAGAAACCTTGTTGCCAGGTTACGCGAAGAGCTTGGATATCCTCTTCGGGATCATCGGCGCTTCTGTCGGCGGCTATTTATTTTTCTGGATTGGCATCGGAGACGAGACCTCGTTCGACAGATATGCTACGGCGGTTCTCGGCTCGATCGCCGTTGTGGGATTTGTCCGGCAGGTCTCCGCTCGATGCTTGCCTTTTAGCTTCGCCGGAGGAAAAGACATTTCGTTTTGAATGAGCGCACATATAAACGGGACAAAGGCTATTAGAAGCCGCAAACGAGAAGGAGAAAAAATGAACCCATTTTTGATCGTTGGCATTCCGCTGGTGTTGATGGCCATAGGGATGATGTTGAATAGTTTTCAAATCTCCTTCGATCAACCCGAAAGCTCGAGAGAGCCGGACCCCGCTAAACAATTGTCAGCCGAAAGGCAATCCTACCGCACCCTATTCGACTCCCAGAGGCGTGGTTCTCTCAAGCGACAGAAAAGGGTCGGTCAGTATGCCTGGCTGGTAGTGCTGGCGTTTGTCGGGTCGTCGGTGTGGCTCTACATCGATACGATCAATAAAACGACAGCTTCAAAGCAAATTGTCTCGATGCAAACCTTGCCGGTGGTTGAAGGTCAAGACGTGGTCTTGTCTCTGACCCTCAGCGACGGAAATAACATTCAATATCTCATCAAATCGCCGGCTATGACGTTGGCTGTTCGCGACGCCGCTAATAGTGAGTTAATGAAATCAGGCAAGACTCAGAGCTGGGGCGCTAGCGCGCAAGCGGGTCTCTCCAAAGAACCGGTTCAAAACTGGCGGCTCACTGGCTTGGCAAGCGCGACGAGTATCGGGGATGCCGCAGTCCCTCTTGGCATCGCGCTGAATATCTCGCAATAGGAAGGATCGTCTAAGAGAGAGGAGGGAGTCATAGCCATGAGTATTCTTGGATGGATCGTTTTTGGCTTGATTGTCGGGATCGTCGCAAAGTTCCTGATGCCGGGACGCGATCCCGGCGGATTTATCATTACGATCGTAATCGGTATCGTGGGGGCATTGGTGGGCGGATTCTTGGGCCGATTCATCGGATTATATCGCGAGGGCGATCCGGTCGGCTTTGTGATGGCCGTAATCGGCGCTATTGTCTTGCTCATGCTTTATCGAATGGTTGGTCGCCGATCGATGGCATGACAGCCGAGACACTGGCTACTTCGCCTCGTTCAATTTCAAAGCATCCTTGACGATCTTGAAAATCGGCGCCATGTCCTGCCACTCGGCGTCGGAGATGTCGAGATACTTTCTTCCTTTGACGAGTTTGCTTTCCGCGGGCAGGTCGTCCTTCGGAATATCGATGCGGCGGGAGTTCGGCGGCACTTCGCCGTAAAGGTCCGGGTATTTTTGCAGCGCGAGCTGGCCTTTGCGCGAGAGAAACCAGTTGATAAAGACGCGGGCCGCGTTCGGATGCGGCGCGCCTTTGATGAAACTCATCGAGCCGCCGCCGGTCGAGATGTGCACTCCCTCTTTCCAATCGCCGGTCTCGAACTCTTCCACCGGCAATCCCTGCCCCTTGGCTTTCGTCGCCTCGCGGCAGCCTAGACAAATGGGATACTTGCCGGTCGCGAGCCAATCGGTTATTTGGCGCCGGTCGCGGCCGTACGTGATGTCCATCGTGCCGAAGAAGCGCTTGATGAACTCGGGCCCGATCTCCGGATTATTGTAGTAGAAGACGAGCGTCGCGCCGATGCCGGTGCCGGTCGGATCCTGCGACACGATCTTGCCTTTCCACTTCGGATTCAAAAGATCCCAATAGGATTTAAATTCCTTCGGATTCACGAGGGTCGTATTGTAGTAGAGGCCCGACGAGCTGGGGTTGGCGATGTAGACGAATATGTGCTCGCCTTCTGTATCGGCGTAGCTGTGGCTCCCGCCGTACCATTTCGTTTGATCGACGACTTCGGGAAGGATCAGCGCCGCCTTGATCGAGTCGAGGACTTTCCCCTTGTAAAGCAAGTTGTAGTTGGTGTTGGCGCCGCCGCTGTAGATGTCGGCGATTATTTTTCCCGAGCGCGCCTCGGCCAGAATGCGCGTGGCGAGCTGGCTGCCCTGGCCGTTCACGCTGGAGATTTTGATGTCGGGATATTCTTTGCGAAACTCCTCCAAGAGCGGCTCGCTTCCATAACGGCCGACGTAGAGATTGAGCCGGCCTTCTTTTTTTGCGGCGGCCACGGTTTTTTCCCACTCTTGCGGCGGGCGGGCGCGCGGCTCGGCGCCGTTGACCGCGGCCTGCCGGCTAAAGAACAGGATGAAAGCGAGCAGAACGAGCTTTAATGTGAACATATTTTCTCCTCTCCGCGCCGTCACAGCGCTCACGCGACGCGGTTTCTTTCCCGCCCTTCGACAAACGCCGCAATATTTTCCGCCGTCTCGTCGAGCAGCCGCTCGCGCGCTTCGCGCGCGGACCAGGCGCAGTGCGGTGTGACCAGGAGATTATCCAATTCCTTGGCCGCCGCGATGATCGGATGATCCGCGGGCGGCGGCTCGCGGGAAATCACGTCGAGCGCGGCGCCGGCGAGTCTTTTTTCGCTGAGGGCCGCGATCAGAGCCGGCTCGTCGATAAGCGCGCCGCGCGCCGTGTTGATGAGAAAGGCGCT